>JASFUW010000269.1:0-7166 GCA_050050135.1 Phycisphaerae bacterium
CGCACTCCCCCTCGCCGCATCCATACTTCGTCCCCGTCAGCTCCAACTCGTCGCGAAGCACCTCGAGAATCGTGGCAAACGGTCGTACCCGCACCAGCACACCCTCACCGTTCACCGTACATGCGAGTTCAGTTGTTTCCATCGTGTCCCGCACGTGTCAGCATCCTTCGGAGCATGACACCGACGACCTCGCGGCGGTAAGCCTCGCTCGCTCGGACATCGCTGATCGGAGAGACCTCAGTCCGAGCCGCACGCTCACACCCCGCAATGACCTCGACACTGAGTGGCCGACCCACCAACGCCGCCTCAGCACCGCACCCCCTGAGTGGAACCGGCGCGACGGATCCATAGCCGACCCGGGCCCACGTCACGGACCCTCCTGACATCCGAACCGCCACCCCGACCGACGCCACCGCAATCTCCATTGCCGGCCGCGTCCCGAACTTGTCCCAAGCCACATAGGCATGTTCGGCCGGCGGCTCGAATCTCACGCACGTCAAGACCTCGCCCGGTAGCACAGCCGTGGTTCCGGGTCCCCGAAAAAACTCCGTGACGGGCAACTCTCGCGTAACGACACCCCCCCTCAGGTCCAACGACCCCAACTCGACCGTCGCATCGAGCAAAGTCAGCGGGATGGCCGTGTCCGCAGCCGGGGACGCATTACACAGATTCCCCCCGATCGTCGCCCGATTCCGAACTTGAGGACATGCAACACGCCCGGCCGCCAACGCCAACGCAGGAGCCACATTCAACACGTCCCCGTTGGTCGAAACCTCGGCCATGGTCGTACACGCCCCAACCACTAGCCGCCCGTCCGACCGCCGGACGCCGTTCAGACCCTCCACCCGCTTCAAGTCGACGAGAACTTCGGGTGTCCCCGACACCCCACGAGACCATCGCGGCCACAAATCCGTCCCACCTGCATATTGTACAGCATTCCCGGAATAGTCCCTCAGAATGTGGAGTGCTTCCTTCAGTGTTTTGGGGCGATGGAAGGTCAACGCAGAACCACCTTGCGACCCGACCCGCGCGGATTCGCACGTCACTCGGAGCTTACAGCCCGAGAGCGCGCTCCGCACCCGTCTGGCACCGCGCAATCTAGTTAATGCTGTTGATGGTAACCGTCAAGCATTTTTTGGACCAGACGCCCGCTCGCGTCGAATCGCGCCGCCATTCGACCCGGCCGTCCGCCCTCGACGCGCGAATGCATTCGACACGCCGTCCCCCAGAACGCACCGCAAACGCAAATGATTAGAGTTCCAAACCGGTCGCGCCTGCCCTAAGATACCCTCAGACGCGCACGACGAGGCGAGCCCGGCGGGAGCATTCCTGCCACACCGTCCCTCAAAGCGTTCCAACCGCGCTTGCCCGGAGCGAACGACGATGAGTTCACCCCCGACGCATGAGTTGCTGATCGATCAGCCCGGCAAGCGTGCCTGCCTCCTGGGGAACCTGGCCATCGTCCGCGGCGCACTCGAAGCCGGCGTCCAGTTCTTCTCATGCTACCCCGGGACCCCCTCCTCCGAACTCGGCGACACCTTCGCGAAAATCGGCCCTCGAACCGGGCTACGGTTCGAATACTCGATCAACGAGAAGATCGCCGTCGAGGTCGCTTTCGGAGCGAGCCTTGCGGGCGCACGATCCATGTGCGGCATGAAGCATCTCGGCCTAAACTACGCCGCCGACCCCCTCTCCACCATGCCCTACGTCGGCGTCGAGGGCGGCATGGCGATCGTCTCCGCCGGCGATCCCTCGCTCATCACCAGCCCCAACGAACAGGACCAGCGCCATCTCACCAACTTCCTCTTCTTTCCCGTTCTCGACCCCGCAACCCCCGAGGACGCCCTCGAGATGACACGCTTCGCCTTCCATCTTTCGGAGCAAACCCGCCTGCCCGTCATCATCCGCCCGACGACACGAGTCTGTCACAGCAGCGGAATGGTGGAGTTCGGCTCGCTGCCCACGGAAAGAAACGAACTCGGCTTCGATAAGAATCCGCCTCGCTACGTCCCGATCCCCTCAAACGCCCGCCGAATGCGAGCCGAGCTGACCGAACGGTTCCACCGCGCCGAACAGCTACTCGCAGACTCCACGTTCTTCCCGCGCACCGGCTCCGGCAAGCGCGGCATCATCGCCAGCGGCGTGGCCTACGCCTATGCCACACAGGTCCTCGATGACCTCGGCCTCCACGACACCGTCTCGCTCCAGCAGGTCGGAGGCTATCCCATCCCCCAAGACCTGCTCGCCGACTTCCTCGCAGAAGTGGAATCCGTCCTCGTCGTCGAAGAGCTTACTCCCTTTGTCGAGGACTGGGTCAGTCGCACGGCCTTCCACACCCGGTGCCGTGTGCCCGTCTACGGAAAACGATCGGCCCACTTTCCGACCGAGTTCGAGTACTCACCCGACATCGTCGAAGACGCCGTCCGCGATTACCTGAACCTGGACAAACGCGAGATCGTCTCCGTCAACATCCCCGACCTCCCACCAAGACCACCCGTCCTCTGCCCCGGATGCCCACACCGTGTCACTTTCTACCTGCTGCGCAAGGTGTTCGGCAACACCACGGTCTACTGCAACGACATCGGCTGCTACACGCTCGGATACGGCGAGCCCCTGCAAGCGTGCGATATGCTGCTCTGCATGGGCTCCTCCATCACCCAAGCCTGCGGCGTCGCCCGCACCACCGGCAGGCGAACCGTCGCATACATCGGCGATTCCACCTTCTTCCACAGCGGGCTTCCAGCCCTCCTCAACGCCATACAGGCAAACGACAGCGTCACCGTCGTCGTGCTCGACAACTACATCACAGCCATGACCGGCTTTCAGCCCAGCCTCACCACCGATGCATTCCGAACCGCGTTGGAGCCAGACCTTGAAGCCGGAGGCACGCCCGCACCCACTCCACGCTTCTCTATCGAGTCCGCCGCCCGCGGCCTCGGGGTCAGCGAAATCTTCTCCGTCAACCCCTTCCATGAGGATGCCACATTGGCGGCACTAAGCACCGCGAAAAACGGCACGGGCGTCAACGTCATCGTCTGTCACGCACCCTGCGTCGTTCAGCGCCGCAGGATCGCCCGAGACGAAAAACGCCTCTACTTCACGATCGATCCCGAACGCTGCAACGCCTGCTCTACCTGCATCCGCCTGCTCGGTTGCCCCGGCATCACGGTCCTCGACGGACGCTACGAGATCAACGATGAATTGTGCGATGGCTGCGCCATCTGCGCCTACGTCTGCCCGCAACACGCGATCACACCGCACCACTATGAGGAGACGGATGAACGCCGCACCGCAAACACCTGACCGGCACGGCTGGCGCGTCGTTCTCGTCGGCACCGGCGGACAAGGCGTGCTGACAGCCGCCCGCCTGCTCTGCGACATCTTCGTCGACCGCGGACACCACGTCGTGAGTGGTCAGCTCCACGGCATGGCCCAGCGCGGCGGAAGCGTCCTCGCCACCGTAATCATCGACGCAGGCATCAGTCCCGTCGTTCCGAGCAAAAGAGCCGACATAGTCTTGGCACTAGAACCCGTCGAAGCCGCCCGCGCCCTCCCACTCATGTCACACAAAACCACCGCAGTCGTCAACACCGCACCCATCATTTCCTATGTGCTCGGCCAGCGCCACGCCGCAAAACGACAAGGCGCCGACTACCCGAACGTCGACGATTTGCTCGCCAAAATCCGCGACGTAACCGGCACCGTCCATTCCCTCGATGCGACACGAATCGCCGTCGATGTCGGCTCCCCGAGGTCATTGAATGTCGTCATGCTCGGCTTCCTGCTCGGGTTGACCTTGTTGCCGTGCTCCAGCGACGAATTCTGGCAGGCAGCCGCCGCAACGGTCCCCAACGCACTGAAGACCGCCAACACCAACGCATTCTGGCGAGGCGTGGACCAGGCAAGAAGCACGCATCCGACGCAGACAGGAGCGCACTCTTGAAAATCGGCATCGACGTCGGCGGGACCTTCACCGACTTCCTCGTCACCGAGGACGCCAGGGAACCCAGCATCTACAAAGTCCTCTCCACCCCGTCCGACCCGTCCATCGGTCTCATCAACGGCCTGCGCGAGATCGCGACTGCCCGAAATATGACACTCCCACAACTCGCGAAATCCATCGACACCATCGTCCACGGCACCACCGTCACCACAAACGCAGTCCTCACCCGTACCGGCGCGAAAACCGCACTCCTTACTACGGCTGGCGTCCGCGACGCCCTCGAAATGCGACGCGGCATCCGCGAGAAGCAATACGACAATCGCTATACCAACGTCCCCCCCATCGTCCCCCGTTACCTGAGAGCCCCGGTCCGCGGCCGCCTCGACTACAAGGGCGACGTCCTCGAACCCCTGAGTCTTGACGACATCCGCGACGCCATCGCCTTGTTCAAAGCCGAAAGGGTCGAGGCCGTCGCCATCTGTTTCATGAACTCCTTCGCTAATCCCGAGCACGAAAGACAAGCCGCCGAACTCGTCCGTCGAGAACTCCCCGATGCCTATCTCACCGTCTCCGCCGAGCTACTCCCCTCGATCAGGTTCTACGACCGCGTCAGCACCGCCGTTCTGAACTCCCACGTCGGACCGAAGCTCAGTTCCTATCTCGATCAACTCCTGGCTCGGCTGCGCGACATCCAATTCACTGGCGTCCTACTCCTCATGCAGTCCAACGGCGGAGTCATGTATCCCGAGATCGCCCAGTACAGTCCCGCCCGAACACTGCTCTCCGGCCCGGCCGCCGGCCCCGGCGCCGGACTCGCATATACACGCACACATGGCCGTGACGACTGCATTACCATTGATATGGGAGGAACCAGCTTCGACGCCGCACTGGTCCGCGACGGAAAAGCCATTGTAGTCACCGACGGAGAAATCAACCGTCACCGCATCGCACTCCCCATGCTCGACATTGTCACCATCGGCGCAGGAGGTGGCAGCATCGCCTGGATCGACCAGGGAGGCCTGCTCCGCATGGGACCACAAAGCGCAGGCGCTGACCCCGGACCAGCCTGTTATGGCAAAGGTGGCCAGCTCCCCACCTGCACCGACGCCGATTTGATTCTCGGCTACCTGGACCCGGACTTCTTCGCCGGCGGAAAAATCAAGCTCGACTACGACGCAGCCGCAAAAACCATCGAGCGCCACGTCGCGGACCCGCTCGGCCTCTCACTCATCGACGCCGCCGCCGGCATGTACCGTGTCATAAACACCAACATGGCCCAGGGCGTCCGCGAGATTTCCATCAAACGCGGATACGATCCCCGCGAGTTCCCCCTAGTCGCCGCCGGTGGCGCCGGCCCCCTCCACGCCTGCATGATCTGCCGGCAACTCGAAATACCCCTGTTCCTCGTCCCGCGCGAATCCTCCATCTTCTGTGCAGCGGGCATGCTCATGAGCAACTTGCAGCACGACTTCGTCTCCTCATTCGTATCCGCCCTCCAAAGCGTAGACTTCAACAGGCTCAATGCGCTCATCGACGCAATGATGGCAAAGGGCGCCGAATTGCTCGACCTGGAGACCATCCCCGATCACAAGAGGCGCTACTCACTTTCTCTCGACTGCAGATATCTCAAGCAATACCATGAAGTCTCCTTTGCCGTTCCTCTCGACGCCGTCCGTACAGCCGACCTCGACACCGTCAGCACTG
Organism: Phycisphaerae bacterium; assembly: GCA_050050135.1. Classification (GTDB taxonomy): domain Bacteria; phylum Planctomycetota; class Phycisphaerae; order UBA1845; family UBA1845. The sequence continues at coordinate 5,648 of JASFUW010000269.1, forward strand.
CCTTCCACACCGAGCACCAGCGGACGTACGGCTACTCCCTCGAGGGCGAAAAAACGCCGATAGAGCTCATCAACGTGCGCGTCCGGGCGGTGGGACTGACCGAAAAACCGTCATACGCAGAAGAACCCATGACCGACCAGGACGCAGCCGTCGCCCGAAAAACGCAGCGCCGAATCTACCTCCCGGAACAAAGCGCGGAGCAAACCGTCCCCGTCTACGACGGCCATCGAACGCACCACGGACATCACATCCGTGGCCCCGCAGTCATAGAGCAGGTGAATACGACACTCCTCATTACATCCCAACACGATTGCGTGTGTGATCGCTTCGGCAGCTTTGTCGTATATGACCGTCAGCGGAAGGATGCGCTTCCCTCCACCCTTCAGGAACGTCTCCGATGAGCGACATCGATTTCGTCCTACTGTCAGTCTTCGCTCGGGCGTTCAAAGCCGCCACCGACGAAATGAGTATCTCGTTGCAGAAGACTACACGCTCCCCCATCCTCTGCGAAGCCAAGGACTTTGTGACCGGCATCTATGACGCCCAAGGCAACATGCTGGAGCAAACCGAGAATCTCCCCATCCTTTCCTTTTCACTCGGCCCCGTCTGCAAGTATATAATCAACTACTTCGGTGACGACGTTCACCCCGGTGACGTCATTTTCCACAATGACGTATTCAGCATGGGAAACCAGAACAATGACGTCGCCGTCTACAAACCCGTCTTCTTTGACGACCGCCTGGTCGCCTGGTCTGCCTGCAAAGGACACCAGGCCGATATCGGAGGCGCCGTCGCCGGCGGCTACAACCCCAACGCCACGGAAGTCTGGCAGGAGGCCCTGAGAATCCCCCCGGTCAAAGTTTACGACAGAGGAACCCTCCGCAAGGATGTATGGGACCTCATCTTCGCCAACATACGCTTCGACATCGTCCAACAGGACTTGCGCGCACAAATCGGCTCCTGCGTCGTAGGTGAGCGATGTATGCTCCGCCTCCTTCAGAAATACGGCCTCGACACCTTCGATTCCCATCGCGCCGCCCTCTTTGATGCCACGCGTAAGATGATGGAGGCCGAAATCCGCACCATCCCGAATGGCCGATACAAAGGCGAATCCACAGTATACTACGACGGGCGCAATGTTGGAAAGCAATACAAAATCCGTGTGACCATCAACGTGGAAGACTCCCACATCACATTCGATTACTCCCAAACCGACGCACAGTCCAACGCCTTCGTCAATGGAACCTACACATCCAGCGCTTCCGCAGCCATACTCACCTTCCTCCAGATGGTCAACCCCGACATACCCCACAACCAGGGAATGGTCCAACCCATCGACATCATCATACCAGAGGGTACCCTGCTTAACGCTGCCTTTCCGGCAGCCACCACCTATGGAAATCACTTGTGCCCGCCGAACGCCGACGCCATCGCCCGCGCACTCTCACCCGCCATTCCTGACCGTGTGACAGCCGGTTGGAATCACCTGCTCTGCTCACTCACAACCGGCGTCGATCCG
>JASFUW010000270.1:0-7097 GCA_050050135.1 Phycisphaerae bacterium
CCCGTCGGGCCCGCCCGGCGGGTAAGCGGCTTGGTACCCGCCGGGAAGGGCGGGCGGGTTTGCCTCCGAATCGGTCATGATGTACTCGAGCGAGACGCGTACGGAAATCACGTCCCTGACGGGCATGATCCCGACCCAGGCCTTGCCTTTCTGCTCCAGCGCCGCGTTGGCGACTTCGCTGTTCATCGCGACGATGACATCCACCACGTCCTTCTGGATCCAGTATCCGACCTGGGCGCGCCAGGCGTCGGAAAGGTAGGGCGGTTCCGCAGAGTCGACGTCCGCCATGGCGGGCTCGAACTCGAAGCTCGCCGGCCGGTCAGGCAGGCGCTCCTCTTTGAAAGGAACGCCGTAGCAGTAAACGCGTTGGGCCGCCGCGATGCTGGCGCGGGCCTCGGCGTTCAGCTTGGCGCCGGCTTTGGTCAGCACGCCCGCTGGCGTCTGCGAAGGGCCCGTGAACTCATCCGGAAGCCCCTCGCCGGACTCGCGCAGTTCGGACTGCTCCTCTTCGATCAGGATGTTCATGGCGTCGATTTCACGAGGCCCGGGAGGGAGGCCTGATCTGAGTGAGTCGAACAGTCGGTTCATTTCGGTCCCGTAGCGGCGCCGGAAGTCCAGCAGTTCCAGCGGCTTGCCTTCAGGGAAGACGTCCTTGACGAGCGGTTCATGTTTGGCGAGCTCTTCGGCGCTCTCGAAGACCTTGTCACGGTCAGCCAGAACAAGCTCGATCCGCTCGTGCTGGGCGTCGATCGCCGCTCGGCTGATGCCGGCACTGCGCAACCCGCTGAGGCTCTGGTACAGACCCGACGGTCCCTTCATTTGCTCCTCGACCTTGGCCATCGCCCTGATACCGGTGACCCCGAGCGCGATGCCGGCAACGCACGAGAGCGTGCAGATAATGAGAAACAAATGTCGTCGTAGGAAGTCCATCAGATGCTCTCTTTGAAGGTTCGCTTGCTTTCGTTCACGGATCCCTGATGCGTTCCCGCTCGCGCTGGGGCGCGCTGTACGGTCGGTCCGGCTGTAGATGCTGCGATCGCGGCATAGCAGGTCCGTCCTGCGTGCAGCCGCTCAACGTGGCGCGGGTGTGCGAAGCAGAGGGGTGTTGTTCGGGTTTCGGCCATGCCTTTTACTCGCCGTCGTCAGCTTCTGCCTCTTCGTCGGCGTAGGGATAATCCTCCAACACGGCGTCGATCCAGATCACGAATCGCCAGTCACCGGCGATCGGTTCCAGCGTAATGGGGTCTACGTCTTCGGGGGGAAGGCCCGCGACTGTCCCGGCGGCAGAGGCCGGCGCGTCGCCCGGTTTTGCGGGTGCGACGCCCGCCGCGGCACCGCGTCCGCCGGCCCCGACGCGTGCGCTTGCGGGGCGTGTCGTTTCGACCCGGTTTCCCTCCCACAAGTAAACGCGGTCAAAGTAAAAGCCGGTGTCGGGGCGGCGACCGTTCTTTCTCAGGACGTCCATGAACGCGTCGGTGATGAACTTGGCCCCGCCTTCGTTGGGCGTCCGGCAGACGATTTCGATCTTGACCGCCGGCAGTGCCGCGCCCGGGTCGTTGATCGGTCCCTCGACCTCCACAATGCTCGCCCATTCGTACGCATTGACGTCTGGCTCGTAGCGGATGATCAAGTCTTCGATCGTCACGTGTCTGCGCTTGCTGCGGGGCGTCGGGGAATCGGTGATGGCGGCAAGTACGGCACCTTGGGTCTGGGCGTCTGCAAGCGCTCCCTCCGGTTTGGGGACCGATTCGTGCACGACCTGCATGATCGCGGGGATCATGGCTTTACTCTGCTGCGCTGCGATCAATGCCTCCGTTTCCGTGCGCTCGGCGGCGCCTTCGTTTTGAAGGCGCGAAAGCTCCTTTTTCAGGTAGTCGGCAGCTTTGTAGATGGCCTGCGCTTGTGCCCGCCGCGGCAGAGACGAACTCGGCCCGCGCTGAACGATGTCCCACGCCTGGTCAACGTTAATGGGGTTCGGCGCGCCGCCCGCGTCGGCAAGTGCCTTGATGTCGGTGGTCTGCCGAAACCAGATGAGTCCGCCGGCGAGCACCAGGCACGCCGCTACGGCTGCGAACGCCGGGCGCTTCTTCCGCCACACGATCTGTTTGGCGATCTCTGTGGGCAGCAGATTGCTTTCGACCTTCGCGAGGTCTAAACCCTGGAGGGCGGAGCCGTACGCGACCGCGAAGGCGGGGAAGTTCTCCTTGAACTCGGGCTTGTCGGCCGAGCCGGTGACCGTGGCGTGGGCGAACGACGTGGGGCGGTCGATCGAGAGACCGAGGTTCTGCTGCAAGTACTTGTGCAGTCCGGGAAGCTGGAAGGCGTTGCCGAACCCGACGACTTTCTCGACCTGGGTGTCTCGGTGCGTCGATGAGTAGAATCCGATGGACCGCTGCAGCTCCTGGACCAGGTCGGCAAAGACCGGTCGCATGGCCTGGAAAATCTGTCGGGCGTACTTGCTCGACTCGGCCGTGCGCTTCAGCCCTTCCGCTTTGGCGAATGAGAGCTTGAAGGACTTCGCGAGCGCTTCGGTGAACTTGTTTCCCCCGATCGGCACGGTGCGGGTCCAAAAGCTCTCCGCCGTCGCGATGATCAAATCGGTGTTCTCCGCGCCGATGTCGAGAAGGATGGTGGTCTCGTCGCCGATCTGGCCGTCAAAGCGTGCCGCGTTGTAGACCGCGAGTGGTCCGGACTGGACGGCGACCGGCTCGATGGACGCCTGCTCGAAGTGCAACAGGTGCTCGCGGATCAGTTCGCGCTTCATGGCGAAGATTCCGACTTCCAGATCCGGCGTGCCCTCCTGCTGGAAGGTCTGGTAGTCCCAGATGACCTCGTCCATATCGAACGGAATCTGCTGGTCCGCCTCGTAGCGCACGATGTCCGGAATGCGTTTCGGGGCTACCGGCGGCAGTTTGGTGAAGCGTGCGAGGGTGTGCTGGCCCGGGACGCTCACAACGGTGCTGTCCTTGGAAAGGTCGTTGCGGGAGAGGAACTTCTCGAGGGCGGCTCGGATCAACTCGTGGCGGTCCGCGTCGGGCTGGGACAGGATCTTGGCGTGCTCGACGTAATCCGTCGCTACGATCTCGACCTGGTTCTCGCCTGCGGCGCGGAGCTTTATGGCTTTCAGGGCGCATCGACCGAGGTCAATTCCCCAGATCGTTTGTGCGGTCGCCATCGACTTTTCTCCGTTGCCCGATGCGGATCGGGGACAGTCCTTTGCGGTGATTCACGGTCCCGATCGGCTGGCCGCACCGCGGACACCCATCGGGACTCGGACCGACCCGACGAGGCGACCCGCGTCAACGAACGGGCCGGATTTTCTTACCGTCGTGGGTTCGGGTACAGTCTGTTGCATGGCACGGAAGTATCTGCTCACGACGCTGGGCTGTAAAGTCAACCAATACGAGTCACAGCAACTCCGCGAGACGCTCGAATCCGCTGGGTTCGAGCCGGCCGGTGAATCGGACCACCCGGACGTCGCGCTTGTGAATACCTGTGCTGTCACCGGTTCTGCGTCGCGCAAGAGCCGGCAAGCTGTCCGCCGCGTTTCGCGCAAAGGGCGCATACCGGTCATCGTCGTCGGGTGTGGCGCGTCGGCGGACGCGGACCGGCTTCGGGGCGTCGACGGCGTCATCGCGGTGTTGGGGCACGACGTTGACGTCTGCTCGGCCGTGCGCCGCCTCCTGACCCATCGGGAGTCTGACGCTGCGGCGGACGAGCGGGCCGGGCAACACGAACGCCCACTCGGCACGGCTCAGTTTGTTGACCTTCGAATCGCAAACAGCGGTCCCGCGACCGCCGCTCAGTCCTCGGTCGCGACTGATCCTCCGCATTCCGGGCCCGGTGATCGCCGTTCACAATCCACGTTAGAGCAAAGTCCCGACGTCCGTAGGTATGAGGAATGGATGAAGCCGGCCGGTTCGCCACCGGGGTATGCGGCTTCGACATCGCAGACTGCCAAGCTACCGACGAATCATATGGCCGTTGCCCTCCCGGTTGTCAAGGATAGCCGCTCATTTGTTGCGAGGATTCATTCGTTCGCGGGGCATCAGCGGGCCTTCCTGAAGGTGCAGGACGGGTGCGACGCGTACTGTTCGTATTGCATTATCCCCCGGTTGCGGCCTTCGCCGCGTTCCAAGCCCATCGATGTCGCGGTCGCCGAGGCGAAGGACTTGGTGCGGGCGGGACACAAAGAGATCATACTGACGGGGGTGTTTCTGGGGGCGTACGGTCGCGAGACAGCGCTTCGACGCCGGTGGAAGAACACGGGGTCACCGCTGGCGGTGCTCGTGCAATCCCTCGCACGGATCGAGGGTCTGGAACGGCTCCGCTTATCCAGCCTGGAACCGGGGGACGTGGATGACGCGCTTCTAGAGACGCTGGCGTCGTTTACCTGCTGCGTCCCGCACCTGCACCTTCCCCTCCAGTCGGGCAGCGAACGGATCCTGAACCGAATGAACCGGCAGTACACCGTCGAGGCTTATCTCGACATGATCGATCGCGTGCGCAGGGTGCTGGATGAGCCCGCGATCAGCACGGACATCATCGTCGGATTCCCGGGGGAACGCGAGAGCGATTTCGAGGGTTCGCTGGAGGTTGCGCGGAGCGCCGAATTCTGCAAGATTCATGCTTTCCCGTTCAGCGCGCGGGAAAAAACCGCGGCGGCGCGATGGCGTCGGGAGTTCGTCGGCGGCGAGGTCGCGCGCGAACGAATGCAGCGTTTGCTGGAGGTCGAAACGGAATGCTCCCTGCGTTACCGACAGCGCCTGATCGGCCGCGTTGAACGGGTGATCGTGGAGGATGCGGCCGAGACGAAAGCCGGGGTCGGCCGGGACCCCGTGGGCGACGGGGCTGTCGCCTGCGGGCGCACGGATCGGTATTTCATGGCCCATTTTGCCGGAAACGGTCTCTGTCCCGGGGACGTGGTGTCGGTGCGTATCGACCGTGTCATCCCGAATCGAACTACGGGGACTTGCATGTGTAGAAGTGACCCCGAAGCGACTGTCTCGAGGCCGGACTCTAAAACGGATGCGGTCGCCACGTTCGTCGCTCCCTCCGTAGTCGCGGCTCGCCCTCGGTCGGTTGTCACGCCACTCCCGTTGCGCGACGAGCCGGGTTCGGGTCAGCCGGAGCGTGGCTGAGGGGAAGAAGGGCTTGCGTTCGCTCAGGAAGGCGCTCTGATGCCGAAAGCCCGTTGTCAATGCGGCGCGATATACCGATTCCCGCACACGGCGATCGGTAAGCGGGTGCGGTGCAAGAAGTGCGAACGGGTTTTCAAGCTCGAGCCGGAGGCACCGTCGGAGCCTATGCCGCTCGCCACGGACGATCCATTCCAGGGTCTTGCGTCCGCGGTCGAGGAAACCGCGAAGGCACCCTCGTCGGGCGATACGCGGGAACGCGAAGCCGTGCCCAAACCGGAAGCGCCGTCGGGCCCGCCCTGTCCATGTTGCGAAAAACCGCTGCCGCGCTCCGCGAGAATCTGCATTGCGTGCGGGATCGACGTGAAGACCGGTCGGGGGATCGTGACCGCCGAGGAGCGGAACCTCAACGAGACCTACGTCACGGCGGAGCGGATCATATGGTGGGTCAGTTGGATTGCATTGACCGCAGCCTATCCGATTGCCTCCGAAGCGCTGGGGTCCCGCAAGCCTTACGCGACACGGACCATCGCGATTCTGACCATCATCACCAGCGCCGCCTTCCTGAGTTATATGTTGTCGGGGTTGGAGAACATGCGGTCCGTGCGGAACCTGATGCTCTGGGCCGGGAACGGTGAGCCGTCGGCGCAAATGGTGTACGACCTCTACGAGATCATCCCGCTCGGCGACCAGGATGCGTTCCGCCGGGCGTACGAACGGATCGACGCAGAGACTCCAGGCATGGGTGAGCCGGAACTGCTGTTGGCGGCCCACAACGCCCTCCCGCCCGAGGACCAGTGCTTCGGGCAATACCGCGCGTCCCAATGGATCACCCATGCGTTCCTGCACGGCGGGCTGATTCACCTCGCCGGGAACCTGCTGTTCTTGATGGTGTTCGGATCGAGGATCAACGCCCTGGTGGGCAACGTCGCGATGGTGCTGCTCTACCCGGTCCTGGCGATCGGCGCGGCGCTGGCGCACGTGGCGTCCCGTTCGGGCGAGTACCCGCAACCGATGCTCGGGGCGTCGGGGGCGATCATGGGTCTCGCCGGAATGTACTTCGTGTTCTTTCCTCTCCACCGGATGCACATGGCTGCGTTCGCGCGACTCTGGCCGTTTCTGCTGTTCAGGCTGTACCTGAAGATCTGGCCGGTGAAGGGTTACTGGGTCGTTCTGTTCTACATCGCCAGCGACGTCATCTACACCGCGAGAGGAATCGAAGACAACGTGGCTCGCTGGGCGCACCTCGGCGGGTTCATCGTGGGCGTGGGGATCGCACTATTGATGCTCTTGACTCGGGCGGTCAATGTTCGTGGCTGCGATCTGGTGACGGCGATCTTCGGAAAATACGCCTGGAACCTGGTCGGGAAGCCGAACGAAGGCCCCGGCTTTCTGCAGCGCCTGCCGTAACCGTCCGATCGACCGGACCGGCCGGAAATCAACGCGGAAGGGCGAGGCGGGCTGCTGCATGCGGATCAACTGATCCTGAATAGTCGTTCGCCCTTGGAGGATTGATCCGGCGTGCCGACAAAGTACTGTCAGTGCGGTGCCAGGTACCGGTTTTCCGAATCGGACATCGGACGACGCGCGAAGTGCAAGAAGTGTGGCACCATCATCATTCTGGAAGAGGAGGATGAGTCCGGCCCGATTCCGATCGCGGAGAACGCGCCGTGGGGCCCACGCGCGGACGCCGCGCCGGAGACGGTGAGCTCGACGCCACCCGCGTCATCCGCGTTCCCTGGCGCAGGGACGGTTCCGCGGGCGCCGAGTGCCGAGGAGGCCAGGCCGCGGTTCGGAGCGCCGACCACGGCGGAGGAGCAGGAACCCGCGCACCCGAAGAGCTACCCCGAGGATGTGATTGCGAGCTTCTTCTTTCTTGGTTCGCCGTACAACCTGCTCATCTTCCTGGCGCTGTGGGTGGTGCTGACCTTTGCGCAGTTCATCCCGGCGATGGCGCTG
>JASFUW010000271.1:0-7092 GCA_050050135.1 Phycisphaerae bacterium
CGTCGACGGTTTCGCCTTCAAAGACGCCGATCTGGCCGTTGACGCCGAAGTTCTGCGTCACGAGTGCGCCGACGAGCGTGATGACGATCCCGGCGTGCGTAATCACGAAACCCGTGTGCCACTTGCTAAAGGGGAACCGTAGGATGACCGCGGCGATGAGGTTGACGGCCAGAAGCGCCAGAAGGGCCTCGAACCACCACGACTTGTAGAAGTCCGCCAGGGCTCGGGGGCTTGCGTACATGGACTCATAAACAGTAGCGCACGCCATGCCCACCAGCAGCAACGTGAGCAGCAAGGCGGCAAACCACAACGAACCCACAAAGCGCAGAACCGAGCGCGACGGGGCAACCGTGGGAGAACTCATCATCACGCATCCTCAAATAACGCCCACGCCGTCGCGGGCCGCTTCGTCTGCCCGGGGCGCGATCTGCGCCTCCGAGGCGAGCCTCATGGGCGGCGTACGCCTTTCCCGATCACGGTCCCACGGCAGCGTGAGTCGCGACCGCGGAGGGAGCGACGAGCGCAGTCACCGGCCCGGGCGGCGATTGTATTGCCCCCTTTCGGGGCGCAAAGGAGTTTAGCACATCGCTTGCCAGCATCCCGAGGGTGCAGAAAAAAATGAACGACCGCATCATACTGCGCCAGGCTTCGGCGCCTCGGAATCGTCCGACACGTTTGCCTGGCGTCAACGCGACGCGCCGATGCTTCCTCCGCACACGGTGGGTGGCCAGCCAGCCGAGGCTGATCGAATGAGAACCGGCGACGCGCCGCGAAAGCGGACAGTGCCGTATCGCACGCGGCTGTCCAGCGTTCTCCATTCTTATGATCGGTGATGCGCGGTCTGTTAGGGGGTTGCCGCGGGTTTGTACGACGGTTTGAGGAACGCGCCCGTTCCGAAGTGTGGCTCGTGGCAGCTCGTGCAGTCGTCGGCGTTCGCGCCGCTGTGGGCCTCTTCGCTTAGTTCGTCGGCCTCATCGTGGCAGTCGACGCAGAGGTCGTGGGCCGGCATGGTCAGCAGAAAGGGGAAGTCGCTGTGATGCGGCGTGTGGCACATGGCGCATTCGCCGTCGGCGGCCGGTCCGTGCCCGACTTCGTCCGTGAAGTAGTCGGGATGACACTCGGCGCAGGTCTCGATGGTGTCTTCGCGGGCGGCCATTTGCGCCGCGGAATCATGACAGGTCAGGCAGTCACGCCGTGTCACGGGTTCATGGACCGACGCGTAGTCGTCGTTCGGGCGGGCAAGCGTGGGGGCGGTGTAGACCGGGGCGGGCGTGAATTCGTCCGCGACCTGCACCGTCTCGTGCTCGCCCGATTCGGGAATCTCGAAGAACCACTGCTTGAAACGTTGCCGCGCCGACTGAGAGCAGCCCAGGACGACGACGCAGCAGACGGCCAACCCGCAAAGGAAGTTCCGCATGATCTCACCAAGCTACCTGGAGTGGGCGTATCGTTAAGCGAATCCACCAACGAACGCCGGATAGGATACATCCGGGCTTCGCGGAATCAAGCGTTTTCTGCAAACTCGAGGTTGACCGTGTGGTGCCTTGATCGAGAAGACCACCGGCGGTCGCGCCGTTTGGGCGGGCGCTCGAACCTGTGAGTTTTGTCGGCGCCCTTACATGACCGATGTTGACGTAGCGCGGGTGCGGGCGCGGATCGGCTCGCGTAATGTCCATGTCCCAGCGCTGAGAACGTAGCGGCGCGCCGGGTATCTGGCGCGAACCGGCGGCGCCGAATCGGCGCCGATGCCAGACAACCGCGCGACGCGGACACGTCAAGATCATCGGATCGATCGGCGTGATGCGTGCACCCGGTCGCCCTCGCGCGGACAACACGCGGACGAGCGCGCTGTGGCTGTGAGAACTTTCATGAGCGTGGAGGTTTTCCAGACCATTCATGCGTTGCCTCTTTGCGGGTGACGGAAGATTTTATGGTTGCGGAGGGCGCAGCCATCGCCTATATCTTGCCACGTCGGTTGGCCGGAGACGCGAGCGGTTGTCTGCACGGGCCCTCTCGGCTGGCGAGACGGGGCGTTCGAGTGGAAACGGCGGAAGGGTGTGTTATGGTTGGCGCGATCCGCACCTTACGCTCTGCGGTGGTGGGCTTCTCTTTCGGTGTGGTCATGTTGGGCGGCGCGGGTCCGCCGCCAGCGAGGGCGTCCGAGGAGGAGGCCGCGGAGGCGACCCCTCCGCCTAAATACCTCACCCTGAGCTTCGTCGATGCCTACTTCGAGTTCGAGGGCGAGTATTCCTACCGGAAGGTCGAGAGCTCCTATCGCTCGGCGCAACAGCGCGATCGCAGGCAGCGCAATCGCGAGTGGAGCTTCGAGGAGCGGGCCGGGCTCACGTTCGGCGGTGCGGTCATCGACCCGGGTTTCATCACGTTCGGCGGTGATTTCAGCGTCGCCCTCACGCAGGACCGGTTCGAGGAGGACATTGACCACTACTTCGACGAGGTCGATCGTGACAACGGATACCTCCTGCATTTCGATCTGCGGGCCAACTTCCTGCAGGGCGAATCCTTCTCGGGCTCGGCGTACGGGCTGCGGCGGGACGACCGCATCAACCGGCGGTTTCAGCCGACGTTGACGCAACGCCGCACGGGGTTCGGGACGAGCTGGGTCTACGTGCACGACAGGTTCCCGATGGAGCTGTCGTACGACTACACGGAAACCGATCGGCTCGGCAACGCCGACCGGGGGGACGACGAACACTTCACCGAGAGCACCCTGCGGTACGGTCTGGATTGGCTGATCAACGAGCGCCACAAGATCGAGTTCTCGATCGAACACGCCCAGACGGACCAGGAATACCAGGGCCTGCGCGAACCGTTCACGACCCGCCGGGATCTGTTCGAGATCGAGCAGCACTATGCGTTCGGCGACGCCCGCCAGCACAGCTTTCGGACGCTGATGCACTGGCAGGAGGAAAGTGGCGATTTCGCACGCGACCTCTTCGAGGTCGGCCGGGAGCTGACCCTCCAGCATAGTGACAACCTTCGGACACTTTACAAATACCAGCTCAACCGCGAACGTTACGAGGGGCTGGATGTCGACACGCACCGGGCCGATTTCCAGGTCGTCCACCAGGCGTACACGAACCTGACCACGACGGCCGGCGTTTTCGGGATGTACGAAGACGTGCAGGGTGACATGGAGACGACAGACTATGGCGCGTGGGTCGACTGGCAGTACAACCGGCGGAACCGGTTCGGGCACCTTTATGCGAACCTGGCGCTGGCGTTCGATCGGGAGGACGTCGACGGAGACCGGTCGAGGCGGATCATCCTCGACGAGTCGCACACCTTCCGCGATCCGGTGGCGATCACGCTGCGCAACCGGAACGCGGTCGACAGCACGATCCTCGTCACGGACGGCACGAACCGGCGAATCTACCTCGTCGGTGTCGACTACGCGGTGACGAGACTCGGGAACGCCACGAAAATCGCTCGAATCCGATCGGGCCGGATCGCGGACGGTGATACGGTGCTGGTCGACTACCAATTCCGCGTTCCGGCACACGGTGAGATGGATACGGTCCGGACGGACTTCAGCGTAGAGCAGCGTTTCACCAACGGGCTGACGCCGTACTATCGCCTGTCGTACCGCAACCAGGAAGACGATGTAACGTTCGGTTTCCCGAGGCGGGCGGATCGAACGAATCACCATAGGGTCGGGGCGAACTACGAGAAGAAGAAGTACACGGTGGGGCTAGAGGCCGAGGTCTTCGACGACTCGATCGATCCGTATGACGCGTTTCACGTAAACGGGGTGCTGCACGTGGTCCAGAAGCCGGACCAGACGTTGGACGCCTCGGCCCGCTTCTCCCGCTTGTTCTTCGAGGGCGGGGTGGACGAACGGGACGTCAGCATGTTCGACTTCGAGCTGGACCATCACTGGCGGGTCAGCGAGGCGGTCTCGGCGGTGCAGCGGCTGGCGTATCGACTCGAGGAGGACTCGGTCGACGGCTCGACGCATGATTGGGACGTCGTCGCCGGGTTGGAATACGTGATGGGTGATTTCTCGGGCGAGCTCACGTTCGAGTATGACCGGTTGGACCTTCCGCACTCCGAAGAGGACAACTTCGGTGTGTATTTGAGGTTGCGGAGAGATTTGCCGAATGTGCTTGGCGCTAGATAGAGCCGAGACTCCCCTCCCTTTTAGGGAGGGGACGGAGGAGGGTGAATCCCGACTTCGTCGGGACGGCCGTCGCGTTGGGCGCGGGTCGCGCCTCACCCCCCTCACCCTGCCCTCTCCCCCAAGGAGGGAGAGGAGTTGCTGCGCCCGCCAACGACCGGTGTACAAGCTCCTCGGTGCTGTCGGCCTACTGGTGTCCCTGTGCGGCGTGACGGGGTGCGGCAGCCCGCGGGGTGTGCTGTTTCCTGCGATCGAGCCGCCGCGTTTTTGGCCCGCGCCGCCCGACACGCCGAGGATCAGGTTCGTAGGTGAGCTGACGGACAGCCGGGACCTGAAGGCGGCGCGGTCCGGGATGGAGGTCGTAAAGGCGGCGTTTCGCGGTCCGCGCCCGCCGATCAGGTTCTCGAGCCCGCACGGAGTCGCCATCAGCGTGACGGGGCAGGTGGCGGTGGCGGACAGCGGCGGGCGTGCGATACACGTGGTCGATACCCAACAGCGCACGCATCTACTGATTACGGGCTTTGCCGAGGAGCGGTTCGGCTCGCCGGTCGGCGTCGCGTGGGTCGGCGAAAGGCTTTTCGTGACGGACGCCTCCCGGCACGAGGTGATCGAGCTGAGTGCGATGGGCGTGCTGTGTCAGCGGTTCGGATCGGACCGGCTGACCTGGCCGATCGGGATCACCTACGTGAAACAGCGAAACCAGCTTTACGTGGTCGACGGCCGCTCGCATCGTCTGGCCGTTTTCAACCCGGAGGGCGGGTTTTTGCGCACGATCGGAACGCGCGGTACGGCGAAGGGCGCGTTCAACTTTCCCACGCACATCGCCTGCGCACAGGACCGGTTGCTCGTCGCGGACAGTGGGAACTTCCGCGTTCAGTTGCTGGACCTCGACGGGAACGTGATCAGGACGATCGGTCAGAAGGGCGATGGTGCCGGGGACTTGTCACTGCCGAAGGGCGTGGCGTTCGACAGCGAGGGACACATTTACGTCGCCGACGCCCACTTCGAGAACATTCAGGTTTTCAACGGCGAGGGCCGGCTCCTTATGGCGCTCGGGCAGGAGGGGCACGAACCGGGCAGGTTCTCGCTTCCGGCGGGGCTTGCGATCAGCGGGGATGACCGAATCTGGGTGGCGGACTCCGGGAATCGCCGCCTGCAGGTCTTCGAGTATATGAGGACGTCGTCATGAGAATACGACGCGTATGGAAGAGCATCGTTCCCGCCATGCGAGGCGGGGGACCGCGACCGGCGCCGTCGCGCGGCGGCTGGTCGCTGCTTATCGGTTTATCATTCGGGTTCGCGGCGGTCGGTGTCGCTGACGAGTCCGTGGTGAACTCGAAGCACGATCTGTCGATGCAGGGTCCGGGACCGATCCGGGCCGTCTACGAGCAGGAAATCTGCATCTTCTGCCACACCCCGCATAACGGGGCGCCGCAGACCCCCCTCTGGAACCGGGCGAACCCGCGGACGCACTACCGGATTTATGAAAGCTCCACGACGGACGCGCGGATCGACCAGCCCTCCGGGCCGTCCAAAATGTGCTTGAGCTGCCATGACGGGTCGATGGCACTGGGTAACGTCCTGACCCGGCCGGCGACGCACCCGATCGTCATGACCGCGCGGACCATCCCGCCGGGCGCGGCCGACCTGACCAACGATCTGTCCGACGACCATCCGATCGGGTTTCGATACGACCGCGCCCTGACCAACATCGACGGCGAGCTGAGACCGCCGGAGCTGCTGTCCGAACGGTTGCCGCTCGGCGTGCACGGCGAGCTTCATTGCACGACCTGCCACGACCCGCACAACAACGAGCTGGGCAACTTCCTGCGCGTTTCCGATCAGATGTCCGCGATCTGCGTCTCATGCCACGACAAGGACGGGTGGAACCATGCGTCGCACGCGACCTCTCACAAACGAACGCCGGGGCGGGTCGTTGATCCGAACGAGCGGCTGGCGTACCCGTCGGTCAGGGACAACGGCTGCGGCAACTGCCACAAGATCCACGGGGCCACCGCCCGCGAGCGGTTGCTGCGCTATCCGCGCGAAGAAGAGGGTTGTCTGAACTGCCACAGCGGTGTGGTCGCCAACTACAACATCGCCGCCCAGATGGGGAAGCGTTCCAACCACAGCGGTCGCCGTCGAACGGGCGTACACGACGCGGCCGAGATGCCCTTCGCCATGCGGCGGCACGTCGAGTGCGTGGACTGTCATAACCCGCACGCGGCGCAGCACAACCCGATCGGGCCGGTTCGCGGGACGTTGGGGCAGACCGTAAAAGGACCGCTGCTGCACGTGTCCGGCGTGACCATCACCGGGCGAATGACGGACAACGCGAACTTCCAATACGAGATCTGCTTCAAATGCCACGGTGATGGCGTTGCCCGCCCGCGGCTTCAGACCACGCGCCAGGTTTCGCAAACCAACACACGGCTCGAGTTTCAACCGTCGAACCCGTCTTTCCACCCCGTTGCGGGACCGAGGCGTAGCGACGAGGCGCCGAGTCTGATCGCACCGTATCGTACCGGGAGCATGATCACGTGCACCGACTGTCACAACAGTGACAATTCGCGGTTCGCGGGCGGGACGGGCCCGAACGGTCCGCACGGCTCGAGGTTCGAGCCGCTTCTGGTGCGAAACTACGAGACGGAGGACTTCACGTCGGAAAGCGCGGAGGCATACGCCTTGTGTTATCAGTGCCACGACCGCAACAGCATCCTCGGCGACGAGAGCTTCGGGCGGCACCGCCGGCACATCGTCGATATCCGCACGCCGTGCAGCGTCTGCCACGACGCACACGGCGTCTACCGCGGGCAGGGCAACGCGAGGAACCACAGCCACCTGATCAACTTCGATCTTTCCGTCGTCTCGCCAGCGGATGGGCGTATCGAGTACGAGGACACGGGCCGACTGTCGGGCAACTGCACGTTGACGTGTCACGGATTTCCCCACGTGAA
>JASFUW010000272.1:0-7080 GCA_050050135.1 Phycisphaerae bacterium
CGCCACGATCGGGAGCGCAGCCTTACGAACCGACGCCAGCTCGCCGACCAGTATCTCCCGCTTGATCTCGACGCCGACCAGCAGAAAGAACAGTGCCATAGCGAGGTCGTTGATCCAGAGCACCGCCGACAACGTCAGCGAATGCCCGCCGATCCCGACAGTGATCGGCGTCTGCCAGAGCCGGTCGTAGCTGGCGGACCACGGTGAGTTCGACCAAACCAGGGCGCTCACTGTGGCCGCGATCAACACGATTCCACCGGCCGCTTGTGCGCGAGCAAACTCACGGAACGGACGGAGGATGAAATCGGCCGCCACGGGGCGCCCGACCTTCGTCACCGCGTCAGTCCGATCGCTTGGCTCCATAGGCATATCCAGTCGTTCCAGTAAGCCGATCCGCCCCACCGCGCTGCCCGTTGTCACGGTTCCGCAAGCCCAATGCTAAACCAGATAGCTCTGGAAAAGAACCGCGAATCCGAGAAACGCGAGGAAGCCGACGACGTCGGTGACCGTTGTCAGAATGATGCTCGAGCACTGGGCAGGGTCCCATCCGAGTGATCGCATAATGATGGGGATGGCTGCGCCGGAAAGCCCCGCCACGAAGAGGTTGACAACCATGCCCAGCCCGATCACCACGCCGAGGACCGCGCTACCCTGCCAAAGCCAAGCGATCAATCCCGTGACGACGCCCGTGACCGTCCCGGTCGTGACTCCCAGCAGCCCTTCTTTCATGACCAGAGCCGCGATGCGCTTGCGGGGGATCTCTCGCATGACGAGTCCGCGCATCACGATCGCCAACGATTGGGCACCGGCGTTTCCGCCCTGCCCGGCAACGACCGGAAGAAAGATCGCCAGCACCGTGATCCGCGCGATCGTGTCCTCGAATAGCGACACGACGAACGCCGCGAGAAAGGCGGTCGCAAGATTCACGTGAAGCCAGGGCAAGCGCTTGCGTAGCGAAAACCACATGGAGGAAAAGGCACGCTCGTCCGGGCTGCCTCCGAACATGCGCTGAATGCTCTCGGCCACGTCCGCTTGGGCGCCGCGGATGAGCTGCTCGGCCTTGACCAACCCGAGCATCCGCCCCTGTGCATCAACCACCGGGGCCGCAAAGTAGCGCCGCTTCCCCAGTTCCTGCGCGGCCTCCGCCCCGTCCGTGAAGCAATCAAGCGTGAACACGTCTTGCTTCGCGATGGATCCGAGCGCGGTATCCTCCTCGGCGAGCAGCAGATCCCTCATGTTGATCACTCCGACGAGTTTCTCCTCGGCATCGACGACGTAGGCATACGAGGCCGGGTACTGCTGCGACGCAAGCTTGCGTATCTTTCGTATCGCGTCTCGGGCACGGTCGTTTTCGTGGAACGACAGGTAATCGGTTTGCATGATGCGACCGACGCTTCCCTCCGGATAGACGAGCAACTCGCGGGCTTCGTCCTTCAGTTTCTTGGGCGCGTGCGGGAGAAGACGTTCGAGCGCATCTGTCGGCAGTCTCATCAGCAGCGACGCGGCCCGCTGCGGCTCCATACTCCGCGTAACCGCCTTGAAGCCGGCGGGGTCCATGTCCTTGACGAGCGCGGCCGCGTAATTGAGTTGCAGGTGCGGCAGGATCAAGGCGGTCAGCTCTTCGGGGAGCGCCCGAACGATCCCTGCCGCCTCGGCCTCGGGCAGCGCCTCGACGGCGCGCGTTGCGGAGCGCACGTCATTGGTGATCAAGGTTCGCACAAGCGGTGCGAGCGGGTTGTC
This sequence comes from Phycisphaerae bacterium, assembly GCA_050050135.1. Lineage (GTDB taxonomy): Bacteria > Planctomycetota > Phycisphaerae > UBA1845 > UBA1845. Next base: position 1,741 of record JASFUW010000272.1, read on the forward strand.
CGCTGCGATTATTCTCATAACCGTGCTCCCATTTATTCGTCCGTCGGTGGCGACCTCGCTCGCGACAGCGACCATCGGACCGCTCGGGCGGTCGCGCTACGGCTCTCGTCGGATCTCCTTACCCCCGACGAGTCGCTGCCCTCGCCGGACCGTGCTCGCGCACGCATCGAGCCATTTCGCGCGCACTTCCTGCTCGAGCTCGTCGAGCGTCTTTCCGTACACGGGCAAGGCAACTCTTCCGCCGGCCCGGTGCCTGTGACCGCCCGAGCGCCCCAGCCCGCCAAGCACCGTACTCAGTAGATGCAACGCCGTCCGCTCGCCGCGTTTTGATCTGGCGGAAAAGAGGACATCATCCTCGACCCGGCCGCCACACAGAACGCATTGGAGTCCGTCACATCGGATGAGTAGATCGGCGAACTCGCCGACGAGTTCCGGCGCCGTCATGCGGGGCAGGAAACAGAGCGCCGAATCCGCGTAGATGCGCACGTTTTTCAATGCCAGAAGCAACTCCTCGTAATAATGCCGCGGCAGTGGCGGGTTTTCAATCTCCGAAAGGAGGTCGTAGTCTGCAAACGTGGAGAGCCAGCGCATCACGGAATGGTCGACCCGCGAGAGTGGTTTCTGCGCTCCGATCATCTCGGTGCGAATCGCGTAGACGAGACCGGTCGCCATTTCGCTGGATGGCTCGAGATTCTGTTCCCGCATGTACCCGGCTGAAATGCTCGCGGAAGCCGTCACCTTCGGACGCATGTCGCGAAACCGGATGCGGAAGCCGTCTCGCTTGGACTCATGGTGATCGATGACGGCGGTCGGGGGCACCCGTCCGTCGAGAAGATGATTGAACGATGCCGGTGAACAGTCCACCAGCACCGTGGCGGTCTGGACATCCGCTGTTAGCTCGTCGACGAACTCGATCGGCGGTCGGAGGAGTCGAACGAACTGGCGGTTCTCGGCTCGCACGATCGGTCCGCGCCCCAAGAGGCGCACGGGCTTGTGAAGGCGCTTCTCCACGAGCGTCACGAGCGCCCAGCCCGAAGCCATCGCATCCGGATCCGGGTTGTTGTGCATGATGACCTGTGTCTCGCGATATTCGTCGAGAACCCCGAGCAACCGGTCCGAACGCTTCGGTCTCTTGCCTGCCATCCTCGCCATCCGCTGATTGTAATCCCCTGTGCTTCCCGGCTCGCACGCGCGATCACACCCGAGTCCCGTAAGCGACCTTACCGCCCGCTAGGCTGAGGTGCGACGGGTTCGGGATTGGCCGCACCGTCCTCCAACTTCACGCTGACTTCGAACGGCTGACCCGTTTCAAGCCGCACATACTCAGGCACGACGAGCTTGGCTTTGAACTCACTGCCATCGGTGAGACGGCTCAGGTCAATCGGTTCGGTGTAGAGCCTCGTGGTGGCCGATCGGAAGGACCGCCAGATCAACACCTGCACTTCCTCGGGCGTCACCCTGAGTTCCCGTTGCCTGAGGTCGCGCGGGAGCCGCCCCTCCGTGCTCCCGGTGACGGCGAGACGCGCACGCACCCAGGTGTGGATGTGGAACGAAACGACGCGCGGTACGGACCGGAACAGCGTCAGGTTGGACGGAAGTTTCACGTGAGATTCGTCGATCGCGATCTGCTGTGGTCCTTCCGTAACCTCGCTCAGGTCCAACGACACCTTGAGCGTGCTGGGGGCGAGCAGGTTGAACGCCCGCTCATAACCCGCCAACGTCAACCGCGCCTCGATCGGAGCCGAGTCATCGATGTCCAGGGTCTCGGGCAGGTTGCGGTATTCAATCTGCACGAGGAAAGTCTGCTGGACCGTTTCGGCATTGTAGCTTATCGAAAACCACGCAACGCACGCCACGAGCACCGCTGCCAGCTTCAGCCGGAGATTGGCGATGGGTAACCGCCGACCGCCTGTCTTGTCGCCGGGCCGCGCACGCTCCGCAAAACGGTCCAGGTGCTTCTTGAGCTCCACGGGCGTATCCACGCGCTTGAGGCGTCCGCCCTCAGCGATGCTGACCTCCCCGCGCTCTTCAGAAACCACGAGAACCAGCGCGTCGCAAAGCTCGGAGAGCCCCACGGCCGCGGCGTGCCGTGTCCCGCGGCTACCGATCTCCCTGCTGTTCTCGGAGAGCGGCAGGTGTGCCGCGAACTGGGCGATACGATCCCGGTCGATAATGACGGCGCCGTCGTGGCCCATCGAATGCGGGTCAAAAATGCTGTCGAGGAGTGCCTTGCTGATGCGCGCATCGACGGGCACGCTACCGCGCACATGCTGTTCGAGGGATTCCGTGCCGCGAATGGCGAGCAGTGCGCCGACTCTCTTCTTCGCCAGGTCGAAGGCGATTTCGACAAGAACGTCCCGGTCTTCATCGACCGTCTCGGGGCGGGTTCGACGGAGGTTTCCGACTGTCGCGAGGCGGGCGAAGGACCGGCGCAGGTCCTGCTGGAACACCACGATGACGGCGATGACCGCGAACGCGAGGACGGCCTGGAAGATCGCGGCGGTCATGTAGAGATCGAACGTCCGCGCCAGGACGAATACGATCGCCAGAACGCCCATGCCGACCAGAATCTGTCGAGACGCGGTCGACTTGAACCAGAGGAAGAACGCGTAAAGAAGCAGCGAGACGAGCACGATGTCCGCGGCATCCGCCAAACGGAAGGATTGCTGCACATGGTCGATCAGAGAAGTCATTCTCGCTCCTGTCGCAGATCGAGCATCGACACCGGGCCGGGCGTCGGGCATTGTATGCGGTTTCGTGGCTTCGTGCGCCTACGTGCCAGGCTCCATGCTGTACGCGCTGACGGCGTCGTGCCGACGAACGTTCCGGAACCGTCGCGGAGGACTTCCGCGGGCATCGCCGGGAACGGGGAATCCGGCGCCTGCTGCGCAAGGCGCGCCTATCCCGAAGGAACTCCCCTCGCGTTTTCGTCGCCGCGCGCCGGACCCGATCGCTCCCCGACCCGCACCCGTCAGACTCCGGACGTCTCGCTCACGCCGCGATTCGACGGTATGCTCTTGCACGTGGCGTCTGCGAAGCCCGAACGGTACCGGCTTCAGTCAGCAAGCCACAGGTTTCGGACTGAGACGGAGATCCGTCCATGTGCGGTAGAAAACGCCAGGCTCACGGTGACCGTGCGGTTTGGATATGCGCGATGGTTTGCGCGTGGTGTCCGTCGCTGGCTGCCCAGGACGCGCCCGCTGAACTGAAGGGGCAGGCGGCGGGCCAGCCCGCCAAAACGACGGACGAACCGACCGCGCCGGTCACCGACCTGTCGGCGGAGGCGGTGCAGGATCGCATCAAGCAGATCAACGCCTCGACCGACCTGCCCGAGACGACAAAGACCGAACTCCTGACCTTCTACACCCAGGCCTTGGATCAAATCAACGTCGCGGCCAATTGGACGTCGAAGATCGAGGCATTCCGGAGAGGACGCGAGGAAGCGCCGACCGTCCTCGAGGAGGTTAGGAACCGGCTCGCTTCGACCAAAAGCCAGCCAGCTCCGACCCCGGAGGCGGACGTTTCGAGCGACGCGTCGTTGGAGCAGCTCTCGCAGATGCTGGCTGAGGCGGAGTCCACGCTCCGGGCCCGGCAAGACAGCGCCAAGAAACTCGAAGACGAAGCCAAGCAACGATCGGACCGCCGCGTGGCACTTCCAGGCCTGCTCGCCGAGGCCAATCGGCGCATCGAAAGGCTCACGCAAGAACTGGGAACCAGCGTGACTCCCGGCGTGAGTCCTCAGGTCGCGCAGGCCAGGCGGGTGTCGCTGGAAGCGCAGAAACACGCGGCGGAGCAGGAGATCAAGGCATACGAGGAGGAGCTCCGGTTCTACAACGCTCGAAGTGACGTCTTGACGGCACGTCGCGACGAAGCGAGGTTGCTGGTTTCCGATGCACAAGCTCGGGTCACGGCGCTGCAGGGCTTGGTGACCGAGCGGCGCAAGGCCGACGTCGAAAGACAGAAGCAACAGGCCGAGGAGGAACTGGCCCGCGCCCCGATCGTCGTTCGCGAGCTGGCCGAACAGAACGCTCAGCTAGCGGACGACCGGTCTGCGCTGAACAAGAAGCTCAGCGCGCTCAGGTCGACCGCTCAGCAAATCGACGGCGCCAGTGAAAAGCTGGCGAAGGACTTCAAGTTCGTTCGGACCAACGCCGGTACGGAGGGGATGTCCGAATTCATCGGGCCCGTCATGCGCCGGCACCGCACCGAACTGGACGGGCTCCGCGCCTACGAGCTTCAGGCGCGCTTGATCAGGCGGGAACTCACCCAGGCGCGCCAGCGACTCGCGGAGATCGAGGACGACCGCATCGAACTGGCAGATCTCGACGCCCGTCTGCGCGAAGTGCTCGGGGCGCTCGCTGAATCGGACGCATCATACGATCCCGCGCGCGTCGAGCCCCGTGTCCGGGAATCGCTCAAGTCCCGCCGGGACCTGCTGGACGGATTGAAGACGGATTACGAGACCTACACGAATGACCTGATTCAACTCAGTAACGCAACCAGTGCGTTGCTCGCAAAGGTCGACGAGTTCGGTGAGTTCATCGAGCGCCACGTCTTGTGGATTCCGAGCACCGGACCGCTCTATCGCGTCAGCACTCAGGAGGATTGGTTGGCGATGAGCCCGGCATGGCCGACTCTTGGCCGATCTATACTCAACGACATCGTGCGCAATCCGGTCAAGTACGGCGTAGTCCTGTTGGTCGTCGTGCTTGTGCTTGCAGCGCGCATCAAGCTTGGCTCCACCATACCCGACATTGCCAAGAAAGTCTCCCGGGCCTCGACGGACTCGTTTTTGTTCAGCCTCCACCTGCTTGTCTATTCGTTCGTGCTCGCCCTGCCCTGGCCGGTCTTGCTGGTCTTCCTCGCATGGCGTGTTCCGTCGGCTGTTGACAGTGCGGAGGTCCGTGCGTTCGGTCTGGCGGAAGCGGTCGCGGCCGCCCTCGGTGCGACGGCGCTCCTGGTTCTCACGTTGTTGCTCTTTCGCGGGATCTGTCGGCCGCAGGGCCTCGCCGAAACCCACTTCCGCTGGAATACAGCGAGCGTCCGCATTCTGCGACGAAACCTCCGGTGGCTGGTGATTGTCTGGGTGCCTGTTGTGGCATTTGTCGCATTCACCGAGCAACACACGGACGTGCTGTGGCGCGAGTTGGTCGGTCGGATCGCCTTCATCGTCGGGATGGCCGCGCTCGCCCTCTTCGGTCACCGAGTGCTTCGTCCGCATAAAGGGGTGCTGGCTCACCGCTACCGCCGCAACAAGACGGGCTGGCTATACGGGCTGCGATACGTATGGCCGCTTGCCGTAGTTTCCGCTTCACTTGCTCTGGCCGCTCTGTCCTTCGC
>JASFUW010000273.1:0-7069 GCA_050050135.1 Phycisphaerae bacterium
CTAATTTGCGGGTTCCAGAAGACCGCTTCCTCACGGGCGCGGCTCGGAAAGAGGCCGCTCGCTACCCGCAAAAACACAGTTGACGCAGCACTAGGGCACCCACCGGTCTTTGCGCGATCGGCGGCCGGTGCGGATTGCGCCGGCGGCTGACTCAGTTGCCCGCGTTGGTGCGGAGGGCGTCGAAGACCAGGTCTACGGTGGCGTCAACGAGGGACCCGCGGGCGGTATGGAGGATGGTCCATTCGTCGTCGGTGCCTAGCAGTGCGCTGCGTGCCGCGGACTCGAATACGCCGACGACATCGTTGCGGAACTCCGGGCAGCCCCCCATAAGAAGCGGGAGCAGGGTGCACAGGCCGAGCAGCGCACGGCGGGGTGTTGACATTCCGGATCGACTCTCGGTCTCGCTCATCTTCTTACACTCCAGCGTGAATCAGCGCCGCATGGGCATAGTCCTAGCGCTTCGGGGCCGCTCGGGGCGAGGAACCCTGCGGCAAGTATATCCGGCAAGATCCATACCTCAAAGGGTTATCGGCAGTCCGTGGGCGAGTGCTCGAAGCCTTCACCGGTTCAGGCGTCTGGCGAACGTTCCAGCGTGCGACGAACGCCGCTGCGCAAGGTTGGTCTGCGGTGTTTCGAGGGGGAGCGCCCGTGCCCGGCGGCCTGTCACAATGGGCAACGTGTTTCGTGCGAAACGCACCTGGGGCGTTATGGCAAACCAGCCACGCGAGGTATGCAGCTTGCAGTTGACGTGTGTTACGGGACCTTCCGGCGCTCGCGGCTGACGGCATCCGGCACCGGCGCGACCGCGTGTTCGGGTGCGGGAGCTACATAGTTATGTCTCCTTACATCCGGCGCGTCAGCTTGAGACGGGAGGTGGAGAAAGCTACAATAGAGCTTCTCGAGGGCCTGCTTCACGCGGAATGAGGGGGTTTTTCCGGACACACGACGGCACGAAGAAGTGCCGGTTTCCGCGTGACGTGCCAGAGGGGGTTAGTGGCTGATACTGTCGCGGCGGGCGTGTATGCGGACGTGGACCTGTCCGTGTCCGATCGCTGTCACGAGAAAACGGGCGTCCGCCAGACTAGGATCATTACCGAGGTTGCGCGGGCCGTGTACGCTCCGACAGCCTCGGGATCGGGAGGAGATCGCCATGAGGCGAACCGTTGGTTTCGTTTGCGTCGTCCTTTTCGTGGCGGGCGCAGCCGGTGCGTTTGCCGCGGGCATCGTGGGGACGGCGCACGACTTTTCGAGCGAAACGTGGAGCGAGGGGCGAATCTGTCTGCCCTGCCACGTGCCCCACAACGCCCAGATGGACGAGGACGGAACGTCACTGGTGCTGTGGAACCACAGAATCACCAACGAGACGTTCACCATGTACACGGATTTTTCGGTCGAGCGGGCGGATCGCGATCGGGACGAGCAGCCGGCAGGACCGAGCAAGCTGTGCTTGAGCTGTCATGATGGTGTCACTGCGGTGGACGCCTTCGGCGGCGGGCCGGACGCCCCCTCGATCTTCGCGATCGAGTCGTCGCTGGGTACGGACCTGACGGACGATCATCCGATCGGCGTTCAATACCCGGCCGACGGTTTCGAGGGGTTCAAGCCGCGAGCGAACCTGCCGCCGCTGAAACTGATTTCCTGGGGCAGCAAGGTGGACCGCGTCGAGTGCACCTCCTGCCACGAACCGCACGCGGACGACTTCGGCATGTTTCTGCGGATGGACAACACGGGCAGTTCGCTGTGCTTGCAGTGCCACGACAAGTAGAACGCGTTGGTGCGACGGAGAGCGCGGACGGGGGTTGAAGCGCTGCCGAGAAACGGCGCAAACGGAAATGGGGGAGCCGATGAGACTGACGATGGGGACGATGGCGGCCGGGTTCGTCGTGCTGCTTGCGGCGACGGCGATCTCGCAGGACGCGTCAAAGGTCATCAACACGCCGCACAACCTGAGCACCGTCGACGTGTGGGGCGTCATGCTGCCGCAGAACCGGGTCTGCCTGCCGTGCCATACGCCGCATAACGCCCAGAGCGACGACGACGGGCGAAGCATGGTGCTGTGGAACCATGCCATCACCGACCAGACCTTCGAGATGTATACGACGACCGCCGGACACCAGGGCAACCAGCCGGAAGGGATCAGCAAACTTTGCCTAAGTTGCCACGACGGGGCGACGGCCATCGATAATTTCGGGGGCAACGAGGGCTTCTTCAACAACGTGAGAATTCCGTCAGACCGCCCCAGCAACCTCGGGACGGACCTGACCAACGACCACCCGATCGGCATCCAGTATCCACCCCCGGGTTTGACCGGGTACCACGACAAGAGCACGTTCACAGGCGTGAAAGTCGTTCCCGTCAACGGGGTGGACCGGGTGGAATGTACGTCCTGCCACGACCCGCACGACAACTCGCTGGGAAGTTTCCTCCGACAGACGCTGGACGGGAGCGCGCTTTGCTTGGAGTGCCACGACGAATAGCCCCATCGGGAGAGGGGGCGGGCGCGAAATCGCCGATAATTCCCTGTGAGCGGGATCGGATCGAAAGGTCGGCGCCGGTGTTCTAACTCGCTCGATCAGCAAACGCCGGGGCCTTCGAGGTGTTGGGACATGGCAGCGCGGCACGTTCTGAGGCTCCCTCGACTTTGCGGTGACGGGTGGAACGCCCCCGCGGAACGCGGGTACGCGGCGCTGAACGCAACACGGGTCCACCGAAAGCGGACCCCTGCCACCCTTCCCCGTGTTTGTTCGATTCACGGTGGAGGCCGGCGGCGGTCGCAGTGGTCGGCGATTGCCGCGTTGGCGGTCCTGTCCGGATGTACGTCGGCGGGTCGCTCGACAAGTCCGGTGCTGCTGTTTCCCTCACCACCTCTGGAGCCTCGGGTTCAGTTCCTGACGTGGGCCAGCGGGGCGGAGCAGATCGAAGCTCCGAAAAGTAGCCTTGCCCAGTTCGCCCTCGGCGGCGAGCCGCTCAACCGTATGGGATTGGAGAAACCGTACGGCCTGGTCGCTCGCGACGGTTCGGTGTTCGTGTGCGACACGAAGATACCCGGCGTCTGCCGCCTCGATTTCAAGAACCAGCGGTTCTCCGTGTTCGGAATTACCGGGCCCGGCCGGCTCCGCAAACCCATCAACCTGGTGATGGACCCGTTGGGATACAAGTTCGTCGCGGATGCGCAGCGAAAGCAGGTGGTGGTGTTCGGGCCGGACGACGAGTACGTAACGGCCTTCGACGTTCCCGCGCCGTGCAAGCCGGTGGACGTCGCCCTCTGGGAGAACGAACTGTTCGTGCTGGACAACGACGAAACGTGCCAGGTTGTTGTCATGGATCGGCAGACGGGTGAGGTGCTCCGCACGTTCGGTCAGCGGGGCGAGGAGCCGGGTCAGTTCCGCAAGCCGAACAGCCTCTGCTTCAGCCCGGACGGAGATCTCTATATCAGCGATACGTTCAACTGGCGCATTCAGAAGCTGACGCGCGAGGGGGAGGTCGTCTGGTCGAGGGGACAGGCAGGTCGGCGGCTGGGCGAGTTCGGCCGGCCGCGCGGCCTTCGCGTGGGACCGGATGGGATCGTGTACGTCGCTGACGCCGCCACGGAGATCATCCAGATGCTTAACGCCGACGGCGACGTGCTGATGCACTTCGGCGGTCCCGGCAGGATACCCGGTTCGTTGGTGCTTCCCGCGACGGTGGCGGTCGACACGACGTCGCTGCCGTACTTCAAGGAGCACATCCACAAGGACTTCACCGCCGAGTATCTGCTCTTCGTGAGCAGCCAATATGGACGACACATGGTCAGCGTCTACGCGTTCGGCGGGTTTCCGGAAGGGTATCGACTTTCGCAGTCCGAGATCGCGTCGCTGCCGTCGGCCGGCGAGCAGGACGGTGCGAAGTCGCCGCCGGCGCCGCCGGAGTCGGACGCGAAGCAGCCGCCGGGCGATGCCCCGCAAACCGAGCCGCAGGGGGATTGATGACGCGAGGTCGGCCATCCGTTTCGGACACGCACCATCGGGGGGGACGGCGCCGGCTGTCGCTTGCGCGGCGCGGGGGACCGGTCCGCTACGCTCCGTTCGCCATGATCGCCGTGCCCGTTGCACTCTTTGTCGCGGTCGCGTGCACGACGCAGACCCGGCACGAGTGGCTGGACTATTTTCTCGACGGCGTGCCACCGCTCAATGGGGGTATTTCGCGGGCGCCCGTCATGACGGCGGAGACGGTCGACGCGGCGTCGCCGTCGCTCTCATCGCCCAGAGCCAAACCCGCCAAGCCAAAATACTATAACCATCCGGAGTACTTCGCGAACCGTTGTGACGGATGTCACGCATCCGAGTTCGGCGAGTTGCGGATGACGCCCCGCGAAGGGCTGTGCTCGAGCTGCCATCCCGACAAACCGCCGAAAAAGGAATTCGTGCACGGGCCCGTGGCCGTGAACGGGTGCCTCGCGTGCCATCGCTACCACAAGTCGCTTTACCCGAAGGTGTTGATCGCGGATGCGCAGGAGCTCTGCTTCCATTGCCACGAAACGGACCAGATGCGGACCGATGAGCACCACGCGACGATAGAAACAGAGCGGTGTATCGACTGTCACGACCCCCACGGCGGCGACGACCGTTTCTTTTTGATCAAGAAGCCTGAATCGGTCGACTCCACCTGATGCAATAAGATCATTGAACGGATGCAATGAACAGAAACATGGAGCGACCTGTTCGACCGGAGGCGGTCGCCGGGTGCAGGGGCCAATCGCCGTCCTTGGCGCGGTCCTGCTCGCGGGGTGGCTGTCGGTCGGCTGTGCGTCCCGACCGATGGAAGCCTACGGGATCAAGAATATCGAGTTCACCGACCTGAGGGGGCACGCCGATTTCGTGGTGCGTCATCGGGAGCGAGACCAGACGTCAAAGACGACGGAAAGCAGGACCGAGTCGACTGAGACCATCTTCGAGGAGAGCATCAGCCTCGAAACCGACGGCTACGTCTACCATCCGAATATTATGGAGTTTACGCTCGGCGGCGTGTACGGGCTGGTGCAGGAGGAATTCGAGGATGTCGTGGACGGGGACAAACGGGCTACGACACAGAGTGGTGATCTAACCGAGTTCGATATGGACCTGCTGCTGTTCAAGAAGCGGCCGTTTCCGCTCACGGTCTTCGCCCATCGAAATCGTGGCCTGATTCCTCGCCCGTTTCTGCCGAGCCTGGAAACGACCACGACGAGCTACGGATTCACGTGGCAATATGTTCACGAAAAGACACCGGTGAGCCTCCAGTTCACCCACACCGACGCCAAACTTACACCGCTTTTCGTAGCGCGGTCCATCGACCCAGAAGAAGAGGGCCGCCAGGAGAACACCGAGGTTCGCTTGAAGATCGATCACCATTTCAGCGACCGCAGCACGCTGCACATGACGTATGAGCACGAGTCCGTCGACGAGAAACCGTTCGAGTTGGACTATGATGCCGATGAGTTGACACTGGCTCACAACTGGCAGTTCGGACCGAAACGGCAGCACACGCTGCGGTCGGAGCTCAACGTTCTCGATCAGCGCGGCACGATCACGATCAAGCGTGTAAGGTGGCGGGAAGACCTACGGCTGAAGCACTCGGGGAGCCTCCGGTCCTTCTTTCAGTTCGAGGCGTTGGATCGGGAGCGGGGCGGGCGGTCGGACGAAGTGCCGGTGGTCGACGAGCGATCCTTGTACTTCTCCGCCATGCTACGACACCAGCTCTATTTGAGCTTGACCTCGCAGATCCGGGCATTCGTGCGGCACCAGCAGTTCGAGCCGGACCTCGACGTCACCCGATGGAGCGGACAGGCGAACTTCAAGTACCGCAAGACCAACCGCTGGGGTGTCCTGCACGCCAACTACGGGATTCGCGGGGAACGGAATGATCAGCAAGGGTCGGAGCAGACACGCGAGATCATCGAGGAGACGCATACGTTCCGTGACCCCGATCCGATCACCCTGGGCAGTCGCAACGTGGTTCCCGGTTCCATCACGGTGCGCGCCGAGGACCGCGTTACCTATTACCACCGCGGGTTTGATTACTCGGTGCGGACGATCGGCAATAGCGTGGAGATCAGCCGTTTGACGGGCGGTCGAATCGTGGATGGTGAGACCGTGCTTGTCGACTATCTGTTCAACGTCGGCGGCACGTTCCAGCTCGACACGGTCGGCCAGAACTTCGGCGTTCGTCAGGATTTCGACTTCGGTCTGACGCCCTACTATCGATTCGAGTGGCAGGATCAGACGCTCTCGCCTGCTCGCGCCGCCGGGGCGATCGCGGAGGATATCACCGGGCACACCGCGGGCGTCGAATATCGCAAGGCCTCGCTGCGGATGTTCGCCGAATATGAGGACCGGGATTCCACGATCAATCCCCTCGAAAGCACACGCGCCGGTGCGTCGTATGTTCATCGATATAAGTCCGGGGCTCAGAGCAGTGTGCACGCGCGTTGGACCGATACGACGCATCGCGAGCCCAACCCGCGTGATGTTCGGCTTCTGACGGTAGAGGGTCGGCATCGGCATCCGATCACACCCACGCTCACGGTCGAGGGGGCTGTCCTTTATCGTGACGGGGAAGACTCGGTGTCCGACGATACGGAGGGTGTGGAGGTGTCGCTGTCGATGGAGTGGTATGTTCGTGACACGAAGGTCGAACTGCGGCTCGAGCACAACGATTTCGAGGATGAGTTCACGCGGAACGAGTCTTCCGCGCTGTTCGTTCACGTGAGGCGCGAGATTCGATGATCACCAACGGCACAGCGATGGCACGGTTCGGATCGTCTAGGGCGTTGCGCATTCGCGTGTTTTGGCGGGCTATGCGTGTGGCGCTGCTGCTCGCGGTCTGCGGGTGTCAGCAACCGGCCGGACCGATCTTCGAGCCGGTCTCTCCGCCGCGCACCTGGCCCGCCGACCCGGATAAGGCGCGGTTTCGCTATGTCGGGTGCTTGCGAGCCGCCGCTGACCTGAAACCTCCGCGGAAACCGCTCCAAGGGCTTGCCCGTCTGTTCGTGGGACGGGAACCGGCCCAGCCGCTTCTCGGTCCGCGGTCGTTGATCGTTACTGCCGATGGC
>JASFUW010000274.1:0-6978 GCA_050050135.1 Phycisphaerae bacterium
AGGTTGCTGGGTCCGCCACAATCCACTGCGGAGAGAAGCTCGACGACCTTGAACATCAATCGGCGACCGCGCAGGCCCGCCAACTCGGATTGCAGGCCGTTTGCGTACCCGATCACGCTTACGCGATCGAAGTTGATCAGCCCGATGTAGGCGATGGCAGCAGCAACGCGACGTGCGTAAAGCCACTTGTTCGGCTGGCCCCAATCCATACTCTTCGACGTATCGAGCAGCACGCTGACATGTAAGTCCTCCTCCTGGAGGAACAACTTCAAGAACAACTGCTCCAGTCGGGCGTAGATGTTCCAGTCCAGAAACCGCAAGTCGTCGCCTACGACGTAGTTGCGGTAGTCCGCGAACTCGACGGATTCGCCACGGCGTTTGGTGATCCGCTCACCGCGCATCTTCCCGGCGAAAATCTTCCGGCTGACGAGCGCCAGTTGGTCCAGCTTCGCCATGAACTGCGGGTCCAGCAGTTCTTCGGTGCGGGCTCGATCTGTTAACGGCACGTCACGCTCCGTCTGGCTGTGTAGGTCGAGAATCCATGGTCAATCCACCCTCCAGGCGCACGTCCGTACGCTACGCGGCCGCCTCGGCCAAGGTCGGCGTCTTTTCGAGCAGTTGCTCGAGGACGTCGTCGGGACTGATGCCCTCGGCTTCGCCCTCGAAGTTCAACAGAACGCGGTGTCGCATGGACGGGAGGAACACTTTCTGCACGTCGCTGAAACTCGCATTGAACCGTCCATCGAGCAGCGCGTGAAGCTTCGCGCCGAGTGTGATGGTCTGTGCGGCACGCGGACTGGCGCCCCAGCGCACATACTGGTTCGTGGCTTCGACGGCAAACGGTCCGCCGGGATGCGACGCCATCGTCAGCCGGACCGCATAGTCCTGCACGTGCGGCGCCAGGATGACGCGCCGAACGAGCCGTTGGGTTCCCATGATCTCCGCCCCGGTCATCACCTTCTGGATGTCCGGGCGATAGCTGGCCGTGGTCCGGTCGAGGATCGTCTTCAACTCCTCCCGTTTCGAGTATTCGACCACCAGCTTGAACATGAACCGGTCGAGCTGCGCCTCGGGCAATGGATAGGTGCCTTCCTGCTCGATGGGGTTCTGGGTGGCCATCACGAAGAACGGTTCTTGGAGTTTGTGCCGGGTTCCACCCACGGTTACGGTGTGTTCCTGCATGGCTTCGAGCAGCGCCGACTGTGTCTTGGGCGTGGCACGGTTGATCTCGTCCGCGAGGACGATCTGCGCGAACAGCGGGCCCTTCTGAAACTGAAACTCGCGTCTCCCGGTCCCCGGATCCTCCGAGATAATGGTGGTCCCGATGATGTCCGCGGGCATCAGATCGGGCGTGAACTGAATCCTGGAGAACGCGAGGTCCACCGCCTCTGAGAGCGTGCGGATCAGATACGTCTTGCCCAGTCCGGGCACCCCCTCCAGCAAGACGTGACCGCCCACGAGCAGCGCCGTCAAGACGCCGTCAATCACGTCGGCGTGCCCGACGATCGCCTTGCCGATCTCCTCGCGTAGGGACTTGAACTTCTTGCGAAACTCCTCCGTCGCCTTCTCGACGGCCGGGTCAATCTTCGAAGCCATAACTCGCTCCTCTACCGGTTTAGTCCTGATCGTCCTGCTTTCGTTTTGCGCGTTGCTTCGCTTTCAACAGTCGCGATGTCGAGGTCTCCTCTGCACCATCCTCCGCAGGCTTCTCGGTCTTTTTCGCCTTTTCGGGACCCGCCTTGGCGCCGCCGAGTGCCTCGGTCAGGTCGCCGGCCGGTTTCGCACCCTCGCGATCACCCACGTCGTATCGTCGTTTGGCCGTACCACGTGGAAGCGCCGACGGTTCTTCTTCGGCGCGGCGACCGCCGGGGCGCCCGCCACTCTCGAGCTCCTCGCGAACCTGCTCTCGTTTGCTCTTGAGTTGCTCGAGCGCCACGGTGCTCCGGTCGCCGGTGTGTCGCAGCGCCGTCACCGTGTGGGTCATGAAGTCGAACAGCGGGCCGATCGATCGGAAGCGAATCGTCCACCCCACGACCTCCGCGAACAGCAGGGCGCCCAATATGCTCCACCACGGCGTATAGTACAGCTCCAAGCCGAAGATCAACACGACGAGCAACACCAGCTCGACCGCTATGGACAACGCCAACCAACTCGCCAGGCGTCGCACGGCCACATCCAGAAGAAACAACGGAAGCAGCAGCCACGCCAGCACCCACTCCCAAGCCGGTCGCGTTGCTTCGGTCGGGGGGAGATCGTGGCTGAAGATGTCGGCCTCTTCCGGCTCCCCGTCCAGCCAGCGCCCCCCCGTAATCTCCGCCACTTGTCGCAAAAGGGCCTCGTTGGGAATCAGGTCGCGATACTCGGGCGAAAACGGGACGGAGAACCCGGTCCGAATGGTGCCAAGAGCCTGTCCCTCCGCGCCGAAGACCTGTATGTTCGAAAGGTATTGCCCGGCGTGGGCGATGTCGACCTCGGCCTCATAGTGCCCCGGCCCGGTCTGCGCAAACTTAATGGGCACCGGCTGTCGGTCGGGACCTACCACGTTCCCAGGCAGCTGAAGTTGGTTCAGATAGCTGGCGTCCTTGTCAAGCGCATCGATCACGATGCGTCCGCGCCCCCCCTCGACCTTGGCAAAGGTGTCGAAGCTCGCGGGCGTATCCTGCCGCATGGACCAACGCACGATTTGAGCCCATAGCTTGGCAAACTTGGGCCAGGGCATCCACGCCTCTCCCCACTTCGGCCAATACCCGCTGGTGAAGGCGACCGTCTTGCCCAGCTCGAACTGCCAGTGCGCAAGCACCGGGTCCTCACCGTCGTCGGTGGACCGCACCATGGGGATGACCACGTTGGGACTCATCTTCGCCGACGTCATCACCATTCCCCCCAACAACGGCAGTATGTCATCGGCCGCAACCCCGGCAAGCAGATCGCTGTACGCGTCCATAATCTGGGGTTGAAACGGTTCGTCGACAATGAGCGGACGACGCACGACCTTCGACTCTTTCACGAAAATCTGGGGCAATTGCCGTGGATTCCGCGCGGCGTAGAACTTTCCACCCGTGTCACGCGCGATCTTCTGCATAACCCCGGTCTGCGCGTGAGCCCCCCACCCGATCGCGATGGTGCTGACCGTGATCTTCTTGGACGCATAGTCTCGAAGAAGCGAGTTCGGCGGGGGCTGGGCGTCCCCGTCGCTGAGAATGATCACGTGCTTCTGGGCCGCGTCGCGTCCCCGGCCCTTCGTCAACTCGTCATACGCCATCTGCATCGTCGGGCCGAACGCGGGCATGTCTCCCACCTGCAGACGACCGATCCTCGCTTTCACCGCGGCTTTGTTCACGTTCAGATCGAGCGGGACCTCCCAGTTCTCTCCACCGGGCGAATAGCTGTAAGCGAGCACACCGAAGTAGTCCTGAGAGCTGATCGTGTCGACGCTCTTTTTGGCCATCTCCTTGGCCCAATAGTTCCCGCGAGGGATTTCACAACTATGCATGATCAGGGCGAGCGCCCCGCGCGGGATCACCCGTTTGTGCTTGATCTCGAATGACACCGGCATGACTTCTTCGACCGGTCCGCCGATCCAGCCCCCGGCCCCGAACCCCTCGTCACCCCCGGTCATGATCAGTCCGCTTCCCATGTCCTTGACGTAGGTCGCGAAGTCTTTCTGCTGCTGGTCGGTGAAGGCGGCCGCGGGAACGTTGGCGAGGATGATCGTCGCGTAGTTCATCATCTGAAGCAGCCCGAAGTCACCCAGGTCCGACGCGCGGACCATCTCGACGAGCACATCCTCGCTGCGAAGCGCTTCATACAGAACCTGATCGTGCCGCGGATTCGCGGTAACCAGAAGGGCTCGACTCTTCCCGGAAACGAAAGAGAACGCGAACGCCCGGTTGTTCCGGGCGGTCCCGTCCATGTCTTCATCGTCCGGATGAAAAACGGCCTCGAACGTCTGCGCCCCCCCGCGTGTCACCGGAAGCTTCACGTAGAACGTGTTGTCGCCGGGTCGCAACGTCACCCGCGAGTTCGCTTCCGGCAGGTTGACCAGCTCCCCATTTTGAATAATGGTGATCCGGCCGGTCGTTCGACGTTCGGAATGCAAAACCAGTCGGATCGGCACCTGCTCACCCGGCTCGGCGTGGCTGGGTGCGATCATCCGGTCGAAATAAACCTCATTGCTGCGCTCGTAGCGGAGCGGGACGATGTCCACCGGGATGCCATCCGCCTTCGCCCGCCGCGCCTCGCCAAGTACGTCCCCCATATTGTCGTTGCCGTCGGACATGAGCACGATGCGCTTGGCCGAGTCGTGTGGGAACATGGCCATCGCCAGTCGCATCGCCGCCGCCACGTTCGTGCGATCGATATGGGTCATCACCGGAAGACGTCCGGGTTGAATGAAATACCCGCCATGAAGCGGTAGTTGTTCGAGTGACGCGTCCCGTGCAAAATCGATCAATCCGACGCGGTCTCTGGGTGGGATGTCGGCCGCCGCCTTCCGGATGAATGTCTCCTGCTCGCCTTCGAGCGCCTGAACGCTGTGTGACCGGTCCATCAGGAACATGACGGTCAGGCTGTCATTGCGTTGAACGCGCTGGATGCGCGCCAGACAACACGCGAGAAGTATGATCACCAGACTGCGGACCACGATCGCGAGAACGCGCCTGACCGGGTCCAGCCCCGCCAGGCTTCGGAGCGAAGCCACCGCCAGGATGGGAACCAGCCCACACAGCCACAGCCACATCGGCTGCTCGAAGTCAAACGGCAAGCTGATCGCCATGACACTCATCGTTCTCGTGTCCTCGGGCGCACGATCTGGACCCTGCTGTTTAGCGAGTCAACAACGTAGACCCGCCCGCCGGGACCGTAACACGCGCCCCACGGGGCGAACAATTCGCCCGGCGCGCGACCGGAACCGCCCCACACACCCACGCTCTTGCCCTCCTTCATAAACCACTGTAGACGGTTCCCCTCGTATTCGCAAACCATGATCGTGTCATCGGGTGCCACGCAGATGTCGTACGGATAGCGCAGCTCGCCGGGGTTTTGACCGAACCGTCCGAACGTCGAAAGCACCTCGCCGTCCAGCGACATACGCACGATGCGGTGGTTGCAGGCGTCGGCGATCCAGAGCGTCTGGTCCTCATCGATGTCCACACCCGCCGGGCGGGACAATCGGTGCCCGTCGATCGGCTCCTCGCCCAACACCGCGACAAACTCGAGGTCCGGCGACCACTTCGTGATCCGGTCGTTCCCCCCGTACTCACCGACATAGATGAACCCGCCCGCGTCGACCGCTACGTCCGTAGGCAACAAAAACGCCCCGTCACCCGTACCGTGCTGGCCGAACGAGTTCAGGAGCGATCCTGACCGGTCGAAGACCATGACGCGGTGATAGTGGGTATCCGCCACGAACAACCGTCCGTCCGGATGAACGGTCAAACCGACCGGTTTCCCGTGGGCGGTCTCGGGCATCTTCCAACTTAACTCGAACGTCCCGTCGCCTGCAAATCGCTGAATGCGTCCGCTCTTGTCGACGACGAAGACTGATCCGCTCGGCTCAGCCGCGACCGCCCGGGGATAGCTGAACGCGCCATCGGCCAAGCCGACCTCGCCGAATATACCGACCACGCCGTTTTCCGTCATCGGGGGGGGCTCGCACCCGCAAAGCGCGCCTAACAGCAGGGGCAACACCACCAACCTCCAGACACGCCGCCGCCCGCGCGATTGGCGCTCACAGAAACGATGGACTGAACTCAAACGTGGCATCTGGAGTGGTGCCACTCCGATGACACGATGTGTCGAGCGGACGGCGGATCGCGGACGTCGGATCGGCGTCAAAACCAGGCACGCGACACTTGCGGCGTCGGCCCGAGTGTAGGGTCGTCGCCGGCACGTACCTGGGTGTCGAACGTCGGAAGTACGACGGCCCTGACCGATCGCGCAGGGCACCTGGATCAGTCTCCGCCGTCAGTGTTAGCGTCGCCGCTTTGATCCGCCGCCCCCCCCGTCGCCCTGTCGTTCGGGCGGGAGGAGCCTGTACCGGGTCCGTCTTTCTCCTTGAGGGATCGTTGGACGTTAGAGAAATAGGCCTTGACGGCTTTGTGATATTGCCGCGGAACGCGATTCCGCTTGACGCGATCCGTCGCGTCGCGCTCGGCGGCCGCGACAAGCTCGGTGAAGTCGGACGACACATCACCTTTAACCTGTTCCCCGTCGACGAGGAACTGCCCGATGATCGCCCCCTGCCCTGTGTGAACCTTGCCGCGTTCGGTCTTGAAGTTGATCGCGGTCTGCTGCTCCGGGGCGAGCCCGCCACGCCCCTGACCGAGCCGTCCCATCCCCTGCCCCTTGTTGCCCCCGCACCGGGAGCATCCCGTTGTCCCACCTCACCCCGGGCAGGGTTTTTCGAGATCTTGTTTGGCGTTGCTCAGATCGGCCATGGCGGATTCGAGCTGGTTCATCTCCTGTTCGAGCTGCTCGAGCTCACTGAGTTGTTCACCCGCCGCCGTGAGGCCCGCCGCCGCGTCGCCCATCTGTCCGGCGCTCGCCGCTTTGGCACTTTGACCCATTCCCTGGGCCATCTTCTTGGCCATCTGTCCAGCCTGCTGTTGGCGTTTGATCTGTTGGACCAGTTTCTGAGCCTGTTGCTTGTCGAGCCCCTTTTCCTCGAGTTGCTTCTTGATCTGATCCAGGTCCTTCTTGCTCAGATTTTCCAGAAGGCGGTCGACATCCTCCGGCTTGATCCCCGCCTGGGCGAGCTTCTTCGCCAGATCCTCGTCCACGGACAGCTTTTCCAGTTGCTTGGCGAGCTGATCCAACTGCTTCGTCATCTTGGCGACCAGTTCCTTGTCTTCCTCCGACTTGAGCGTCGCAAGCTGCTCGCGGAGCTTCTCGAGCTCCTCCTTGGCGCTCTTGAAATCACCCTGACTCAGGGCTTCCGCCAGCTTCTGCGTCGGGGCGTCTTCGGACTTGGGCACGTCA
>JASFUW010000275.1:0-6928 GCA_050050135.1 Phycisphaerae bacterium
GGCCTGGTTCGCGGCCCCGGACGAACGCGGCTGCGCCTCGGACGGCGGCCCCGCCTGCGACGTACTCGGCTGCGACGTACCCGCAGGCAAGGAGTCGGCGGGCGGCTCGTTCGACGACGTCGTCGTGCCCGACTGAGGGGGATTTGGCGGCGGCGCCGTGAACTTCGAAGGCAGAATCTTGGGAACAAGGACCGCAATCCCCAAAAACACCAACGCGGAGATCAGCAAGTTTCGGACTGTATCCTGGTTGTCCATAAAACCGGCGCTTGACTCGGGCTTTTTCGTCTGACGCGCTGACCCGCAAATTCAAACGCGGGAAGGCGTGCATTCGTTCAAGGGATGGTACAGCGACGCATCATGCGTGGGAACTAGCGACCCTCAAAAAGACGGCTCCCGAGGAAATCATCGAGTTCCGGTGTGTCGTAAATTTTCCGGGCCGCCGACTCGATGTCGTACTCCAGACGAATGAACTCCAGAGTGAGGCAACTCTCGTCGTCGCCGACCTCCGGTGGCTCGTAGCCCTCCGGCGCTTCGCCCTTCTCGTAGATGACCACGTAGCACAGCCGGGGATCGCGGTCGCGCGGTTGACCCACACTGCCGACGTTGACGATCGCCTTCTCTTCGGAGGTAATCGAATAAATCCCCATTTCCGGAAGCTCGTCGGGCGGATCGAAGCACGGATCGTCCAGGAACACGCCCGGCACGTGCGTGTGCCCCACCAGGCAGGCCAGATGACACTCTTCCAACCGCTTGAAGTTCTCCAGGATCTTGCTCGGGTTCGTATAGACGTCCTCCGGGAATACGTATTCGTTCACCGGCCGACGCGGCGAGGCATGCGACATCAACAGATGATCCGCCGTGTATCGTGTCGGCAATCGACCGAGAACTTCCCACCGACGGTCTCTTTTCGCCTTGTCCGGCTCGTCTTCGAGGACCTGCCGCGTCCAATACGCGGAACGCTCCGCACCGACGTTGAAATTCGTCGGCTCGTAGAACACCGCCTGGTCGTGGTTGCCGCACAGGATGATCTCGCAGCGGTCGATGACGAGATCGAGACACTCGGCGGGGCTGGCACCATAGCCCAGAACGTCGCCCAGGCAATAGACCTTCGAAATCGAGCGTTGCTCGATATCAGCCAGCGCCGTCTCCAGTGCTTCCAGATTGCTGTGAATGTCGGAGATTACCGCGAACACGTCGGGAAAACCTCTCACTCGCCCTGCCGGACGTCGACCGCGCACACCATAAACAGCGCACAAGACGCCTCGATCACCCATCCGCACGGGGCCACGGACTGTACGCCCACCGCTTGCGTCCGTCAACGCTGGACCGCCCTCAAGTGGGTTTACGGCTCAGGTTCGCAAGATTCGGTTGCGAGCCTGTTCAAAATTGTGGACGGGCTGAATCGACCGTGTGTGCGCTCGCACCAGCACCGTCTGCGGGGAGGCAGCCGGCGCGTGTCGCGGCCTGTTGGAAGTTGTATCATGCACCGGTCATGAAACCGGCGAGCCATCACGAAACCGGCGTCCGCTTGGCGTTCGAGACCTCGAGTGCCCTCGGCGAGGTGGCCCTGGGTCTGGGCGACAAGGTCCGTGAAGTCCGGTCCCTCGGCGGCCCGCGGCGGCATGCCGTCGAGTTCCTCCCGACGATCGACGCCCTCTGTCGAGCCCACGGGGTCAGCCCGGGCGATGTTTCCACGGTCTTCGTTTCCAGCGGTCCCGGCAGCTTCACGGGATTGCGAATCGGCGTCACGGCCGCCCGCATCCTGGCCTTCGCTCACGGCGGCCGACTTGTCGCCGTGCCCACGTTGGAGGTCATCGCGCAGAACGCGCTGCGGGCAGCGGGCAGAGGTAGTCCGCCGTCTCGTGTGGCGGTGGTCCTCGATGCCAAGCGGCGGCGCGTTTACGCCGCGGCCTTTGTCCTTCGGGGTGACCGATACGTGGCAGTTTCCCAACCGGTCGAAGCCGAGCCTGCCCGGTTCCTGGCGCAGCAAGGTGCGATCGATCCCGATTGCACCGTGTTGGGCGAAGGAGTCCCCTATCATCGCGATGCCGTCGATGCATCGGGGCTGTCCGTTTTGCCCGAGGACCTCTACCGACCTCGGGCCCAGACCGTGTTCCGTCTCGGCGTCGTGTGTGCCGCCGAAGGGCGGTTCGTGGATCGGCGATCGTTGGTCCCGACGTATGTGCGCCCGCCTGAGGCTGAGGAAAAGTGGCGTGAGCGCCATCGGACAGACGATCGTCCGTGAAGCACACCCCGAACGACGCGAACCTGCCCGAAGCGCAGGCACGCACCCGTGCGGACCCCGGCGTGTCGGGACGCCAGACCGAGCCGAGCGCCCCGAAGGGCTGCTCTCCTGTAGGACGCAGCGGGCGCCGGTCTTGAAACCACCACATTCTCGGGCGTACGGGCACGCTGACCTGGACACGACACATAGACAGCCCGAAAGAACCTTGAGGTCCATCCGTGGGCGCTGTAACATACGACGTTCTGTGGGGTGAACGTGACCGACAACGCCGTGTTTGCGCGGCGGGTTCCCCGGAGAGGGAAACCGTTCCCCGCCGGAGGGGGTGCGAGTCCAGGCCGCTTTCCCGGGCCAAGCGACGGCGGTTGAGGTTCGTATTTTCGGAGAAGGCCATCAAACCTTTGCACGTAGATAGGGGTTTAAGCATGAGAACTAGCAGGTTGGCTGTCATTGCCGTGTGCGCCCTCGGGCTCGCGTTTTCGGCGACGAGCGCCCGCGAGACGGTAGCCGAAAAACACGGCCGCGATCACAGCGGGCGTGGTTGGGGATGGCTCAACCCGTCCGGCGGGTTCGATCTGCACGGTGGAATCCTGACGGACTGCCAGCGTGCGTGCTATAAGGAAGGCGCCGAGTTTTATCGCCAGTGCCGTGAGGACGGCGGTGGAAGGCGAGAGTGCTTGGCGGCCGCCCACGAGGTGGTGCGGGCGTGCCTCGTCGAGAGCTGCCCCGACCCCATCGACTGTCAGACCCGCTGCGCTCAGCGTGCCGAGGCCGCCTACCATCAGTGCCGCGCCGACGGAGGGTCAAGGCCCGAGTGCCGTCGGTTCGCCAACGAGGTTCTGCATACCTGTCTGGCCGACGAATGCGAAGACCCGACCGATTGCCGTGAGGTCTGTGTTCATCGGGCGCGCGGCGCATTCCGCGAGTGCATCGCCGATGGCGGCACGGTCGTCAAATGCGCGATGGTGGCGGCGGATGTGCTCCACGCTTGTCTCGAGGACGAGTGCGGCGTCGTTCCCGATTGTCGCGAACGTTGCGAGCACCAGGCCCAACGCATGGTCCACGAGTGCTTGGCCGCGGGCGGCGACGAAGAGCAATGCCGTGCCGAAGCCCGTGAGTTCCTCCAGGCTTGCCTGATCGACTGCGAACCGCCGGTCGACTGTCCAAGCCGCTGTCGTCACGAGGCCGATCGCATCTTCGACGAATGCATCGCCGCCGGCGAGCCCGAAGATGTTTGCCGCGAGCGCGTCGGCGCCTTCCTGCACGACTGCTTAGTGGACTGCGAACCGCCCGATTGTCCCACGCGCTGCCACATGGAAGCCGAGCGCCGATTCGAGGCTTGTATCGAAGCGGGCGGAGAGCCCGAACGCTGCCGCATCCACGCGGATGAGTTCCTCCAGGGATGTCTCGCCGACTGCGAACCACCGGACTGCCCGACGCGTTGTCACCTGGAAGCTGACCGCATCTTCGAGGACTGCGTCGCCGCAGGCGAACCCGAAGATGTTTGCCGCGAGCGCGTCGGCGCCTTCCTCGACGACTGTTTAATGGGCTGCGAACCGGTGGATTGCCCGACGCGTTGTCACATGCAGGCCGAACGCATCTTCGAGGAATGCATCGCCGCAGGTGAGCCTGAGGAAATCTGCCACGAACGCGTCGGCATTTTTCTTGAGGAGTGTCTGACGGGCTGCGAATCGCCAGACTGTCCCACGCGCTGTCACATGCAAGCCGAGCGACGATTTGAGGCTTGTATCGAAGCGGGCGGAGAGCCGGAGCGCTGTCGCATCGAGGCGGATGAGTTCCTCCAGGGATGTCTCGCCGACTGCGAACCGGTGGATTGCCCGACGCATTGTCACATGCAGGCCGAACGCGTCTTCGAGGAGTGCATCGCCGCAGGCGAGCCCGAGGATGTTTGCCGCGAGCGCGTCGGCATTTTCCTTGAAGAGTGTCTGGCAAGCTGCGAACCGCTCGATTGTCCGACGCGCTGCCACATGGAAGCCGAGCGACGATTCGAAGCCTGTACCGAAGCGGGCGGAGAGCCCGAGCGCTGCCGCATCCAGGCGGATGAGTTCCTCCAGGGGTGTCTCGCCGACTGCGAACCGGTGGATTGCCCCACGCGTTGTCACATGCAGGCCGAACGCGTCTTCGAGGAGTGCATCGCCGCAGGCGAGCCCGAAGACGTCTGCCGCGAACGCGTGGGCGCCTTCCTCGACGACTGTTTGATGGATTGCGAACCGGTGGATTGCCCGACGCGTTGCCACATGCAGGCCGAGCGCATCTTCGAGGAGTGCATCGCTGCAGGCGAACCCGAAGATGCTTGCCGCGAACGCGTCGGCGCCTTCCTCGACGAGTGCGTAATCGACTGCGAACCGGTGGATTGCCCGACGCGTTGCCACATCAAGGCCGAACGTGCTTTCGAGGAGTGTCTGGCTTCCGGCGTCGACGAAGAGCGCTGCCGCATGCTGGCCGAGGAACTGCACAAAGCGTGCCTGACGGAGTGCGACGAGCCGCCCGATTGTCCCACACGTTGTCACATGGAAGCCGAGCGTATCTTCGAAGAATGCCTGGCCACGGGCGCCTCCGAGGAGGCCTGTCGAGCCGAGGCGGTTGCGTTCCTGGACGAATGTCTGACAACGTGCGATCAGCCGACAGGTTGCCGTCTCCGTTGCGGTCGCTTCGCCAAGGAGGTCTTCCGACGCTGCGTCGACGCCGGCGGCAACACCCGGGAATGTGCGGACCAAGCGGACGAGGCGTTCCGCACGTGCGTGGCGGAATGTCCGTAACGCCACCCCGACCTGGCGCGATGTGGAATCTCAGGGGCGGTGCAGGTGACAACCCGCTTGCACCGCCCGTTCTCTGCACCTCGTGCCGCACCGGAACGCGAGCCACTCGACCTCCGACGTCAACGAGGCACCCCCGAACACGCCTGCGTTTGGCATTTGTAAGCCACAACGTCGAGCATCGGTGGCGTGAACAGCCGCGTCGTCGCGTCTTGTGCGCCCTTCTCCCAGGCGGAGTCGAAGGCCTCCCGTTCGGCCTCCGTGATGAACCCGCCACGCACCATCGACGGCAGGTAGTTGTCGAAAAAGGTCCGCACCCAGTGCCACGCCGCCGACCCTGGTTTGACGGCACGGACAATCGGCGTAACGTGCGTGACGCGCATTCCACATGCCGCCATCACGTTCGGCAACTTCAGCATGATGTCCAAGTCACCGTCGTGCGCTCGCCAGCTTTCCTGAACCGCCTCCACAACACGATCGACCGCCGCGTTCCTCGGCGCCAAGGTGAATGCCTTATAGTTGAAGTAGTCCGTGACGGCGAAAACACCGCCGGGACGAAGGGCGGACGCAACTGCGGACACGACCCGCGCGGGGTCCTTGACGAAACAAAACAGCCACCTCGCATAGGCGCCATCGAAGCTCTCGGCAGGCAGATCGAGTTCGTGCACGTCGCATCGGTGCGTCTCGACGTGGTTCAAACCGTCGGATTTCCGCTTCGTCTCGAGATGTTGCAGGTATCGGGCCGACGCATCGACCCCGATAATCCGGCCGGTCGCACCGACCAGCCGCGCAAGATCGAGCGTTGCATACCCCGGCCCGCATCCCAGATCGAGAATCGTCTGCCCCGGCTTAAAACCCGCCCGATTCCAAAGAGCGGACGTCTCCTGTGCCCACACGCGATGCTGAAACCCCAGCCGCTCGAGCTCGTCGTCGTCCGTGCCCAGCAGATAGTCCCGCTCGGTTGAGCCGCCCATCGTTGATCCCGCTTCGTCGCGCTTGTCCCGTCCCCACGGGACATTCTGACGAGCATGATCCGACCTGTCGAGCACGCACCGCATCTCACATGTCGACGCAGGATCGAGCCTCGGCGGTACTGCTCAAACCGCGCTGGACACAACGGTCCGGCGTCCCTCTGACCGGTGCTCGGTTGTATTACGTTCGAGGTCCAACAAGAACTGTTTGCGCCAGAGCCCACCACCGTACCCGCGCAGTTCGCCGTTCTTCTGAACCACGCGGTGGCAGGGAATGACAATAGCCAACCGGTTATCTCCGTTCGCCCGGCCCACGGCACGGCACGCGTTCGGTCTGCCCACCGCGTTCGCCAGCGCTTCGTACGAAATGGTCTGACCGTACGGAATGCGCCTCAACTCGTGCCAGACCGCTTCTTGAAACGGCGTCCCCGGAGCCACCAGTGGAACGGTGAACGACTGAAGCCTGCCTTCGAAGTAGCGGTGTAGTTCGTCCTCGAGCTTTGCCAGGTGATCGTTGCTCCCCGGGACGATCGCTCGGTCCATCCGTTTCCGCAAGGTCGCCAGTTGCCGCTCGAACGCCCGGCGATCGGCGAACTCCAACAGGCACACGCCGTCTTCGGTTGCTCCGCCGACGAGCCGACCGAACGGGCTCTCGATCGCAGCCGACACGATGCATTTGGCGCGTCGTCCCCTGCCTGGCGGCTCGCCGAACACCTGCTTGAACGCGTCCCGGAACCCACTACTGGACTCGAACCCGTATCGAAGCCCCACGTCCAGCATATCCGCACCGCGACGCAGCTCCGACAGCGCCAACCCCATCCGGCGTGCTCGGTGGTAGCCCTGGAAGGTCATGTCGTAGTGCGTTCGGAAGTAGCGACGCGCCCGGGCGGGGTCGATGGACATCGACCGCAGGGTCTGGTCCGTGACTCGCTCGGTCG
>JASFUW010000276.1:0-6924 GCA_050050135.1 Phycisphaerae bacterium
TAGGACATGCAATTCCTCCTGGACTTCACGGATCGCGGCCTCTCGCGGTGTCTCGCCGGGGTCGACACGCCCGCCGGGACCGTTGATCTTGCCCGCGCCGAGGCCGCGCTTCTTGCGAATCAGCAGGATCTCACCGGCCCGGATCACGAAGAGCAGCGTGGCGGTCTGCCGCGGGCGCCAGGTGCTCCAGTCGGGTGTGCGGGTTGGCATCTGGCACTCCGTCGGTTTGTGTGGGTGAGTCGCGACTGAGTAAGGAGCGACGAACGCGGCGGTCTTCGACTGAGCTCAGCCGGACGTCTACCCGGGTTTCATCGAGCGAGCGCCTTGACTTGCTCGTACTTTTCCTGGAACCGCCGGATCCAACGTCGTGTCTGCTTTCGTGCAGTCCGCCCCCCGTCATCGAATTGCTTCGCCAGTGCCAGGACCTCGCTCTCGTCTAGCAGGGGTTTCTTCCACAGGGCGAGCGCGTCCGGTTTCATGCCGCCGTCGATGAGGGCTTTCCACGTCGATCGCAACTCGTCGTGCAGATCAACAAGTCCCGCCCCCATCAGTTCGGCGAGCACGACGACGCGTGTCCTTTGCAGGTTGCCGTCCAGTATGAGGAACTTCCCCTCGGCAGCCATTTCGTAGGGGTTGGCAACGTGTCGCGCTTCCCGGTCGGTCGAGTACATATCGGATCGGACCGGAAGCCGGAACAATGCGTGCTCTTGTGGACCGCCGGGGACGCCGGCAGGAAGCGAGTAAACCCGCTGCCCCGCGGGGCTGAGCACGAAAGCAATGAAGCGTTCCGCCATCTTGCGATGTGGTGGGTGTCGCAACATGGAAATCGGATCAGGCGTAACCGCGGTACCGCCGGTGGGGTGGACGTAGTGAAGGATGTCCTTACCGACCTGCGCGATCCGGGCGGACGCATAGAAGTCGATGCAGGGGCCTGCCAGAACGTCTCCGGTAGCGACTTCGTTCGGAACCGCGCTGCTGCTGTCGGCGATAAGGCGCGAATTGGCGGCCATCTGAGATAAGACGACCCAGCCTTCCGCCCATCCATATTGCTGCAGGACCGCCTCGTAACTGACCTGCACGCTGGCCGACTTCCGGGGGTCAACCAGGATCACCCAACTGAACATCTTCGGGTCGGCGAGATCTTTCCAGCTCGTGACATCGTCCAGCCCCTGATTGCGGAGCCCGCGCTGGTTCACGAGAATCCCGAACGAAGAAATAGCGGTGCTGACCCACAGACGCTTCTCGTCGTAGTTGGGCAATCCGGCGATCTCGCTCGGGATCGCGCCGAGGATTTCGTCGGGCAGGTTCGGCGGCTCCAGATACCCTTTCGCGGCTGCGAGGTCGTGATCCGGCACGCCACCCCCGAAGAAAACATCGAAGCCCAGCGAGCCGCCGCTTGCGGCACGTTCCTTGGCGTCCAACAACTGTATGAGCTGGCCGGTTCCCTGCTTGATCCAGCGAACGGACAGCGGCTTGCCCACGTGTTTGCCGAACGCGTGCTCGAACTCCTGCTGAATATGGACGTTGTGTGGGGTGATGACCACCAGGTCGTAGTCGTCGGCTGACGCTCGTGCGTTCAGACCGAATAGCAGACCCATCACGCAGAGGATCGCAGGCACCGAACTTCGCATCGGTCGTCTCCTTCTACTCATCTTTCTACCTACCGAGCTACCTATCGAGTGTCGCGTTGCGGGGGCACGACGACGATGTCGCCGGGGGCGACCTGACAGATCACGTTCGTGTCTCTGGTCAAGGGCTCGCTCCCCGCCTGTTCGGGTATCAGGATGTGAAGCATGACACCATTCGCCCGCAACGTCAATTGAACGGAATCGCCCAGAAAAGTATGACGGACCACGCTGGCCTGGAAGCAGTTGTTTCCGTTCACGGCGGGCACGATCTTGATGCTTTCGGGTCGAATCGAGAGGGTGCATTCTCCCGACCCGGGCGCATCGGCCGTCGCGTCCGCGTGCAGCAGGCCGACCGGGGTGGAAAACGCCGCCAGGCCGTTTTCGAGCTTGAGACACTTGCCACTCAAGAAGTTCGTTTCACCGAGGAAGTCCGCAATCGCAGCCGTCCTGGGCTTGTGGTAGACCTCGCGAGGCGTTCCGACCTGAGCAACCCGTCCCTCGTAGAGAACCGCGATCCGATCGGCGATCGAAAGCGCCTCTTTCTGGTCATGCGTCACGTAGACGGCGGTCAATCCCGACTCCTTAGCCAGGTCGCGAATCTCGACCCGCATCTCCGACCGGAGCTTGGCGTCCAGGTTGCTCAGCGGCTCGTCCAAAAGGAGGCACTGCGGACGGACCACCAACGCCCGGGCCAACGCGACCCGTTGCTGCTGACCGCCGGACAACTGATTGGGCTTGCGGCGGGCGAACTCGCCCATCTTCACCATCTCGAGCGCGGTGTGGACCCGCGCCTTTCGCACGTTGCGCGGAATCTTTCGGGTCACGAGACCGAACGCAACGTTCTGCGCGACCGTCATGTGAGGCCAGAGGGCATAACTCTGAAAAACCATGGCGGTGTTCCGGTGCCGCGGCGCCAGCAAGGCCACGTCCTTGTCACCGAACAGAATCCGCCCCGAGTCCGCGTGCGTGAAACCCGCCACCGTGCGGAGCAGCGTGGTCTTCCCGCATCCCGACGGACCCAACAAGAAGAACAGCTCCCCCGCCGCTATGTGGAGTGACACATCATCGACAGCACGAACCTGGCCGAAGCACTTGGTGATGTTCTCGATCGTTATTGAAGTCAACGCTGCTCCCCCATCAAGCATCCGGCCCGTCGTCGAACCGACACGGCGCGCGCACGCGCCTTAGATCCTGAACAAAGCACCCAGACGCTTACCCAACGCGAGTGAGGCCCCGGCGATCGTAACAACCAGGAGCAACATGCCCCAGACCCCGAGCGCGGAAGCTGACTCGAGGCCGGCCTGAGGGATCGAGGCCAGGGACCAGATCGCTTTTGTCATCGGGTACGTCTCACGATCAAACGCCAGAATCAGGCTATCCGACACTTCCAGCATCGACCGGCTGAACACCAGCAACCCGCCCGCGATGAAGTTCGGCGCGAGAAGCGGAATGGTCACCTTCCGCAGCACGCGCGGCGTCCCGGCACCGAGGTTCATCGCAGCCTCCTCCAGAGCATCCGCGGTCTGCTCCAGCCCGGCGGCGCAGGATCGCACGATGAATGGAAGACGCCGCACACTGTACGCAATCACCAGCAACGGCATCGGACTATGTGTTAGCGGGTTCAGGAAGCTTAGCGGGGTGTTTCCCTGAGTCAAGGCGAAGTACCCGAACGCCATAACGAGTCCGGGCACGGCAAGCGGCAGCATGGCCAGGCTGTCCAACACGACGGACAGGCGACTCCGGCGGCGCACGATGAGGTACGCGATGGCGAATCCCAAAACGAGGTCGATGGCGGTCGCGGCGAGGGAGTACTTGAGGCTGTTGACGATGCTGAGTCCGGCCAGACCGTGGGCGCCCGACCCCGGGTCCACCAGGCCTTTGGCCAGCTCCGCGTGATGTTCGAGCGTCAGCTTCGCAGGTGCGAGCTCGAGCATCCCGGTCTTGGTCACACTCCCGAGGAGCACCCCGATGTGGGGCGTGGCTGCACATAGAAACACCAGGGCGAAGGGAATCGTCGCGAGGAGTGTGCCCGACGTTGTGAGGCGGCGCGGCGGTTCGGGGACCGTCGCCCGCCCCACCATCGCACCAGGTGACCGTCCCAGGACCAGCTTGCCACAAACGTACAGGCCCGCGCTTAACGCGAGCAACAGCACGACGAGCGCGTAGGTGTCGCCCTGTGGGTTGGTCGTTTGGAGTTCGTCGAACACCTGGACGGCCGTTACGCGCCGGAAGCCGACCATGAGCGGCGTGCCCAGCTCCGTCAGAGCCCAGATGAAGACGATGGTCGAGCCGGCGAACACGCCGGGCCTCATCAACGGTAACGTAACGCGGAACAGTCGCCGTATGGAACCTGCTCCGAGGTTGTCCGAAGCTTCAAGCAGCGCCGGGTTGATGTTCGCGTAGGCGGCTTGCAGATTCAGGAAGGTGATGGGGTACAGATAAAGGGCTTCGAGTACGATGCACGAGATCATCGGGTTCGTGAGCCAGTCGATCGGGTTTGCGGGGTCGACCAGGTTGAAATGGGCGAGCAGTGCATTGATGCCTCCGTTACGGGAGAGCATTCCCTTCAGCCCGATCGCGCCCACGAAGGGCGGCAGAATCAGCGGTACCTGGACAAGGGCCAGCCAGATGCGCTTGCCCGCGAAGTTGTAGGTTTCGGCCAGCAGCACGAGGGGCAGCGAGATCACGATCGTCAGCAAGGTCACCGCGGAGGCGAGGATCACGCTGTTGACCAGACCCTCTCGATACAGCGGGTCCTGCAGGACGTCGGAAAACCACGCCAACGTCCACGCTCCCTCGTCCACGAAACCTGCGCGGGCGACGGACATGACCGGCGCAAGCAGGGTCGCAGCCAGAAAAAGAATGAGGACGACCGTTAGCGCGTGGCTCCAGCGAGGGCTTCCGATGATCCACTCTCCTGTTCAATGGCGACGAATCCCAACGAGACCATGACAGTAGATGCATTCGTTGCTCGGGGCAAGTCCCTTCCTGTGGTCAACAAGAGGCTGTATGGCACGGGGCGACTGCGTCCTCTTCATTGTGAATCCGGCCATGATGTCGGCCGGCGAGTCGCGTGCTTGACGGCGCGTGTTGACCGCCAGCACAATGTGTCGGGTGCGCGGTCACGTGGTCACTACGAAGTGAGTACGAAGGGTTTGTTAAGATTGCGCACGTCGGGGCGGCGGCGTAACATGGGTCGACCACCCAGCCAGGAGTAGTCAGCAACGTGTTCGAGTTACCTCCCTCAATCGAGGCCTTACTGCCGACCGAGAAGCTGTTGGGGGACGAGGATGCGGCGCGCCTGGCGATCAGGCTTGCAGAAGAAGGCAGCCGCCGCGGACTCGGAGGTCCCTTCGGGGCGATCATTCTCGACCGGGAAGCGCGGACGCTTGTCGCGGCCGGCGTGAATTTGGTGATCGCGCGTCGACAGCCCATTGCGCACGCCGAGATTGTCGCCATTGCGAACGCACACGCCGGAGATCACCCCGATGTGGCTTGCGGATCGACCCCGACGAGTCGGGATCACCTGGAACTGGTGACAAGCTGTGAGCCGTGCGCCATGTGTTACGGGGCGATGCACTGGGCCGGTCTTTCCCGGCTGGTCTGCTGTGCCAGGACCGAGGATGCGGAGCAAGCCGGTTTCGATGAGGGCGCGAAACCCGCCGACTGGGCCGACCATCTCCGGCAACGTGGAATCGAGGTCGTCCGGGACGTTCTCCGCGCGGAGGCGATCGAGGTCCTCTCCGCCTATGCGGCCAGAGGCGGACTGATTTACTAGACGCAGGATCGTATGAGTCGTTGAAAATCGAGCATGGGTCACCGTACGGGTTGGCCGTGGGGCATGTTGTTAGCGGTTTGGCGTTCGACCGCGGGCGAACCGGAAACGTCAGTTCCGAAATCCCTTACCGTACGACCCGAGAAGGCTTTCAAGCCACGAAGCTCGCGGCTTAGGCAGTTTCAACAAATGGGCAGAGGCGGACTCGAACCCAGGGCCAGCGCACATAGATAGGTAAGATAGGAGGACTGGCGCGATGTCTCGATATCGGTTACACCTTCCGCGGACTCGCCGAATGGAGCGGCGAGAGAGTTTTGCGGAAGGAGCCTGTCGATGGCCAAGCGTCGTTCGATCGTCAAGTCGAATGCCAGCGCACCGTTGCGTTCGATCGTCGAGTATTTCGAAGCACTGCCAGATCCTCGTCATCAGCGGAACCGGCGTCACTTGCTGGTGGATATCATCAGTATTGCGGTATGTGGTGTCATCGTCGGCTGTGACGGCCCCACGTCCATCAATGATTGGGCGAAGGCGAAAGAGGAATGGCTGAGGCAGTTTCTGGAACTGCCCAACGGCATACCGTCGCGCGATTGCATTCGTCGCGTGCTGACGGCGTTGAAACCGGAGGCGTTTCAAGAGTGTTTTGAATGCTGGATCGCGAGCCTGGTGAGTGAAAGGGTAACCGGTAAGGACATCGTTGCTATCGACGGCAAGTCCTTGCGGCGGTCGCACGATCAGAAGAACGGACTCGGCCCCCTTCACCTGGTCAGCGCGTGGGCGACGGCCAACGGCTTGTCGCTGGGGCAAGTGGCCACGGAAGAGAAATCCAATGAAATCAGGGTCATTCCGGAGCTGATTGAGCGGATCGACGTGAAGGGTGCGATCGTCACGATTGACGCGATGGGGTGCCAGAGGGAGATCGCCCAGAAGATCCTCGATGCCCAGGGTGATTACGTGCTGGCGGTGAAGGACAATCAGCCGAAGCTGCACGAGGCGATCAAGGAGATTTTCAGCGACGAGCGTCAGGCCGATCTCTTGAAGCAACCGCACCGGGCGCACGAGACCACCGAGAAAGGTCACGGGCGCAAGGACGGGCGGTGTTATGTCCTGGCGAAACTGCCCACGGATTTTGCATTGAAGAATCAATGGCCGGGGCTCAAGGCGATCGGCATGGCGGTTCGCACGACGGAGCAGGCCGATGGCAGCACAAGCGGCGATGTACGTTACTTCATCAGCAGTGCGTTCATGAGCGGCAAGCGATTCGCCGAGGCCGTTCGCGGACACTGGGCCATCGAGAATTCTCTGCATTGGGTCTTGGATGTGACCTTCGACGAGGACCGCAGTCGCACACGGAAACGGCGCATCGCAGACAATCTCTCCTGGCTACGCCGCTTTGCGATCAGTCTGCTGAAGCGCCACCCGTCCCAAAAGAGCATCAAAGGAAAGAGCCGAATGGCAGGCTGGAACAACGACTTCTTGATGCAAGTCCTTACGGCGCAAGGAACTTAATGTGCGCTGGCCCTG
>JASFUW010000277.1:0-6903 GCA_050050135.1 Phycisphaerae bacterium
GACCGGATCGATATCCACATCGAGGTGCCCGGCGTTCCGTTCCACGAGCTCCGCAGCGAGCGGGACGGCACACCGTCGTCGGTCATTCGTGAGCAGGTGTTGCGGGCTCGGGAGCGGCAGCGCGCTCGATTCGGCGGTGAAACCACGATGGCCAACGGCCGCATGACGGGGAAGTTGCTCCGCAAGCACAGCCGATTGGACGACGCCGGCGAGCGCGTGCTCAAACAGGCCATGACGGAACTCGGGCTGTCGGCCCGCGCTCACGACAAGCTCCTTCGACTGTCCCGCACCATCGCCGACCTGGCCGATCGTGATCATGTGCAAGCGGATGACGTCCTCGAAGCCGTCCAATACCGCCGGCTCGATCGTCAATTGTAAACGGTGTGACGGGCGACGAGACACCCTGCCCTACGACCTCTGATCCGGTCGAGGGCACAGGTTCCAATTTTCCCGGTGGATTATAAAACGCCGACTGCCCGGACGGCGGGTATCCTTTCATTGATGTCGGGGGGGATTTGAAGTAGCCATTGGGGACGCGGGGAGGGTGGTGTCAGCGCGTTCTGGACTGCGTTATGGGCGTCATCGTCATCGACAACCTGACAAAGTGCTACGGGCGGCGGGTCGGCGTCGAGAGGCTGAGCCTGTCCGTACCGCAGGGGAGCATCTTCGGATTCCTCGGGCCGAACGGAGCGGGCAAAACGACGGCCATCCGCGTGCTTCTGGCGCTTTTGCGCCCGACGAGCGGGAACGCGACCATCTTCGGTCGGGATTGCTGGCGTGACAGTCACCGGATCAAGCGGGACATCGGGTACGTGCCCGGGGACCTGCGGTTGCACGCCTGGATGACGGCACGCAGCGCGCTTCGCGTGTTCGGTGAGGTCCGCGGTCGTGATCTGACCAACCCGGGCCAGGCGCTCATCGAACAGCTCGATCTGGAGCCCGGCGTGCGCGTGCGGAACATGTCGCGCGGGATGCGGCAGAAACTCGGCTTGATTCTGGCTCTGGTGCACGATCCCAAGCTGCTCATTCTGGACGAGCCGACTTCGGCGCTTGATCCACTCATGCAGCAGGCGCTCTACGATGAACTCCGGTGCAGGGCGGCCGCGGGCACGACCATCTTTTTCTCGAGCCACACGCTCAGCGAAGTCGAGGTGCTTTGCGATCGCGTCGCGATTCTGCGGAAGGGCAGGCTCGTCGCCGACGAAACGCTCGAAGGACTCCGGACCCGCGCGAAGCGCGAAGTCATCCTGCGGTGGAAACCCGATGCCGAGGTCGACGGTCTGGCCGCCCCCGCTTTCCTGGACGTCAAAAGGCGGTACCCGCGCGAATGGCGCTGCGTGCTCGACGGTCCGGCGGCGGAGCTGATCAAATGGGCGTCGGTGCAGCCGCTCGACGACCTGACGATCGGGCAACCCGAACTCGAGACCGTCTTCCAGGCGTACTATGAAGACGAGGCGGGCGGTGCCGCATGAACCGGGGGTTGATCAACAAATCGATACGGGAGGTTTGGGGCGCCACGCTGCTGTGCGGTTGCGGGATCATGGTGTTCGAGATGCTTCTGGGCTTCATCCTGCGCAGCTTCCTCGTCGAGAACATCGAACAATGGTATCAGGTCGAGTTCATCCAGAAGATCATCCAGGCGCTACTGGGGGCGGAGATCGCGGAGAACATCGGCGTCGAAATGCTTCGGACGGTGGCGTGGGTTCACCCGATCATCCTTGCGATGCTGTGGGGCTACGAGATTGCGATCTGTACGCGTGTCCCCGCGGGCGAGGTGGATCGCGGGACGGTCGATGTGCTGTTCGGGTTGCCGGTGTCACGATGGCGGATTTACGTCAGCGAGTCGCTGGTCTGGGCGGTGGGCGGTGTGGTGGTTATCGGAATGGGGTGGCTTGGCAGTATGCTCGAGGGTCTCTCGGGCCCCAGTGAAGCACGCCTCGGTGCGGGGCAGGTGTTGATGATCGCCGCCAACCTGTATTGTCTTTTCCTCGCGGTCGGTGCCCTTGCGCTTTTGATCTCGTCGCTCAGCGAGCGTCGAGGCCGAGCCGTCGCGGTCGCCTTCGGAATCGTCCTTGCTTCGTTCTTCCTGAGTTTTCTTGCGCAGTTCTGGGAGCCGGCGAAGGCGCTGTCGTTTATGACGGTGCTGAACTACTATCAGCCGATGGTCGTACTGCGGCAAGCGGTCTGGCCGGTAAAGGACATGGCCGCCCTGTTGGGTTTCGCCATCGTCCTGTGGACAGCCGGCGGATGTTTCTTCGCACGACGCGATATCTGCACGGTCTGAAGCGCGGGCATCCGGGACCGCGCCCGTTCCAGGCCACCCGTCAGAAAGCGGCCGAGCCCGGTAGCTGTCGGACCATCCCCAAGCGGCGCCGTAGAAGGTATCGACGCTTCGCATTGGCGAACCTCGCGCGGCTCCCGTACACTCACGTGCCATGAAGAACGTCATCCTGGTCGCGGTCGTCGGTCCGTTCTTGCTGTCACTTTGCCTGACAGTTGCTGTCCGCGCCTGGGCGAGAGCGAGCGGGTTCGTCGATCAACCGGGTGGACACAAGAAGCATGGCGCTCCGGTCGCGTTGGGTGGTGGTGTTGCGATCGTCATCGCGGTCTGCGTCCCGATCCTGGTCGGCGTGCTGGCTGCCAAGCTCCTGGAGAACGGCGCGTCGCCGACGTGGCTGCCGGAATTCCTGCAAATCCACCTTGACGGAATCGCCTCGCGACTGTCGAGCGTGCTTGCGATTGTCGGCGGTGCGGTCGTTCTGCACGTGGTGGGGTTGATGGACGATCGCCGGGCGCTCGGACCGGGCCCCAAGTTCATCGCCCAATTCGCGGTGGCTTTGTTTATTGCGTGGCCGATGGGGATTCGTGCGGTCGAGGTGCTCCCCGCACCGCTTTCGATCGCGGTCACGGTGTTGTGGATCGTGCTGGTTACGAACGCGTTCAATTTCCTGGACAACATGGACGGTCTGAGCGCGGGGGTTGCAGCGATCGCGGCGGCCATCTTCGCTGTCGCGTCGATGTCAGCGGGGCAGGTGTTTGTGCCGGTCATGGCGTGGGTGCTGGTGGGGGCGCTGCTCGGCTTTTTGATCTTCAACTTCTCTCCGGCGAGCATCTTCATGGGCGACGCGGGCAGTCTGGTGGTCGGGTTTCTACTCAGCGTGCTCACGATCCTGACCACGTTCTATGATTCGGCGCGGAACCTGACGGTGCTGGGCGTGATTGTTCCGGTGGTCGTGCTTGCCGTTCCGCTCTACGACGTAACGAGTGTCGTGATTCACCGCATCCGCGCCGGCGAGAGCCCGTTCAAAGGCGACTGGCGCCATTTTTCACACCGTCTGGTGAAACGCGGGATGAGCCCGCGCGGCGCCGTGTTGACCATTTATCTCGCCACGGCCGCGACCGCGCTGCCGGCCATCGCCTTGCCCCGCGTCGACTGGATGATCGCCATCCTGCTCCTCGCCCAGTGCGTATGCGTCGTCATCATGATCGCCGTCCTCGAGCACGCAGCGCCGAATTCGATGGAGTGACAAACGGAGCGCCGGCGAGCGCCCCCATGTCTACCCCCGTACTGTGCGCGTTTTAGCCCGATGTACGCACGAACAGATAGATGAATCCGACCTTGTCGACATACCCGGTCTCGTCGAAGAGCTTGTATTGATCGGGGAGCGGGTTCGGAGTGACGTCGACGCGGGGAGCCACCACGATGATCCGGTCAAAGTCACCCATGTCGCCTTTTAAGGACTCGTCCGGTGGTTCACGGATGAGAACGCACGGCGGGGGCGCGATATGGAGATAGGCAGGGAGATAATAGGTCACGTTCTGAAAAATGCGCAGCGTCCAGAACGGCGGCCAATCCATCGCGTCGAACACGAGCAGGTCGCCCGGCCGGAGCTGCTCCGCGATCAACGCGGCCGCCCGCCTGTTCCTCGGGTTCACTTGGGTGGGCAACTCGATGGTCAGGGCCACTGCCAAACCGAACCCGATCGTCGCCGCCCATTTTCGAGAGGGTCGCAACGGGTCAACCATCAAGACGAGCATCCCTGCAAGACCGGGCAACGCCATCGAGCTGTACCGTATGTGGTTGAGCAGTTGCTTCCCCGTCAGAAGGTCTAGAACGAGAAAGGTCAAAACAGGCACCAGGTACCACGCAGCATAGACGACGGCTTCGCCAGACCGCCGTCGCCGTAGCGCCAACAGGGTTCCGATGACCAACATCGCCCCGACCAGAGAGAACATATAGTTCAGTTGGAAACGCTCGTGGGCAAAGAGCAATCGGACAGGCAAATCGGACAGGCGATGGAAGGTCCGCAGTACGTGGTCCGGCTTGTCCTCCAAGAGCCAGTCCTGGCTCATGATGAAATCCATCTGCGCGAACACTTGGCGGCCCCATGTCAGTAGAAACGCGGCGACAGCCACGGCGACGATCCCCGCCCACGCACGCAGTGACGGACCACGCATGCGAAGCGCGACGACAACCACTTGTCCGAGCAGTGCGAGCACGGTGAAGTAGTGGGTCAGGACAGCCAAGTACATCGAGGCGCCGTATACGATCGCCCACACGCACTTGTCGCGGCGTCCGAGCCTGTTCCAACCGTGCTCGATGTTGACGAACGCCCAGTAGCTCAGGCTTACGAACAGGAGCCCGAGACTGTACGGTCTCGCTTCCTGGGCGATGTGAATGTGCCCGTATGCTACGCACAACACGCCGGCCAGCCACAGCCCACGGTGGCGCCGGCCGTAGACACCGAGCATCATCGCCACAGGTATCAATGAGAGAACCGAGAAAAGAACCGAAAGCGCCCGAACCGCGAACTCTCCGTCGCCGAAGAGCCGGCGCCATTCCAAGAGCAAGACGAAGTACATCGGCGGATGGCTGTCCACCACCATACGCCGCCACGTTCTGCCGATCGTGCTTTCGGGCGTCAACCTGGTCGTTCGCGGCGGTGCCGTGAGAACGACACCATGTGGAACGGCCTCGAAGTCTGCCCGGAGCCCGGCCGAGTTCGACAGGGAGTGCAGCTCATCGAACCAGTAGTCCTTTTCTCCCAGGCTGTAGAACCGCAACCCACCGGCCACGAGCAACGCCGCGGCTAGCCCGAGCGCGAGCGCTTTGGACCGCTCCTGCCCTCCGGCTGTCGTCTCTTTGTCCGATCGAACCATGACCCGGGATTCTACGGGTCGGCGGCGGATAGGGAAGACAGCGCGCCATCTCCGCATAACGCAGGAAGACCTTGATCGGCGCCCGTCCGAGCGGATCGGCAGGTCCGCCGACGCCCGTCAGACGAGACGACCGTGTGGCGGGCATGTCGGTTTCACAAACCGGCCCGACCGATCGCCTGAATGGCGCGCTCCTGGGCCGGGCGGACGAGATAGGCCAGGAAGGCGATCACCACGAGGATCACGGCCCCGGCCCAATAAGGCCAAGACGGACCGAGGTCATACGCCAGACCACCGATGGGCGGCGCCACCGCCCGAGCCAGCGAGCCGATTCCTTGCGACAATCCGAGCGTGGCACCTTGCCTGTCATCCGCCGTCTGCCGCGAGATGAGGCTGTTGAGATTCGGGCCGGTCAATCCGTGCCCCACCGTTGTGGGGATGCACCCGACCATCAACAGCGCCCAGGCGAGCGGCGTCGCGGACGTGATCGGAACCAGAGAGAGAAGCACGAAGCCGATGGCGGTAAGCACGGGCGCCACGATGATCAGGCGCATTTCCCCGAACTTGCGCACGAGCCGGCCGACCAGACCGCCCTGAACGATCACCATCATCACTCCGACGTAGGCGAAGAGCAAACCGGTGCCAGTCTCTGTCACTCCGAAGCGGCGGACGCAGAGGTAGACGAAGGTGGCTTCAAGCAGGACGAATGCGAAGATCGCGGCGAAGTTGAGGCCGAACAGCTCGCGTAAACGGTGGTTGTAATGGACCGCCCGCAGGCGCGAGAAGGTCAACGGCTCGAAGCGGCGTCGCGTCGCGTCGGTGCGGGGACGAGACTCGGGGAGCAGCCGCCAGACGAAAAAGACAGCCACCGCCGCGATGACCGCGCCGCCGAACGCCGGCCAGGCGGTGCCCGAGGTCGGCCCGCTGAGAACCCGGCCGATCGCTGCGAGCCCGGCGCCCAACGCCGGACCGACCACGAAGCCCGATCCGAACGCGGCGCCGAACAGGCCCATGCCTCTGGCGCGATTCTCGGATGTCGTGATGTCGGCGATGTACGCTTGTGCGGTGGCAACGTTGGCACCGGTGACGCCGTCCAGGGCTCGGGCGATAAACAGGAGCACCAGCGAGTTCGACAGGTCCGCGAATCCGAGCAGTGCGTGGCTCACCACGCTGCCCGCCATGCTTAAAAGCAGCACGCGCCGCCGGCCGACCCGGTCCGACCACCGCCCGAGCAGCGGGTTGAAGATGAGCTGCATCAGGGCGTAGATGCCGACCAGGAGCCCGAACGTGAACCCGCTCGCGCCCAACCGCTCGGCGTAGGCTGCCTGAAGCGGGATGATCAACCCGAATCCAGTCAGGTCCACGAAGGCGATGAACAGAATGATCTTCAGTGGAGATCGCTGCATAACGCGTCCTTGCCGCTACGCCGTGTGCTCCGGACACCGCGCCGAGCTGGATCGTAGCATGAGGACGCAAGCGGTTCACGTGAAGATATTCGTCAGCGGTCCGGTTCTAGTGCACGGTCACGCCTTAATTTGCGGGTTCCAGAAGACCGCTTCCTCACGGGCGCGGCTCGGAAAGAGGCCGCTCGCTACCCGCAAAAATACAGTTGACGCAGCACTAGGGTGGATGGACGATCGCGGATCCCTTGGCAGCAAAGACGTTCAAGAAGCGACCCGGACGGGGATTCGCGCCGACACAGGAGCTTACCGCTTGCCAAATGGAATGAGCGGGTACGTTTAGAAC
>JASFUW010000278.1:0-6871 GCA_050050135.1 Phycisphaerae bacterium
TGAAGCTGTTTTTCATTCTCGAGAAGATCGCGGAGGATCGGAAGGTCGAGGTCAGCGAAGAGCAGATCAACGGTGCGATCGCCGAGATCGCCCGACAATCCAACAAGCGGTTCGACCGGGTCCGCGACGAGCTGAGCAAGAATGACGGGTTGATGACACTTTACTTGCAGCTCAGGGACCAGAAGGCCCTGGACGGTCTGGTTGCGGACGCGGAAGTGACCGAGACGGAAGGTCCGAAAAGGAAGAAGTCCGCCAAGAAGAAGGCGGCCAAGACAAAGGCAGCGAAGACCAAGACCGCGAAGGCGAAATCGACAAAGACACCGGCGGCGAAAGCGCCCGCGGCGAAGAAGAAGACGACGAAGAAAAAGGCCGGTAAGTAGTCGGGGTGAAACAACCCACCTGGTATGCCGTTTTTGCCGACAGAAACGACGTAGGTAAAACTCGAAGGCCTGTCGCGCACGCTCCTGCGAGCGGGCCGGGATGGCCGGCGCGACGGGACCCGTTGGAGCGATAAAAGGGAAAAGACGAGTTATGCACGAATCTCAAGGCCCCTACCGCACGGTCAACCAATATCCGCCGTACCAGCGGACGCGTGAGATGTCTCTTACGGACATGCTGCTGGAAAACCGGATCATCTTTCTGTCGGGTCCGATCGTCGAGCGGACGGCGAGCACGGTGATCCAGCAGTTGCTCTATTTGCAGTCCATCCGGCGGGACCAGGACGTGAACCTGTATATCAACTCGCCGGGCGGGCTGGTGGACCAGACGTTGGCTATTTATGACACCATGCAGTTTATGGGGTCGGAAGTGGCGACGTACTGCATCGGCCAGGCCGCGAGCGGGGCGGCGGTGATCCTGATGGCCGGGACCAAGGGCAAACGCTATATCCTGCCGAACGCGAAGGTGATGCTGCATCAGCCGTACGGCGGGATCACGGGCCAGGCCGAGGACATCCGCATCCAGGCCGAGGAGGTCCTGCGTGACAAGCAGAGGCTGAACGAAATCATCAGCAACTGCACCGGGAAACCGGTCGAGAAGGTGGCTGAGGAAACCGAGCGAGACCGCTTCCTCAACGCGCAGGAAGCGCTCGAGTACGGCATCATCGACGAGATTCTTCACGAGGACAAGAAGAAGAAGGAAGGTAAAGACAAGGGGTCTTGATCCTGCGGCCGTCGGTGTCACAACGAGACACTCAGACACGACCTACGCAAAGTCCGGGAACCCGCAATCGGGTGGGCATGACAGGAGGCACAAAGGCAACATGGGCGCCATAAACCAGCGAGTACCGTTCGTTATCGAAAGCACGGGCCGGGGCGAGCGCGAGATGGACATTTTCTCGCGTTTGCTCAAGGATCGCATCGTCTTCCTGACGGGGGGCATCGACGACGATATTGCGAACCTCGTCATCGCTCAGATGCTGTTTCTGTCGAATGAGGACAGCGGCACGGACATTCACATGTACATCAACAGTCCCGGCGGCACGGTCTCTTCGGGGTTGGCGATCTACGACACGATGCAGTACCTCAGATGTGACGTCGCGACTTACAACGTGGGGCTCGCGGCGAGCATGGGGGCGGTCATTCTGTGCGGCGGAACGAAGGGGAAGCGGTACCTGCTGCCCAACGCCCGGACGCTGTTGCACCAACCGCTGATCGGCGGCGTGCTCCAGGGACCGGCGACGGACCTGTCCATCGAGGCGGAAGAGATCGTCCGGCTGCGCAAAGCCCTGTACGCGATCCTCACGTCGCGGACGGGCAAACCGATGGACCAGATCGAACGAGACTGCGATCGGAACAAGTGGCTCGACGCGGGGGAGACGATCGAGTATGGCCTGGCGGATTCGGTCCTCGAGCGCGCACCCGGTCGCGCGTAACAAGCGGTCCCGAAAGAAGAGTCAGCTACCCGGCGACGACCCGAACGACAGCC
Source organism: Phycisphaerae bacterium (assembly GCA_050050135.1). GTDB lineage: Bacteria > Planctomycetota > Phycisphaerae > UBA1845 > UBA1845. The sequence goes on from JASFUW010000278.1 coordinate 1,927, forward strand.
AGCAGCACGACGGCTGCGACGCTGCCCATTGCACATCCCACCAGAAAACCGCGGAACGTGAACTGCGACCGCCTGTGGAATTGGACGGGCGGTTTGAAGGGCATGCCAGCCGGCGACGTTGCCCGCGTCGGGAAGCTGATGACCTTGTCCGATTCCGTTGAGATACCAGGTGCGGGCTCGAGTTCGGCAGCGGGTCGCTTTGCGTGCTTGTCCGGGGAGGTTGCGGACAGCGGCAGTTCGAGCTGGTCGTCGCGAGCGTTCATCGTGGACGTTCCTGTCGCCGCGGCTGTGGGTAAGAATTCACGACGCCCGCGGATGGGGATGTATCGCTCGGCGGTCTGATCCTCGGGTTCGGTGTCGAGGGTCTCGTCGATCCATTGTCTTGCATAGAGTCTGCTCGCCCGGTTTCGGCGGTGGTTCCGCCTAGCCTTGCCGGCCAGGCTCCTGTTCGGATTGCCTTTCATGGGTGGACCTCCCTGTCGCGATTGCCGATGGGGCTCGTCGATCCATCGGGACGGCGTCCTCCCCCTGCCTCCCATTATCGACCCGACCCCGCGAAATGGGCAAGCGCAAAACCGGCCTGTGACGAGGCCGTCGTTTTCACTGCTCAGAACGCTTGTCGCGCGTCCAGGGACTGGGTAGTGGGTCATTTTCGCTAGATGTAGTTCTCGCGGCGGGAACGGAATATTGCTGGGCTATTGCTCGTTTTGGACCCGTAGTTTGATCGGCTCGCGCGCTTCCTCAACTCCCAGCAGCTTGAATGCCGACGCCTCTATGCGGTAGAGATACGGGCCCAATACCTTCCCCTCGATCTCGTCCGACGGTATCCACGTTCGCGGGTCTGCTAGATATCTGACTGTCCTGGAAAGCACATATAGCGGGTGGTACGCCTTGTAGATCGTCCTATAGCGATTATTACGCATGAGTACGTCGTTTCTGCCGTCGTGGTTTGTGACCGATCGTACCTTATCCTCAACCAACAAGGCATCCACAACGTGAACAGCGGCATAGAATGCCGCTGTAACGATCCAATCCGGGTAAACCAGAGATATTGAGGCGAGGAACCGCCTGTTATGCCTCCATTGGTTCAGGTGTGCGCTCGAGCTTGCTTCCATAGACCCATCTTGCGGTTTGGGGATGTATGAATCGTTGGGCCTCGTTCCAAGGGATTTGTTGCGTTTGAACGGTTCCCACGTTGTAATCGTTGCGCAGGTCGAGATTAAGCTCTGCAAGTTCGTCCGCTAACGAAAAGTCGAACGATTCACTCTTGGGGGCGAAAAACATAGCTATGCGCGATCCTTGTGGAACACAATAACAGGACTCAATCCGACCGGAACGGCTGGTTGCCCAATCGTTGACTTGAGCACACATAGCCTTGAGTTCCTCCATCCACAACTCGACACTGATATCCAGCCGACAAGCATTGATGACTTGATTCCCGGTGCGCACGAACAAATCGTTGTCTTCCGGCGAAAGAAGAAATTGGCGCTCGCCGTCCTCCTGCGCATCGATTTTGCGACAGGTACGATTTTTCTCCTGCGCTTGTGCCATGCTGCACCTCCGAACCAATGGCACACAATCAGCCTAGACTCCCCGCTCAGATCGGCCAATGCCTCCTAAAACTCTAGAGAATCCACACCGACTATGCAAGATTATTTTAGTGGCGCGCAGGTCACGATTCAAGCCCACAAACTATGATTATCGGTCATTGGACGTATTTTGACATGGTTTCCGATCCCTGATATCATTCAGAAGTTATGCCTAAACGCTCAGGCAAGAAGAAGCGGCCGCGTGACATCAACGAACTTGCCAAGTCAGTCGTCGATGACGCCACGGACAGCAAACCAAAAGACCCTGCCGCGGTTGCCCTGGGGCGCAAGGGTGGGAAGAAGGGCGGCAAGGCCCGCGCCGAGAAGCTTACCCCAGAACGGCGCCGCGAGATCGCTCAAAAGGCGGCACAAGCTCGATGGAAGAAGGGCGAATAGCCCCCAACATGTAGAAGATATCACAGGCTGCCCACAATAACTTGAGTATGATCAATTTTCGACTTGACCTTCGGTTTCGATGCACTTAGGGTCCGCATATCCGTGGCGTGGCGGAGGGGAAATGATAGCCCAGCGATGCGAGGCAAGATGGAGCAGAAGTGCGGTATGGAGGTGCACATGCCAGAACCAACAATATCAGCGAGTGTGATCGATGAAAGGGTCAAACGGTTACGCAAGCGGATTCGCGATCTTGACAGATTGCGCATAGAGTTAGAAACCCTGGAATCACTGCGTATCCGGGCAATCGCGGATCAGCAAGCAAGGCAAAGCCGCAGGCTTGGCCCAACGAGAGCGGTTGAACTCTTCCTTCGCGACCAACCACGGAAACGAAGCGAGGTCGTTAACGTCCTATCTGGAACTGTCCAAACCAGATCGAACGATGTGCGTCGTGTGATCTACACAACGATCGGAACACTTGAGCGCCGTGGTCGTGTGGTCGAGCGAGACGGTTGCCTACACATGGTCGACCAGAGAAAGGAGAACCTAGTCACGGCGTAGAAATACGCGGGGGGAGAGCTGCCGTTAACAGCTCTCCCCCGAAATCTAGCTGAGGCGCCGTAGGCAAATGGCTAGCCAGCGGGTCTCGCAAACCCGTGTATCCCGGTTCGAGTCCGGGCGGCGCCTTCACTGCGCTCAAAGGGAGCGAACTCCCTTTAACGCCGTTGAATTCGCAGAACTGCCCCAAACCCAGCGGCCACCCTGCGCAGTTTCTTATATCGGTATAGACCGGGTTATACAAGCGCAAAGTATCACGAACATGTAACACACTCGCTAAACCGAAAGTCAGTTTCAGGCGAGTAATCTGTCATGATGGCCAAAAAACACGCATTATGCGCTTGACAATGCTTGAGCGGTAATGTATACTTAAATTGTTATGAATCAGCTATCAACAGAACGACGCAAGGCAATCGTGGCCGCTCTCGTCGAGGGCAACTCGATCCGGGCAACGTGCAGGATGACGGGCGTTGCCAAGAACACCGTGGTCAAGCTGCTGTGCGATCTGGGCGCCGCTTGCTCGGTCTACATGGATGCCCACATGCGGAACCTGTCCTGCCGCACGCTCCAGGTCGACGAAATCTGGTCGTTCGTCTACGCGAAGCAGAAGAATGTCCCCATTGAGAAAGCGCTGGAGGGCGGGGTAGGCGACGTGTGGACGTGGGTTGCGATCGACGCCGAAACCAAGCTGGTCCCGTCCTACGTTGTCGGTGACCGTGGCTCTCGGACCGCTCGTCAATTCATGCACGACCTGGCGTCTCGTCTGGCTCACCGGGTGCAACTCACGAGCGACGGCCACAACGCCTATCTGAACGCCGTTGACAGCGCGTTCGGCGACGACATCGACTATGCCATGCTTCAGAAGCTCTACGGCGAAGACGGCAACCCCAAGAGACCTGAGACCAAATACTCACCCGGCAAGGTAAACGGGACGCGCCGCCGGAAGGTCACCGGCGACCCCAATCCGAAGCTCGTCAGCACGAGCTACGCAGAGAGGCAGAACTTGACCATGCGAATGTCGATGCGTCGGTTCACTCGGCTGACCAAGGCATTCTCGAAGAAGATCACAAACTTGGCGCACGCCGTGAGCCTCCACTTCATGCACTACAATTATTGCCGGAAGCACCAGAGCTTGAAGATGACACCCGCCCAGGCGGCTGGCATTTCCGATCACACTTGGACGATTGAAGAACTGCTATCCCTGCTCGATTCAAACTGACCCACTACCAGGGACTGAACCTGTTCGCCAGCGGGACGCTGTCGTTGTGGGCTGCAGAGCTTCCCGAGCCGGTACGTGTGAGGGGCGCGGTTCACCTTCATGGTTCAATTGGCGTGTGCGTAGCATCCGCTAGAATAGCCCCGGCTCTGGCGAGCGCGCCGCAGTTGGCTCGTCCGCGACGCTGGCCGAACGGTTGGATTCTGTCGGTCTGATCGGGATGACAGGCCTTGATGCACGTGGGTGCTGGGCGCGGCGCGGTGTGTGAAAACCCTGATTCCGGGAGCAATGCCATGGCGGATGAACCGGTTTGCGTACGGCGTGCGAATACGATTGAAGAGGCGGAGATCATCGTGGCCTGGCTCGAGGAGCAGGGCATCGAGGCCAAGATCGGTGACCCGAGCAGCACGGGGGTGATGGCGTTTGGGGTGACCGATACGGAAGGGGTCGAAATCCTCGTGGCTGACGAGAAGACAGCCGAGCGTGCCCGGAAGGCCTTGGCTGACCACGACAGTCGGCCGGCGGATGACGACGAAGACGGTCCCCTGATCGAAGTCACCTGCGACGAGTGCAAGCACGTCAACAGGTACCCGGCTGACGATGCGGGGACGACGCAGGAGTGCGCCGAGTGCGGCGGGTACGTCGACGTGCCCGGCGAAGCGGAGTGACACAGGGTTACGTGTTTTGCCCGCGGCTGATTCGTGGGGCGAGGCGCGCTATGCAGTGCGCGAGCGGTTAGGGTCTGCGTGGTCTTCTGGGTCGTCGCGGTTTTCGTCGGGTGGGTTCCTCCGGCTTTTTCTTTTCCGGCTCTTTTTCCTTTTTCTTGTCGTCTTCGACGGCGGGTTTGTCAGGCGGTTGCTCAGATCTGGCCGGCGATCTCTCCGACCGGCGCCCCCGAACGGTGGATTGATCCGGCTGAGGCGGCGGCAGCTCGATGAAGTCGTCCACTTGGGCTACGCGGAGGTTTTTGACCGTGGCGGGCCCGTAGGACACCAGTGCCAAGGGGTAGTCTGCGTCGGGGGCGTCGCCGGTCACGTGGTGTGCGGGGAAGCGGCCGTGGCATACGGCCTTGCCCCCGAGGGGTTTCAGGTAGACGGCCAGGTCGTCGGACCAGACGCCGATGACGGTGTAGTCCTTGTTGGCCCTCAGCATGGCCAATGCTTCCACGCGGGTATCGTTCTGCTCGCTA
>JASFUW010000279.1:0-6861 GCA_050050135.1 Phycisphaerae bacterium
CACCATTGAGTCGTGAGTTTCGAACGTCTCCTGGCCCACGAACGAGGTGGTCCCGTGAGTTCGTATGTGATCCGCCCAATCCCGGCCCGCTACCACGACCTTCGCCCGCGCTCGGGCACGCGCAAGGTCCATCAGCCGCTCGTATTCGCCGATGTCGATGGTCAGCCCGTTCTCCTCGGCCATGAGTTCGGTGAGGTCGATCGGGAACCCGTAGGTATCATGGAGCTTGAAGGCGTCTTCGCCGCTGATTTTATTGTGGTGGTGTTTGCGGGCGTAGTCGGCGGCTTCGTTGAAAAGCTTGATGCCGCGGTCGAGGGTCTTGATGAACGACGACTCCTCGTCACGGATGAGCTCGATCACGTGCTCGACGTTCCTGCCGCCGTGGGCTGAGCGCAACTCGGGGAAGGCGTCGGCCATGTGCGATACGAGCGGTTCGATCAGGTCGCACAAGAATGGCTCGTGCATGTCGAAATACTGTCGGCCATAGCGGACGGCGCGGCGCAAAATGCGTCGCAGGACGTAGCCGCGGCCTTCGTTGCTCGGGACGGCCCCGTCGGTCAGTGCGAATGTCAGACAGCGAACGTGGTCGGCGATGACGCGATACGAAACGTCGATCATGATCTGTTCATGCGTTGGCGCGGAATCCGAGCCGCGACCGTGAGGGAGCGGTGCCTTGCCGTCGTCGTCGGAAGTGCGCGTCACCTGCCCCTTCTCCGGGTCGCGCCTGTTCAGTCGGTCAATCTCCGCCAGCGGGAGATCATCCCCCTGTGCCTCGACCACATACCTCCCGGCTGCCACCGCTGCGGCTTCCGTCCAGAGGTACCGCGTGCTTCCGTGCCTTGTCCATGCCTTAGTCGAGCCGGGAAACACGCCTCGTTCTACCATCCGCCGGGTAGCGTATGATTTGAAATCGTTCATCACGCGTTCCGGGACGTCGTCTGCAGTGACAACAACGTGCACGTGATTCGTGCGAACGTTGAGGGCGTGAATCGTCCAGCCGCGGAACTCGGCGACCTCACGAATGGTGGTGTCCACCACCGACCGCCGTCGGCTGTCAAGCACGACGGGATCATGACGGAGACGCACGAATTCGTCGTATTCGCGCTGTTCGTCAGGATCGAGAAACGGCGTCCCGGATGTGTTCTGGTGCCGGTCGACCGAACCACGATGCGTACCGTGGAGCCACGTGCCGTAGGTGTGGAAAGTGATCAGGTATGCACACGGGACGCCGGATGTTGAGGTATTCCCCGCTCCCTCACGGTCGCGGCTCGGTTTCGTGTCCGCTCCCTCACGGTCGCGGCTCGGTTTCGTGTCCGCTCCCTCGCGGGTGCGGTTCGGAATGTCGTTGCCTGGCAGCGTTCCGCGGTATTCGGGCGCTCCGGTTCGCTTTCGGATGGCGTCGAAGATGGGCGTGAAGACATCGGTGTCGTAGTTGCTCATCGGGCGTGGGGTCGTGGGTTGTCTTTCGGGCGCGGAGACCCCCCCCAGCCCCCCCTTACAAAGGGGGGGAGGTGTGGCCATGCCCTGAAGGACGGCGCACAGCCGTTCGAAACCCATGCCGGTATCGACGTGCTTCGCGGGAAGCGGCGAGAGCTTGCCGTCGGAGGCCCGGTTGAACTGGATGAACACCAGGTTCCACAGCTCGATCACGCGCGGGTCGCCCGCGTTGACCAGCGACGCGCCCGATTTATCCGGCGTCAGGTCGATGTGAATTTCGCTGCAAGGCCCGCACGGACCGGTGTCGCCCATCTCCCAGAAGTTGTCCTTCATGTCGCCGGGATGCACGTGTGACGGATCGATGTCCGTCACGGACGTCCACAGATCCCGCGCCTCATAATCCGGCTCCAACTCCCACGCCATGTCCGCTTCCTCACGGGCGCGGCTCTGATCTCGATCCCTCGATTCCTCGAGCTGTTGCTCCCTCGGGCGTTCGTCTGGAGCTCCGCGCGGGCTGAAGCCCGCGGCTCGGCACCCACCAAAATACGTCGCGTGGAGGCGGTCCTTCTCGATGCCCCAGACCCCGGTCAGCAGCTCCCAGGCCCACTCGATGGCCTCCTTCTTGAAGTAGTCGCCGAAGGACCAGTTTCCGAGCATCTCGAAGAAGGTGTGGTGGTAGGTGTCCTGGCCGACGTCGTCGAGGTCGTTGTGCTTTCCGCCCGCTCGGATGCACTTCTGGGTGTCGGCGGCCCGGCGATAGGTCCGCGAGCCGGTCCCGAGGAAGACGTCCTTGAACTGGTTCATGCCGGCGTTGGTGAACATCAGGGTGGGGTCGTCGAGCGGCACCACGGGCGAGGACTCGACGATCTGGTGCTGTTTCGAGGCGAAAAAGTCGAGAAACTGCTGTCTGATCTCTGTGGACGTCAAGGTCTACGCTCTCCAAACGGGCCGGCTTGTGGCTCCTATGACCGAAGCATCATAGTATAATCCCGCACTCGGCAGAATGTAGGAGGCGTTTGGGATGATGGAGTCGCGATTTCCGCCCGGGACGCAGGTCCGCGTCAGGCAGGTTCTTCATTTGCGGGGAAAGGACGCGAAGACCGAGATCAACGGCACGGTCGAGGCGTGGGAGACACTCACGACCGGGAGCTGGCACGCCCACGGCAAGGACGGCCGGCTGCCGCTCGAGCGGCTGAGGCTGAGGAAACCCGACGGCGAGCTGTCCCTGATCGTCGTCGACGACAGCACTTGGATCGAGCGGCACGCCGCGCAGCCGGGCGACTGACCCGCCCGCCAACGGCGGATTGACGATTGGGGAGTGGGGATTGAAGGACGAACGTGCTTCAAGGCCGGCTCTCCGCCGGTCTCCGACCTACGATCGGGAGTTGGCGGAACATGACGGGGGCCGGCGTGGGGGCCGATTTCGGTTGGCGCAGCTCATACTGCCAGCAGTTCTTGGAGCTTGGCCTCGGACTCTGTCTTGACCTTGTCGTGCAGGCTTTGGCCGTGCGAGTCCATGGTGACGACACAGGGGAAGTCCTCGACGCGAATCTGCCAGAAAGCCTCGGGGACGCCGAAATCGAGCTTGTAGACGTTTTCGACCTCTTTGCAGCACTCGGCGATGAGCGGTGCGGCCCCGCCGATCGCGTGCAGATAGACGGCGCCATGCTCCTGACACCCTTTGAGTGTCTTGTCGCGCATGCCGCCCTTGCCGATGACGGCGCGGACGCCGAAGTGGCCGATGACGTCGGCCTGGTAGGGCTCTTCGCGGATGCTGGTCGTCGGGCCGGCGGCGACGAACTCGTACTTTCCGTCGTCGCGTTTCTTCACGACCGGACCGCAGTGGTAAATCACACCGCCGGCCAGGCCCTGCTTGAGTACGTCATAGACACCCTTCTCCGCATCGGGGCAGGTGCCTTTGACGAAGTTTTCGATCATGTACTTATGGGCGGCGTCGCGGGCGGTGAAGATCACCCCGCTGATCAGCACCTGATCACCGAGCTTGAGCGATCGAATCTGTTCTTCACTGATGGGAATGGTCAACTTGGTTGCCATTAGCCTGACTCCGTGAGCCGGCATGGTCAAAGCGCGGCTCGGTAGAAGTTATAACCGATGAAGAAGAAGAACCATACAATCTGGAAGGCGATCATCAGCCAAAACGGCAGACGGTTAAGGGGCACCGTCTCCGCGTTCGGCTTTGCCTCTTGTCTGGCGCGTCCGACTGTCCGAAGCCACAACATAGTGTGGATAAAGCTAATTAACCCTGCTCCCAGGACATAGACCACAAGGGATGGGACGAGGTATTGCCGTAATGGCCCATCGAAATCTCGGAAAAACAGAAGCAATAGGCCTAACACGACTGTTCCCACCAAGCTGGGGGAGAACGCGGGCGCGTTTGGGATAACCTTCAGGAGGCTGGATGTATCGCCCATAAGGCGTCATTCCTGTACCGGTCCGTCCGGGGGACCCTACGTCACGGTGCCTTGATCTCCACGTTGCCGTTCTTGACGGTCATGATCTTGCGCCGATCAGCCCAGCACATGTAGGCGATCGAGACGAAGAAAGACGCGGGGACACGGTGCAACTGGGCGATCTTGACGCCCAGCACGGTGGTCTTGCCGCCGAAGCCCATCGGTCCGATGCCGAGTTCGTTGATCTCGCGGTGCAGCCGTCTCTCCAGCTCGTCGAGTTCCGCGTCCGGGTTCTTGTCACCAAGTGGGCGGAAGAGCTGCTCCTTGGCTTTGATCATGCTCGACGCCCGATCGCCGCCGACCCCGACACCGAGGATGCCCGGCGCGCATCCGAGCCCCTGCGCCTTACAGGCCGCGTCGAGGATGGCTTTGCGGACGCCTTTGAGGTCGCGCGAGGCGGGAAACTCGGGCGAAGGAACGGAATACTGGCACCCGCAGTTCTCCGACCCGCCGCCTTTCATCATCAGGCCGACCTTCACGTAGTCCTCGTCCCACTCGTCGAAATGGACGGTCGGGAAGTCGACACCGGTGTTGTCGCCGCTGTTTTTGCCCGAGAGGGCCTCGACGGCGTTCGGGCGCAAGAACGCCCGCTCGGTGGCGATGCGGACGGATGCCTGAATCTGCTCGCGCATCTGCCGCTGGGACATCCCCGCCGGGTACCAGACATGGAAGATCGGAGTCCCCGTGTCCTGGCAGATCGGTCTGTCGGTCTTTCGGGCCAACTCGATATTCTCGAGGATGGTCGTCAGCGCTCCGTGTGCGGCGGAGCCCGCCTTTTCCTGCTTGCTTGCCTCCCGCAGCGCCCCTTCAACGTCGGGCGAGAGGTCGGTCGACGCCGAGCGAATGAGTTCGACAAACTGCTCCGTCATGTCTTGCATGAGAAACCCTCGCGTTCGATACGATGGAAACGATTGACTCGCTTGAAAACGCCACGGTCCGCAGGGACTGTCTCTCGGCCAAGCGCGCCGGACGGCGTTCCGGCGGCACCTGGTTGCGTACCCGTCACCGCGCGGTACCCTGGCGCAAACCGAGTCCCTGCAAGTTTGGTACCACGGACAGGAGCAGGACGATGGGTTCAACCGGGCGGATCGAGAAGGACAGCATGGGCGAAATGACAGTCCCCGAGGATGCCTATTGGGGTGCCCAGACGCAACGGGCCGTCGAGAACTTCCCCATCAGCGGCTACCGGTTCGGGCGGTGGTTCATCCGGGCGATGGGTCTGATCAAGCGTTCCGCGGCCAAGGTCAACTGCGACCTGGGGCGGCTCGACCCGCGGTTCGCGGACTTAATCGTCCGGGCGGCTCAGGACGTGATCGACGGGAAGCTCGACGACCATTTCGTGCTGGATGTCTTCCAGACCGGGTCCGGAACCAGCACCAACATGAACGCCAACGAGGTGGTCAGCAACCGGGCAATCGAACTGGCGGGAGGGAAGATCGGCTCGCGCGACCCCATCCATCCAAACGACCACGTGAACATGGGGCAGTCGTCGAACGACGTGATCCCGACGGCGATCCACGTGGCTGCGGCGGAGGCGATCAAGGACGATCTCTGCCCGTCGCTCGAACACCTGGCGAAAACGCTCGCCGAAAGAGCCGAGGCGTTCGACGCCATCGTGAAGATCGGCCGGACGCACCTGCAAGATGCAACGCCCGTGCGGCTGGGGCAGGAGTTCGGCGGGTACGCTCGGCAGGCGGAGCGCGGTTTGACCCGTGCGGGCCGGGCGATTCGGGCACTCCGCGAATTGCCTGTCGGCGGGACGGCGGTCGGTACCGGGATCAACACGCATCCGGAGTTCGGCCGTCGCATGTGCGAGGCCCTCAGCCACGCGACCGGGATCGAGTTCACCGAAGCGAAGGACCACTTCGAGGCCCAGGCTGCGAAGGACGCGGTTTGTGAGGTCAGCGGTCAGCTCAGGACGATCGCGGTCAGCCTCACCAAGATCGCCAACGACATCCGTTTGCTCGGGAGCGGTCCGCGGTGCGGGATCGGTGAGATCAAGCTTCCGGCCACGCAGCCGGGCAGCAGCATTATGCCGGGCAAGGTGAACCCCGTGATGTCCGAGATGTTGATCCAGGTGGCGTGCCAAGTCATCGGGAACGACACGGCCATCACCCACGCTTGCCGCGAAAGCCATTTCGAACTCAACGTCGGCATGCCGGTTATGGTCTACAGCCTGTTGGAGTCGGTGCGGTTGCTGAGCAACGCCGCCCGCGTTTTCGCCGACCGTTGCGTTGCCGGGATCGAAGCCAACGAAGAGCGCTGCAACGAGTTGATCGAACAGTCCCTGGCTATGTGTACAAGCCTGGCACCGGCCATCGGCTACGACAAAGCGGCCGCGATCGCCAAGGAGGCCTATGACACCGGCAAGACAGTGCGTCAGGTTGCCCGGGAACACAACGTCCTCTCCGACGCGGAACTCGATCGACTCCTCGATCCGAAGGCGATGACCAAACCTGGGTAGGTGGTTCTGCGAAAGAGCGACGAAGCGACGAAGCGACGGAGCTGGGAAGCGCCTGACCACTGAGGTGGTCAGACGCCAGAACATCCAACGGCGAGTTGCGGCCGCTTCACACGCTCCGTGCTTCGCACTTCGGCGTCAAGGCTCTCACCTTGGTCGTTTTCAGCGGGCGCGGTTCGGAATCGGGGGCCGCTTCCTGACGGGCGCGGTTCGGAATGAGGCCCGCTTCCTCACGGACGCGGTTCGGAATCGGTGCCGCTTTCCCCGCGCGCCGGGAGCGCGGTTCTGAATTGCACGGTTACTCGATGTATCCGAGTGCGCGGAGGGCTTCGAGGTCGTGGGGGTCCTGGCCTTTGAAGTCGTCGGGGGTGTCTTCGGGGATCTTCAGCGTGTTCATCCATTCGCGGAGCTGGACGTAGAGTTTGTCTTTGAGTTCGGGATTCTTATCGGCGACGTTGGAGACCTCGCCCGGGTCGGCCTCGAGGTCGTACA
>JASFUW010000280.1:0-6835 GCA_050050135.1 Phycisphaerae bacterium
GCCCGCTTCCGTTCGCTTCGCTCACCGTACTGCGACCAGGTGTCCGTGCCCACGAAATTCCCGTTCTCGAGCTCCTCCGGGCCCAGCACGGTCCGCAGATACCTCGCACGCGCCTGGTCATACCGATACTCACGGCCCCACAACGCCTCGTAGTCGGTCTCGTCGGTCCATTCCTCTCCGACGGCGAAGGTCACGGTCCGGTTGTTCTTCGCGTAGACCAGCGCCGTGGACGAGTACGGCTTCTCGCCGCCCACCGGCGCGAGATTCTCCGTGAATACGTTGGTCACGTTCCCCTCGTCATTGTAGTAATAATACGTCTTCGAGACGTCCACGCACGGCCCACCTCCGCCGCCGCCGGGGCCCATCGGGCCCATCATGCCGAACATCCCGCCGGACGTCTGGCACGTCTCCGAATACATGAGCTGATTGTAATCGCTTTGCCAGTTCGGGTTTTCATGGTCGTAGTGGTAAGTCGTGATCAGCTTGTTGCCGAAAGGCAGGGTTTCGGTTTTCGTTTCCCGGTTCCCGGCCGGATCATATTCGTACGCCAGATTGTAGCTGCGGCTCAGGTCGCCGGTGTGATCCCGAACGTCCGACGTCAACCGCCCGCGCGCGTCATAGTCAAAATCGACATCGGCGACGTCGTCGCCGTCGTCGTATTCGTCAATGTGAGTCACCAGGTTCCGATCGTCATACGTGTATTCCAGCCGCAGAAGCTGCGTCGACCCGTGCTTGTGCTCGATGGCCGTCACACGCCGCGCCGCGTCATATTCGTATGACGTCGACGTACCATTCCCGAACGTCACGGTGTCCAACTGGTCGTTGTCGAAATACGTGTAGGCTGCCGACAGCACGATGGTACTACCCGGGTTCTCACGGAGGAATGACGTTACCCGGTTCGCCACGTCGTATTGGACGGTCGTCACGACGTCGTCGCTCGGCTCGTCGTCGAAATCGCTCCGAGTGTACTCGCCGCTGGTCCAGTCGAAGTCGTATTGCAGGCCGACCCACGCCTGATAGCCTGATTCGTTTGACAGGATTCTGCTGGTCATCGGCCGTCCGAGGTCGTCGTAGGAGTTCTCGAAACGCCGCGAGAACGTCTCGTTCGGGTCTAGCCGACTGTCCCCGATCGTGAGATTGGCGGTGAGGAGCTCGTCCCTGGGCGAGTAACCGTTCGGGGGTATGTCCAATTCACCGTAGATCGTCGGCGCGGCGGCACGACCGCTGGGCAGCGGCGGGTGCCCCGCAGGCGGCGAGCCGGCTCCGCCCGCCTCGAGCATGCACGCGCTCGACACCGCACGCCCGTGCGAATCGTAGCTTGCAGACCCCCCGCTGCTCGCTCGCGGCGGCGCATCCCCCAGTTCCGCGATGTAATTCCTCACCAGTCCGACCGTGTTCCTTATCGTCGTCTCGCGAAGGGTGCGATCGAGGGCACCGGAAATCCGCCTGTGAAGCTGGCCCCAAGTATCGAATTCGAACCGGGTCGGGGCGCGCTCCGATCCCGGTGCGCCTCTTACAATCTTGCTCGGCTTACCGCTCCACGGCGCGTCGTAGTGAAGGAAAATCGCACTCGGTCCCTGGGCCGTCGCCGGCTCGACGATTTCGGTGAGCAATGTCGGGTAGCCCGTCCTCTCATATAGGTACTCGATCGTCTTGTTTTCCCCGTCCGTATAGAAGCGCAGGTTGTTGCATTCCCCCTCGCAGTCGTCGTATTGCCACGTCTCGGTGATGTCCAACCCGCCCGGATCGGCCGTCCGGGAAAGCATGTTTCCGCGGTCGTCGTAGCTGAACGTCCACTCATTCTCCAACGCGTCCTTGTAGCTGACCAGGTTCCGGTCCGCGTCATAGTCGAAGGTCTGCGTGTGGTCGAGCGGGTCGACGGTGGCCGTGAGGTTCCGATCGAAGTCGTGTTCGTACGCCCAATCGCTCCCCCGCTCATCCGTGTAGGTGCCCGCCATCACGCCCTCAGCCGGGCAGGCCAGAGCGAACCCCTGGGTCTGAAACAGCGGGTCGACGACCTGCTGGAGTCGTCCTTCAATGCCGGAATCCGTGTAGTAGGTGTAGGTAAATCCGGCAGGCGTGATTCCGCACACCGCGCACGATTCGTTGGCGGCGTCGGCGCAGGTCGCATCCCAGGACACCACGCAGCAGAAGTTGTCCTCGCCACAAACCAGGGCGCAGCAATCCACGTCGTTGCAACCAGTCGACCCGTGGGCACTGCAACAGTCCTCAGTCCCCTCGCCCTCGCACGTGGACTCACATCCGGTCCCCCACGCCGGGTTCGCTTCCTTGTCCACCGACATGTAGCTGACCCGTCCGTCTGTGTCGTATTCGAACAAGAGCTCGTATTCATAGGGTAGCGGATCGATCAAGGCCCTGATCCGATCGTCGTCGTGGTAGCACAAGCGCCAGGTGCGGTTGCAGGCGTCACCTGGGTCGTCCGGGTCACAGGGGTCAAAGATCCCATCAAGCCGATCGGACGGGTCGAACTGAAGGTCCAACTCCCGCCCTGACGCGTCGATAATCGCCTCGATTCGATCGTTCTCCCAGACGACCTCTACGTATTGCGAGAGCGGGTCGAATACGCCGATGAGCCGTCCTCCGGTGCCCGCTTGGTCGCAATACCAGTCCCAGCTTTGGTCAACATGCTTCACCGCCCATTGGAAACCGCCCTCGCATTCTCCCTCGAAGTAACAATAATCGGGCGTAGGGCTCCCCGTGCACCGCTGCAACTCATCGTGGACTCCGGCCGGCGGGTTCCACTCACCGGCACTCCAGTGGTATTCGTCTTCGGTCCCGTCGTCGTGTACAAGGATCGTCGTGACCGGGTCTACGAACACCAGGTGAGAGCTGTACGAGCAACTCCAACCCGGACCCAGGTCGAAACCCGTGCCGGCCGTGCGCTCGGAGACGGACAGGTCCACACTTGCCGCATTATGATAGAGGCTGAACTGGAACGGCGGTCCGAAACCCGTCCAGCCCACGATGGGGATCTCCGTGAAGGTGTTTCCCGTGTTGGTGTTGACACTCGAGTACGGCGTGATGGGGATGTCCACGTGCCAAGCCCTGGCCGCACCTGCCTCCAGAGGTGGCAACTGACACGACCACGGCGGTGGATCGCCCGGACCGCCGATCGTGTATGAAATCGCCACAACGGCAAAGACCGTTGCGATGCCCAGCACAGCCACCCCGGCCCGCGCCAACCGCGCGGTGGGCACCGCGCGCCAACCTATTGCCGTTCCTGAACTTGCGCACTCTCCACTCGTGTTGCGGTTCCTCGACGCCATCACGTTCTCCTCCAAATGATGTACAGGACAGGAAATCTTCCACGACCGAATCGCACCCCTCGGGTGATCAGGTGGGTTCGATAACTGTTTAGAATATAAATGACAGCCGGGCGTCAGTCAAGCAAATTGTCCAAAAAAAAGCGCGCGTCCATGCACGAACACCTCCAACGCAGATCGGACATGTCACACTCACGGCACGATGCCAGGGTCGCGGCATCAGCGTATCCGTTCCAACCGCGCGCGGACATTCCCCGCATATACATGAGGCCGTGAAAACGGACCCCTTGTCACGCAGAAAAATCAGAAATATTGCCCCGAATGCGCCGCCGGCCCCGGAATCGCCCCTCACGGCCGCTGCACGTCGGGTAACGGATGACGGCGGGATGGGCACCCGCACACGTCCTCCGCGCTCCGCTTGCTCGCACGACTGCGGCGGGTCTATGGTCAGACGCTCGGCCCTCTCGCTTTCGGGGCCGTGTCGCGCCAGCGAAATTGCTCCACAGATGCTCGAAAACTCCATCGAACGAGGGGACGTGGGATTCGTACGCCTTAAAGAGCGAAACGTACTCGAGTGGGGCGTGTTGTCGCGGGTTGCGCGGCTCGGCGGGAGGACGACCGGGCTCGGTCCGTTCGCCTGTTTAGACCTGCCGCTTTGCGGGGTCACCCGAACCGGCGTAGGCGTTCTGGACGTCGATGAACGGTCGAGCGTCGGGACTGCGACAGGCTGGCATGTGCCAGGTCGCTGCGTCAAAATGGCAGGTTGGACCACGGGCGGGGCTTGCGGAGGCGGCGCGCAAGTCTTTAATACACCATAGGTTCGGGCGATTCCGGCTGGCGCGGGCGGATGGTACACGGGTTGCCCGGCTTGGACGGACGAACGGTGCGCGGTCAGGATGACGCGGTCCGTCAGCTCCCCGAGCGGCTCCGACGGCGGAACGTCGCATGGGTGAGCGTTGAGGATGACAGGTTGGTGCTCCGAGTGAGCCGCCAGACGAACGCGTGATGCAGCGAAATGAAGGGGACCCTACTGGCATGTTAATGAGGCTTAGATCATGACAACGGACATTAAGCAGATCGGTGAAATGGTGGCGGCCGAGAGTGCGCCGATTCGGGCCTTGCTCGACGAGGTGGGCAAGGTCATCGTCGGGCAACGGTACATGGTCGAGCGGCTGGTGATCGGGCTGCTGTCCAACGGGCATGTTTTGCTGGAGGGCGTGCCGGGGCTGGCCAAGAGCCTCACTGTCACTGTTTTGTCACAAGCGATTCGGGCGAAGGCGCGGCGCTTGCAGTTTACGCCTGATCTTCTGCCGGCGGACCTGATCGGAACACAGATTTACGAGCAGCGGGACGGTCAGTTCACCGTCCGCAAGGGCCCGATCTTCGCGAACATCGTGCACGCGGACGAGATCAACCGCGCCCCTGCGAAAGTTCAGTCGGCACTGCTGGAGGCGATGCAGGAACGGCAGGTGTCGATCGGCGAAGAGACCTTTCCGCTGGAAGAGCCGTTCCTCGTTCTGGCGACGCAGAACCCGCTGGAGCAGGAGGGCACGTACCCGCTGCCGGAGGCCCAAGTCGATCGCTTCCTGCTGAAGCTCAAGATCGCCTATCCCACCAAGGATGAGGAACGGACGATCGTGCAGCGGATGTCGGTGACGAATCCCGAGCTGAAGGTCAACGCGGTGATCAACCCGGAGGACATCGTTCGACTCCGCGGGATCGTCAACGAAATCTACGTCGACGACAAAATTGGTGACTACATCCTCGAGTTGGTGTTCGCGACGCGTGAGCCGAATTCTCACGGTCTGCCCGATCTCGAGAACCTGATAGAATATGGGGGCTCCCCGAGGGCCTCTATCGCGCTGACCATGGCAGCCAAGGCCCATGCGTTCATGCAGGGTCGTGGTTATGTCACTCCGCAAGACGTGAAATCGATCGGAATGGACGTACTTCGCCACCGTGTCATTCTCAGCTACGAGGCCGAGGCCCAGGACATGGGACCGGAAGACGTGCTGCAGAAGGTCTTCGATACCATCCGGGTGCCGTAGCTCATGCCATCCCCAAACGGTGACATCGACAAGACACGCGAGCTGTTGCGGAAGGTTCGGCGCGTGCAGGTGCGTACGGATCGCCTGGCCAACGACGTCGTGGTCGGGGAATACCGGTCGGTGTTCAAAGGTCGCGGCATGGAGTTCGAAGAGGTTCGCGAGTACATGCGCGGCGACGACGTGCGGACCATCGATTGGAACGTGACCGCCCGAATGGGCAGCGCCCACGTCAAGCGGTACGTTGAGGAACGCGAGATGACCGCGGTCCTTCTGGTCGACGTGAGCCTCTCCGGGCGGTTCGGGAGCACGCGGCAACTCAAGATCGATCTGGCGACGGAGATCAGTGCGGTGTTGGCGTTCTCCGCGATCAAGAACAACGACAAGATCGGGCTGCTGATCTTCACCGACCACGTCGAGATGTACATTCCGGCGAAGAAGGGCAAGCGGCATGTGCTGCGCGTCATCCGCGAACTGCTGAACTTCCAGCCGGTACGCGGGGGCACCAACGTGGCGGGGGCCTTGGAGTTTCTCAACAAGGTGCTCAAACGCAAGGCCGTGGTGTTTCTGGTTTCCGACTTCATCGACACGGAGTTCGAGCGCGACCTGGCGCTGACCAACAGTCGGCACGACCTGATTCCCGTGCGGGTCTCGGACCCGCGGGAAACGTCGCTGCCCGACGTGGGTTTGATCGAGCTGGAGGACGCCGAGACCGGCGAGCGGATCGTCATCGATACGCATCGCAGGAAGGTGCGCGACGCGTACTCCCGGTCCGGGCGAACGGGTCAGGAGACGCTTACCGGCACGGTCCGGTCGATGGGCATGGACCTGCTCGACGTTTCGACGGACCGTGATTACATGAAGGATCTCTTTGGTTTCTTCCGCCGACGTGAGCGCCGGCTCAGGCACTGACGAGAGACGTGAACATGAGTGATCAAGTGAAATACGATCTGCCTCCCGGAGGTACGCCGCGCGCGCGGCAGCGATGGGTGGCGAGCCTCGCGGCATTCGTGCTCGGCGGCGTCATCGGGTTTGTCGTTCGTCCAATGAGCGGCAGCGGCGCGGCGATCGAGTCGCAACCGTCGCAGACGGCTACGCCTGCGCTGCTGACCTACGCCGAGCTGACCGCGTTGGCGAAGACGCTCGAACGGAACCAGTTGTACGCCGAAGCCGCCGGAGCATGGGAACAGGCTGCCAAGCGGACGCGACCAAACCGGGAAGACAAGGCCGAGACGCTCTTCAGGATCGGCAAGAACTTCAGTCTCGCCAACCAGCACGAACGCGCGCTTGCGTATCTGTTCGCGGCCGAGGCGGCGGACGAGAACGAGCGATGGAAGCCGTCCATCACCAAGCTTGTGCTCGAGGGACTGTCCGCCTTGGGGCGTGAGGACGTTCGAGCCCACCAGGTAGCCAGGCGCGTTGCGCTGGATGCCCAGGGTGACGATGCCCCGAAGACCGTTGCAGAGATCGGAGGCGAGCCGATCACCGAACTCGACATTCAGTCGT
>JASFUW010000281.1:0-6830 GCA_050050135.1 Phycisphaerae bacterium
CGGCGTGTCCACGCGATGCCCAACGCGCCAGAACGCCGCAGCGCCGGTGCCTGACCTCGCCGGGGCATCGGTCCGTCCGCCTGCGAACATGTTCGCGAATTTCCAGGATGCAAGAAGCCAGCCCATAGCCATTCCCGTGGGCGAGATTCCGCAAGGCGGTGCGTGCGATGGCTCATGTTCTCGGACCCGCCCGGGCCCGTCACGCGTTCGGGACACATCGATCGCGGCGATACAGTGAAGGTAACTACCTTCATTTGGGAGTGTGACGCCCGCGTGTCTGGGCGGGTTGGCGATGTTGTCCGACTCATGTCGGACCGGACGGCTTGGCCCCATCCACGACAGTGGCGAAATCTCACGAGTCATCCGGTCCACGAGTCCTCGCCTCTCGGAAACTCCGAGGCCGCCCTCCTTTGCACCTCATCGCTCGAACGCGGCCTAGCGCGTTCGCTTTCCGAGCGCGCGGAAGACGCGTTGTCCATGATGTGCTCGACGAGAAACGGACGGCGGTCAAGGGCACGCTGGCGCGCGGTGCGGACGAGCCCGTCGGGAGCCCCGCGTTCCGGTCGCTGACGCAGCGACCGTGCGCCCAAGCGCGGTCAACCGTTGCTGATCACCGAGCGTCCCCGGAAAGTCACTGCCTGCCGCCTAGGCGGGCATTCGTGCGTCCGAGCGTTGGCCAGCTAGACCGTCTTGCCCGACCGACCGCCAGGCCTTAGCATCATGCTATGGACCGTAAGCTCCCATTTGTAGGCCGCATCTTCTGGAAGGTGCTCGTCGTCGTGGCGGTTCTCGCCGTGGTCGCATGGTTCGTGGTACTTCGGGTGACGGACTACGAAATGCAGTCCCAGGATTACGGAGGATCGGTAATCAGCGGTATCCTCCTGGCGTATCTGATCCACCTTTGGCTGCTTCCCCAACCGGAGCCGCCCACCGAAGAGGACACCGCACCCCCGCAACCCGATCCGCAGCCAGCCGACGAGAAAGAATAGGGAAACTGCCGAAGCGATCCGCAAGTGCCGGACGACCATGTTCGTGCGATGGGTCAAATCGTACGCCGGCGGAACACCCGGAACGGCCGCGCATTCGCCAACGTGCGACGAGCGTAACGCGGCCCAGGCGGCCGGCGTCGCCCCACTGTTCCCGGCCCGTTCGCGGTTGCTGCGCTTGCCCGCGGACGCTATAACCCCCGGGCGTAATCGCCGGACGGGAGAACTCCCGGATGCCTTCGAACCCGCCAAATCGCCACAAACCGTGTGAACGCGTCACGGTCCGGCCATTGCGCCGCACGGACTGGCCCCACATCGAGGCACTTTTCGGAGCGAAAGGAGCCTGCGGCGGCTGCTGGTGCATGTGGTGGCGCGTCGAGCGCGGCGGCAAGCTGTGGGAGGAGTCCAAGGGGGCGAAGAACAAGCGGACCTTCAAGAAGCTTCTGACCGCCGGCAAGGTGCACGGATGTCTCGCGTTCGCGGGTGACGAGCCCGTGGGCTGGTGTTGCGTCGGGCCGCGCGCCGATTTTCCCCGACTCGAACGGACCAAGGCGCTGGCCACCGACTTCGGCGAGCACACCTGGTGCATTGTGTGTTTCTACATCCCGGCGAAGTGGCGTCACCGGGGTGTCGCAGGCGCACTCGTGAAAGAAGCCGTCACGATCGCCCGCGATCATGGTGCGAAAGAGGTCGAGGCGTATCCCGTCCGTCCGAAGTCGGGGCCCGGCCGCGACATTCCCGCCGCGTTCGCCTGGACCGGCGTTCCGCAGCTTTTCGAGAAGGCGAGGTTCCAGAACGTCACGCCGCCCGGCAACACGCGGGACATTTATCGCAAAAAGCTCAGGCCGCAGAGAACGTGACGGGCTTGATCAGGACAGGGTCGCGGTTCGTGGGCAAGGTGACGGTGCAGAAAGTGACATGAACGCGTCACTAATGCTCCTTGCCGTTGTACTCACGATTCTCTGTCTTGATCTTGATTCGATCGCCGTTTTTTATGAATAGGGGTACATGGATGATGATACCGCTGCTGACCTTGGCTTCCTTATTCACGTTGGTGGTCCCGCCGGCGTGCTCGACGGGGGCGGTGTCGACGACCTCCATGACAACGACCGCGGGCAACTGTAGTGCCACCGGGTTGCCATCGATCAGTTGGATTCGATACGTCTCCTCTTCGACCAGAAAGTCGACACCGTCGCCGAGAAACTCCTCGGTCAGCGCATACTGCTCGTAGGTTTCGGTGTCCATGAAGACGCGTTCCTGACCGGAGGCGTAAAGGTATTGCATGGATCTGATTTCGGTGGGCACCTCCTCGATCTTGCCGAGCTGGTCCAGCGTGCGCTCGCCCGTGTGCCCCGTCTTGATCGCCCTGAGCTTGACGTGGACCGTAGCTTTCTGTTTGCCCGTCTGGGCGGTGTTGAAATCGAGAACGGTGTAGAGCTCGCCTTCGTGGCGGATGACCATCCCCCGGTGAAGTTCTTCTGTCCGCGACATGTCCAGGCTCCGTGACGGAAAGGGCACCACTCGACCGACGCAAGCAGTTTGCATCCTGACCGGGATGCGGTCAAGTGGTGAAGACGGCGGATCGACCAGCGGCCGTCACGTCTGGGTGCGCACCTACGATACGCCGCTCACGATCGTTTCTCGCGAGTGCACAAAGAGAGGAGTCGATGAGAACGCGGTATCAGGGATCGCCGACGTACCCGAGCTGTCGCAGGCGGCGCAGCAAGCGGGGGTCGGCGGTCGGCGCAACATTCGGACTCGGGAGATCGCCCTCATCGTATTGGCGCGGAATCCCACCCGGGTCGGGGTCGGCGGCGATGAGCCGCTCGAGAAACCGGTAGGTCGGATCATCTTCGCGGACCGGTCGGGGACTCAGCTCGAGCGGGTCGGTGGCCAGTTCGAACGCACGAATCTCGCGGATGACATTGGATCGGCCATGCCGCGCCGAGGTTTTGCGCGTGCCCTGGATCAACCCGCGCCACAGCCCCCGACCCGCGGATCGGCCTTCGCACAGCAGATCACGCTGTCGCGCTCGTGGCAGCAGGTTCACGGCGTCGAGCTGTGGCGGAACCGCCAACCCCGCCATCGCCAACACGGTCGGCGCCAGGTCGATCGTCGAGACCTCAACCGGCTCGGGACCGGGGTCGATCGATGGATGGCGCAGCATCAGCGGTACGTGGAGCATCTCCTCGTAGGTGTTTCGCTCATGCCGGAACCAGTGCTCATGCTCCATCATGCTCTCGCCGTGATCCGACGTGAAGATGATCAATGCGTCCTCGGCGAGCCCGAGTCCGGCATAGGCGTCGAGCAGCCGTCCGACCTCGCGGTCGGTATACGCGATCTCCTCATCGTAGCGGTCGATGTACTCGTTCCCGTCGTAGACGTCGGGTTCCCGCGAATACGTCGGGACCCGTTCCGGGTCGATCGGCCTCTGTTTGTTGTGCGAGAAGTCCACCGGTTTGTCATCGGGCGGGCGGTACGGTCCGTGGGGATCGATGTAGTGGACCCACAGGAAATGCCGGGTCTTCGAGTGCCGTAACTCTGTCATCCAGCGGATGGCGGCGTCGGTGGTCCTCGCGGCGTTCCGCTCGAACATCTCGTCGCGGAAGGGTTCCTGTTTGTCGACGTCGTCGTCGTAGTGATCGAAGCGCTCACCCAGACCGGACGCCGAGTCGGCGAGCACCGCGTTGGAGACCACGGCCGCGGTCTGATAGCCCGAGCGACGGAGGTGGTCGACGATCGTGATGACGTCCGGTGTGATTCGCTGGCACAACACGCGCACCCCGTGGCGGTGCGGATACAACCCGGTCAGAATCGAGACCACGCTCGGACCGGTGCTCGGGGATGCCGCGTACGCCCGCTCGTAGACCCGTCCCCGTCCGAAGAATGCGTCGATACGCGGCGTGGTGGGACGAGCGTAACCGTAGAGCCCGACGTGGTCGGCGCGCAGCGTGTCAACGCAGACGAACAGAATATTCGGGCCGCCCGTCGGTTCGACCTCGACCGCATGAAACTCCGCGAGCCGCGACGACGCGAAAGACTCCTTGACGTGGGGCACGCTCCGGGCGACGAACATCACCACCGAAGCCGCGATCAACCCGAGTAACACCCTGAGATTGAAATATTTCTTCAAGCGCCCAACTCCCTGGGTCGGGACGCGCACGGACCGCGCACGCGTCCCCCGAGGGTTTGTCGGACGTCCGAGAACGCAACTGAAGCGACGTTGCTACGCGTGCGCCGGGCCCGGCCTGTCGGCGTCGGACTTGCGGGAAGGCTCAGGCTCCGACCCGCCCGGGCGTAGGGGTAACAACGCAAGCAGAAGCAACACGGGGATCATCGGCACGCGGAACCGGGGATCGAGCTGTGGCGTCGTAGCGAGCAGCAGCGCGAGCGTACACGCGATCGGGAAGTAACCGGTCGCGAACCCGATCCGTCCACGAAACAGACGCAGAACCACCGCCCCACACAGGACGAGATAGAGCGCGCCTTTTACGAACGATAGCACGCGACTCAGCTCGACTCCGTTCGGAGGGGTAACCGCCAGACAGAGTGGAAACGTCAGAATCGAGCCAAAGCGAACCAGGCAGCATGTGACCGTACTGACCGGCGACTCGGCCAAACGGCGGCGACCGATCCTTGCCAGGGTCTTGGAAACGAGGAATGAGTCGACGGGCGTGCTCACGCCTTGTGCGAGATTCTGCCACGTTAGTGTCTCTCGCTGCTCGACCGGAAGGTGTGCCAATTGTTCGCGAAGCGCGGCATCGATCTTTTCCCAGGCGCGATGCGGCCGGTCAAGGCGAGCCGGGTCGAGCGTCGTCTCGAGATAACGGTCCCGGTTTCGCCCCTCGCGCCACAGGTCGACTTCCGCAGCCTTGAAGTACGCCAGGACCACGCCGCCCTGGTTAGACAATGCGAGGTGCCCGGTGACGCGATGGTTTCGCACCATCCACGAACCGATGACCGCCAGGCACGCGACGGCAAACACCGCCAACGGCAGGACGCCTCCCGGCGGGGTCGTCGCCCGCGCGGCGTTGCGCCGGCGCCGCACCAGGTCGAAAACCAGCCCGGCGAACACCACGACCGGAACGAGAAGGCCCACCGGACGAACCAATACAAAAAACCCGCAGAGCCCGCCAAGAAGCACCGCCCACGACCACCGCCCGGTGCGCAGCGTGCGCTGCCAGCAGTGCCACGACAGCAGCAGCACGGTGACGAACCACGTGGCGGACATCAGCCAGATTGAGTACTTGAGGTGGTAGGGTTCCAACAGGAACAGAACAGCGAGCACGACCGCCCGTCGCTCGCTCATCCAGTTGGTCGCCAGTCTGAACAAGAGCACGACGTTCAGAATCGCCAGGGCCTGCTGCACGATCACGAGCCCGGCCGGGGCATCGCCCAGAAGGAAGATGAACACCGCGAGAAGAAACGGATAGCCCGGTGTCCGCCATGTATCGGGAACAAACGGCTCATCGGCGCGTTGGCTGAACACGCCGCGCTCGGCCACGTTGCGAGCGATGTTGTAGTACTCGCCGCAATCGACCGACTCGAATGCGTGGGCGTCGATCCGACCGGCTCGGGCATACACAACAGCCAACAAACCGGCGTGGACGACGCTCGCGCAAAGCAGAACGACAATGGTCGGGCGGCGCAGTAGCCACATGTCCAGCCAGTGTACACCAAATTCCGCACTTGGCGAGTTGCGGCGGCGCCCAGACCGGGTGGCACGCCGCTCGGTCGCCTCGTGACGCGCGGGAAGGTTACAGGCGCTACATCAACCCACGCTCGCTCAGCATCCGCCGGTACCCGGGAACCGGGTCGGGATACGCACCGGGCTCGGGCAGATTCCACTTGGCAAAGAGCCGGGCGTTGTCCTTTTCACCCTCGGCGAGATCGGAGAGCTTGCGATCGTCGTGGTGTTCGTCGTGGTGAATCAGCGCCCGGCGACACCCGATCACTTTCAGGCCCATCGAGAGTTGCACCGTAAGCGACAGGTCCGGGTCGAAACCGAAGAAGTAGAACCCCTCGTCCGCGTACCCGATCCGTTCCAGCAGGGTGCGCCGGATCAGCCCGAAGTTGGCGTAGGGGTAACCGCGGACGTGACAGAGCTCGTACGTCTCACCCTCGTGCTCGACGCGATCGAGGACGTTCCGCTCGCTGTGCCAGTTGTGGTAGAACGCCACCATACCGACGTCGGCGAGGGTCGGCGCCTCGATCAAGTTGACGGCGGCCTCGACCGCGCCGGGGAGGGGGTAGGCGTCGTCGTTGAGCCACATCACGTAATGTCCGGATGCGGCTCGAAAACCCTTGTTGAACGCCCGAACCGCGCCCTCCCGGCGCGCTTCCAGGATAACACGTAAATCCGTCTCGGCCCTGAGCCAATCGCGCGTGCCGTCCGTAGAACCACCGTCCACGACGATGATTTCCGAAGGATGGCTGACGTGCTCGCGGACGGCGAGGATGCACCGCCGCAACCGGTCGAAGCGGTTGAACGTCGGGATGACAATGCTGACAATACGTGTGGTGCTCATCGGAATTCCCGCAAGCCGTGGACCTTGCCGGTTCTATCGGTCACCCGGCGCGCGGCGCTGCGGTTAAACGGTGGACGGATCAGGGAGACGCAATGCGACCAAGCGCAATGAACGGCGTGCGACGCCTGGTGCTGCGGGTTGTGCTGGTCCCGGCCCTGTCGGGATTGGCCGGCGCTCAACTTGCGGACCAGCCGGCTCGGTCCGGGCCCGGTCGGGATTCGCCGCCGCCCTCGGCGGAACTCGGGCTGAAGCCCCATTCGCACGAGACGCAGCCCGACCTCAGAGATGAGTCGGAGGGGGCGTCCGCGCCGGCGGT
>JASFUW010000282.1:0-6826 GCA_050050135.1 Phycisphaerae bacterium
GGAGGAGGGTGAGGACGAGCCCGCCGAAGTCCCCGACGGTGTCAACGATCCCAGCAGGTGGTTCCAATAGTCTATGAACCTTCAGACGTGCGGCTGGCACGCCTGGCGAGTATCCTCCGGTCCGTGCCAATCGCTTCGAATAGGGCCTTGACGTCCCAATCGCGAGAGCCGAGGCGATCCGCCTCACGCAGTGCAGTGAGGCGCCCCTCGGCCTCGTTTAGCCACTGTTCGGCCCTTCTGTCATCCGCGCGGGTCCGCCGCGACAAGTAGCACGTTGTCAGGTGGAGTTCCGTCCGGCTGAGTTCAATCGAGTAGTCAAGTACGTCAGGCTCTCCGACAGCAAGGTCGGCGTAGAGCTCATGAGCCAACACGTGCGCAGCGATGGCGTCATCAACCCGCTGCAATTCCCTCAAACACTTCCCATGAAGGTTGTGCGCATCCGCGAGGTCATACTTGTGCCTCGGGTATTTCCGATCCTCGGCGATCAGTCGCTCTCGGATTCCAATCGCTTTCTCGATCTCACGAATCGCGTCTTCGTGGTTCTCGGCTGACGCCGCCGCCTTCGCACCCAGGACATGGGCAAACCCCGACAGTCGGACCCATTCGAGATCATCCGGATGGGCCCGGAGCACAGTCTCGACAAGTGGGATGGCCTTCTTTACGTATCCGACCGCCTGCGTATACTCTCCCTCCTCGAGGTACAGTTCGGCCAACCGGTGCAGTGCGTCATAACGGGCCCTTTGCACGACCGGGTCACTGCTCGGGACGGTGTCGCCGATCTCGAGCGCCTTCTTGAACATCTCGACTGCCTGGTCGACGCGAGCTTCGTCACGGGCCACACTCCCAAGCTTGATATACGATCCCATCTCCAGCCCGGCCTGTGCGATCTTTGCAACTGTATCGGCGCGCTTCCATAGGACAGTCATTCCAACGGAAGAAAACGCAAGAAGGAAAGTGAATGCAGCGGCCACGGTCACCTGCACACGGTACTTCAGGACCGTCTTCCAGAGAACATAGAGTGTGTTCGCCGACTTGGCCTCTACCGCCTCACCCTTCAGGTACCGCCCCAGGTCGTCGTACAGAGCGAGCGCAGTCTGGTAGCGCCTGTTGATGTCCTTGCAGAGTGCCATATTCACGACGCAATCGAGGTCGTCATCGATCTCGACCAGTGTAAAGTCACTGAGCGCGTCGCCGCGGCTGATCAGGTTCCGAACGGTCTCCGGCTCGAGCTTCAGGATGTTCTCCCGGACAACCCGCATATCCAGGTCCATCGGATAGGGGTAACACCCGGTGAGCAGCTCGAACAGGACCACGCCGAGTGAGTAGATGTCCGCACGCATGTCCACCAGGCGTGCCCACCCGGAAGCCATTTCAGGGGCCAAATACGGGAACGTGCCAACAACGTGATCTTCCTCCGACGACGGTCTTTTCGGTCCGTCCGAGTCCCAGTCTCCGATGTCCTTGGCCAAACCGAAATCGAGAACCCGCGGGCTCCCCTCGCGATCCACCAGGATGTTGCTCGGCTTCAAATCACGGTGAATGATCGCGTGCTGATGCGCATACGCCACCGCGTCACAAACCGTCTGCATCAGCTCCACAATCTCGCGCACGGACTTGGCATGCAGCAGGACGTAGTCGTCGATCGGCAAACCGTCGACGTACTCGATGACCACGTAGTTGCGGCCCCGAACGACCCCGCTCTCGAACACGGACACGATGTTCGGGTGCCGCAAGCGTGACAACAGCTTGACTTCCTCGGAAAACCGTTCCACCTGGCGTGGCGTCGCCAGCGGTCCATCGAGCAGAACCTTGATGGCCACCTCACGGTTGGTCGCGAGCTGGATCGCGCGGTAAACCACCCCCTGCCCCCCGTAATGAACGCGCTCGACGATGTCGTAACCCTCGAGCGCGTCACGGAGGACCGCGATATCGTCACCGGCCGGCGTAAACTCCGAATCGTCCAACCCGCCCGTCTCGGGGTACTCACGAGCGCGCACCTGTGCCGCCTTGATGGCCCTCAGTCTCCGCAGCCGCGCGCCCAGATGCGGTGCCAGGTCCGGGTGTTCTTCCTCGACCGCTGCGTAATCCACATCGTTGCCCGCGCGCTGCTGGTCGAGCAAGCCACGGACAATCCGCTCCACACGGGCCACCTTCTCGGGCGCCAGTCCCCGCGTTTTCATCGCGCGCCTCGATCCGACACGGTCGCCAGAGGCGCCGCCCGCCGCGACCGCCCGTTTCCCCCTTGCGCGCCTGCTACAACGATCTCCCCGCTCAAAAACCCGTGCATCCGTTTGAACCGCGTCCGAAGATTCTGCAACCCACGATACAAGAGGCTGTTCACGGCTGCTTCCGTCTTTCCCATCGCCCCCGCAATCTGCTGGCGCGTATGCCCGTGCAGATGGTGCAGCGTGATCGCACTGCGACAATCGTCTGGCAGTCCGGCCACGGCTAACTGAACCGCGCGAACCGCTTCCTTCGCCTCGTCTTCACTGCTGGGTGTAGGTTCGTCCGACGCCACCCGCGCGAAAAGATCCAGATACGACTTCGGGCGCCGGTGCCCGTCGTACTCCAGTTGGTTACCGCCCTTACGCTTCAGCCTCCGAGCATATCGCAGGACATCGATGACCCTCGACTCCGTGATCTTCATGAGCCAACGCTCGAAGTCGTCGGGCCTCGTCGCCCGGAACGCCGACGCCCGCCGCAGCGCCGTCGTCCACACCTCCTGGAGCACGTCCTCCGGAGCGACCACCCGTTGCACGTCTTTGGGCAGCTTGCGGCGCACGTAGCGCTCGAGTTGCTCCGCCTGTTGTAGAAGAAGGGATTCCAACCGTAACTCGTCGATGGCCTACCCTCCAGCGCAGTGCCGCCGCAGATGGTTGGCACGCAGCGAGTATGGGACTGCTGCTTACTTGCGTTGTCGCGGTCCCGAGCGCAACAATCAACGCAGACCCGAGTGGGATTCTAGTTTATCCCCGACCGCACGCCAAGGCGGCGTGGCGCACTTCACCTTACTAGCCGTAAACGGGCACCGAACCTGCTCTTTCACGGGTCCGAAAAAAGACAACGCCTCGCGGCTCAGTGCGACAGGTTAAGACTCCTACTCAAAGATGACTGGCCGGCTACCATCTCATAATAGACACGCGGATTCCCCGTTGTCATCCGCAGTGACGGGATTTCTCTCAGAATCAGTCGGCCGAAGATTTCACAACCAGCCGGCGGGAGCTGAGCCGACGCCGCACAGCGCGTCAGGCGGCCTCCGCAACACCCGTACCTCCGACTCACGGTTCAACACGATGGACGTAGTGCGCCGTCCCGCCGACGAAGCAGGCGATTCCCAGCCCGGTTGCCAGGGCGAACCACCACGCGCCGAGATCGAGATCGTCAAAACCCAGGGCGTACCTGAACACCGACAACACGGCAAAAAGGACCCACGGTGCGCCGAACCCGATCCCCGTCGCGATGGCCGGACTGCTCACCAGCGTCGACCCCAACCAGGCGGCCCCGAACAAAAGCGCAGACGTCGTAGCCATATGCGGCACGACGTCGTCACGGAACCGAATTACGTCCTCCGGAACCTCACCGACGAGCGGCGCCCACCAGTACATGACCGCCGCCTGAACAGCCCAGATTATCACGCAGCACCCGATCGCCAGCGTAGCCTTGCTGGCAATGACCTCTGCGCGGGTGGGCGGAAGGTAGGCGAGAAACTCGGCCGACCGGTCCATGCGCTCTCCCGCCACCGCGTTCCCCCCCAGCATGGCGAAAGTCAGCAACGACAGGCAGAGGCTGACGATACTGGTCGTGACCAGAAGGTGGGGCCAAGGTCTCGGCAAAGCGTCGTACCGGGCGAGACCGTAGAGGTTGATCAACACGCCCACCACGAGCGGACCCGCCAACATCGCCACGCCGCAGATCAACACCACCCGATTCACGTGATAGTCTTTCCAAAGTAGTGCCTTCATGCCGATGCCCTCTGTCCCTTGACGAAGTCCTTGAAGACCTCTTCGAGCCCCAGATCGATCACTTCCACACTGTCCACCGGGCACGTGTCTCGCAGCCGGTCGAGCGAATCCGGACGGAACCCTCGAACGGTCAATAGCCACTCCCGACCCCGCCGTTGCTGCCAGATCATGCCTTCCGGCCGAATCTCAGGCGTGCTCCCGTCCCGCAAGACCACGCGAATCCGTTTCGTCCCCGTCAAAAGCTCATCCGTCGGGCAGTGGACCAGGAGCCGACCGTCGTAGATCAGCCCGATGGTGTCGGCCAACCGCTGCACGTCGCTCAGGGTATGGCTGGAGAACAGGACCGTCTGTTGCCGTTCGCAAACCGTCCGCAAGACCCCATCCAGAAACTCCTCGCGGATCAGCGGGTCCAGGCCCGATGTCGGCTCATCGAGGATCAAAAGCTCCGGCTCGTGTGTGGTCGCGATGAGGAGCGCCAGCTTCACGACCATCCCCTTGGACAGGTGTTTCACCTTCACGCGCGGGTCCAGCCCGAAGAGGTCGAGCGTCTCCGAGCAAAGCTGATCGTTCCAGTTCTCGTAGAGCGACCGGCAGAAAGCGAGCACGTCGCCGACCCGCATCCACCGGTAGATGAAGTGCATCTCGGGCACGTACCCGACGCGTTCCTTCAACCTTCTGGCCTCACGGATCGGATCCAGCCCCAGCACGCGGCTGCGCCCGCTGGTCGCCCGAAGCATCCCCATCAACATGCGAATCGTCGTGGTCTTTCCGGCCCCGTTCGGCCCGATGAACCCGAACGCGGTCCCTCTCGGAACCTGTAACGAGACGCCGTCCACCGCGAGCTTGTCCCGGTATCGCTTGGTCAATCCGGCGGTTTCGATCGCAAATGATGGGGTCGGTTCTGTCATGACACCTCGCTCCTGGTTCGACCGCTGCTGTCCCGCCACGCCCGTTCGAAGGTTGTCCTGATCTGTTCCGGAGCCATCTTGGCGTCGCGACCGGAGCGGATCCCCTGATCGAACGCGTGGTAGACGGCCTCCGCCGACTTGTCCTTCGCCGCAACGGTCCCGTTGTTCGTCACGTACATCCCCCGGCCGCGGCGGGCCTCGATGAGCCCTTCACGCTCCAGCTCTTCATAGGCTCGTTGGACCGTATTAGGGTTGACCGTCAGATCGAGCGCCATCGCCCTGAGCGACGGGATCATCTCGCCCGATTTGTAGACCCCCGCGGCCACCGAACGCCGCACGTAGCTCGCGATCTGCTCGAAGATCGGAACGGAACTGTTCGGGTCGATGCTCAACGGCTTCGCTCGGCGGTCCGTGTACCATGCTGCACTAGGCTACTAGTACAGTATACCACACCGACCGCGCCTGTCAAGCCGGAAGCCTTCATCCGACCATCCGAGTCCCCGCCAGACCCGCATGCTCCGACCCGGCCCCCCCCGACTACAATGCCAACTTTAACATCGCGCATCGTCCGGTTGGTCGCGGTTGCCGCGACAAACTCCGCCCGATAGCATCCGTGGGGTACGAGCGAACGGTCGGACGATCGCAGTCGTCGTACTTGCGACGGCTTTCATGGGGGATTCGCAATGATCGAAAACGGACGCCCTCGCAAACCGTGTGGGGAATTCGCTGTTGCCTCAATGGGCTCCGGGTGCTCCGCGGTTCGCGCTTCGATTGGCGTGGTGCTGGCCGCTACCCTCGGGATCACAGCCTGCGTTTTCGGCCAACCCGAGGCGGCGTCCAAAGCCGAGAAACGGCCGAACGTCCTCCTGATCGTGCTCGACACCACCCGCCCGGATTTCCTTTCATGCTACGGCTATAAGAAGAGAACAACCGGCGGGATCGACCGCCTCGCTCGCAAGGCCACTCGCTACACCAAGGCCTTCGCCACGGATTTCTGGACGCTGCCGTCTCACGCCTCGCTTCTCACCGGGCTCTACCCCTCGGAAGCACAGGCCACCTCCGAGACCAACCACCTCCCCGACCGTGTGACCACGATCGCAGAGACCCTCCAAGCCGCGGGCTACCGGACCGGAGCCATCGTCTGCAACCCCTGGATCAGCGGTGAGCGCGGCTTCAGCCAAGGTTTCTCGTACTTCCACGAGGTTCGGCCGCCGGAAGTGATCCCTTCCGACTTCCACGTCGAGCAGGCGGGTGCCTACAAAGCCCGGGATTGGCTCACTGAGGCCGCCGGCGGCGATCAGCCGTTTTTCTTCTTCGCCAACTTCAACCTCCCGCACCTGCCCTACCGCCCCCAACCGAGCATCCTGAGGCAATTCCAGACCCAGCCGTGGCCCGAGGACCACATAGACCGGTTGATGAAGGTCTCTGGGATGTGGTCCTACCTGGGCGGTGCCATCAAGCTCGACGAGCAGGATTTCGCGGCCATGCGCGACCTCTACGCCTCGGAAATTCACCTCGCCGATCGGTTCGTGCACCAGTTGGTCTACGCACTCGATGCCGCCAAGGTGCTCGGTCGAACCCTGGTCATCGTCACCTCCGATCACGGCGAGAACATCGGCGACCACGGCATGATCGACCACCTGCTGAGCATGTACGACTCGACGATTCATGTGCCGCTGCTGATCAGGTACCCCAAGCGGTTCGAGAAGCGGGCGGTCAAGGACGAGCTGGTCAGCCTGGTCGACATCGTACCGACGATCCTCGACGTCTGCGGCCTGGCGAATGACACAAACAAGGCACACGTCGCCAAACACAGCCTTTGCAGCCCGGACCGCGAGCGCCGCACATTCGTCACCGCGGAGAACGAGCGGCCGGTGAACGGCATCCAGATCATGAAGAAAAAGTACCCCGAGTTCGACACCGAACCCATCGATCGGGCCATGCGGATGATCCGGA
>JASFUW010000283.1:0-6813 GCA_050050135.1 Phycisphaerae bacterium
CTTACGACTTCCGCAAGACGAGGCCGTGTGGGTCCCGGCAACGTACGCCTTGCTGGCAGACCTCGCGGGGCTCGAACTCGACGAGGACCTACCGGTCGGCGCGACCAAAGGCGATGGCCCCCCCCGGTGGAGCAAAGACAAAAGTGTCTCGACGGAGTGCCCAGGTCCGTGTTACTGCCCCTTCGCCCGGATCGGCCCATTACGGTCTCGGACGTGGCCGATCGGGCCCTTTTGGCTACCACAAAGGACCTGTCCAGCGACTGCAACGACAACAACCGATGTACGTGGGATGAGTGCGTCGACGGCTTTTGCGAGTACACCCCCCGAGAGGGGCATTGCGACGGGAGGGATTCGGATTACGACCCTTGCACGGACGATATATGCATTGCCGGCGAATGCCAGCACCCCCCCGTACCCGATGACCCGCCCATCTCCTGCGATGACGAATTGTTGTGCACCGTGAATGATCGCTGCGTCGGCGGAATATGCCAGGGCACCGAGCGAGATTGCGACGACGGCGACCCGTGCACCGTGGACCGCTGCATAATCATGTACTCGCCCCCTCAACCGATCTGCGAGCACACGCCGGGCAACGACGGCGCCGTTTGCGGGAATGACCCGCGCAAGTGTTGGATCAAGCGATGCAGCGGCGGCGACTGCGTGCCTGCCCCACAAGACGGCATTCCTTGCAACGACAGCGATTGGTGTACGATCACGGACACCTGCGTTGAAGGCACCTGCGTCGGCGAGGGTACACAGAATTGCGACGACGGCAACCCGTGCACGCATAACTACTGTTCAAACTCGTCCTGCGTCTGGACACCGATAAACGGGGTCCGGTGCGACGATGACAACCCCTGTACGATGAACGACTACTGCTCGGCCGGCACCTGTCAAGCCGGTTCGCCGCCGGACTGTGACGACGGGGACCCCTGCACGGAGGATCATTGCGACCCCGACGAGGGCTGCATCCGCTACAACACGGTCGGTCTATGCGAAGACGGGGATTTCTGTACCATAAACGACCAGTGCAACGGCGGCCTTTGCGTGGGCTCGCCGGATCCGGAGTGCCCCTGGGAGGCATGCGAAGACGAGGCAATCGTGGATGGCGAGGGCCAGTCGGTGGATTATTCGTACACGCGGGTCACGCGTGTTATCATCCCGCAGGGCCACGGCTGCGTCTGGGTCCGTGCCTATTACTTCAGCCGGGAATACCCGGTCTACACCGGCCAGGGCTCGCAGTTCAACGACGAACTCAGCTATGCCGTCTCGTCGCCGGGCGGGACCATCGCATCGGGCGAAACGACCGTCAACGCCCTGGATTCTGCCTTCGAGGACGGCCCCTATCCCGGCGGCACGTACAAGGTCTATGATCAGATGCTGGATTACGGCTCACACACCGCGACCGGCGATTCCTGGATCGACCTGCGAGGTACGGCTACGAACGTCACCGACGGCGAACTTGGAAGCGGTGTGGCCTTCCGCGTTAAGTGCTGCGGCGTCGTCTCCCTGACTTGGGAGCGGGCGCAGGTGCACCCGGAGAACACCGCGCTGGACACGTGCCCCAGCAACGGCGGCAAGCGGGTCTTCCCCGGCAAGCTTGACCCCAACGACGGCCACCCCGAGTACAGGCAGGACGTCGACTTAGTGGCGACCGTCGTCCCGGCCGACGAAGGTCAACTGGTATACTTCAAGGTGTGGGATGTGGACGATCCGTTTGACCAGAACAACCCCGATATGCTGAACGTTGGCCTCATTGACAATGACGCGAGCGGCCCCGACAACCGAGGCCTTGACCCGGCTCCCTACACGTACTCCGCCCCTACGGACGCGGAAGGCAAGGCCCGGGTCTCCGTAACCGTATCCATGCAGCCCGGCAACAACTACCGGGGCGGCGCGTCCACCAACTTGCAGGCCGTCCTATCGACTTCGCAGTCCGAAGCCGACACGAATGCCCGGCCCATCGATGTCCGCTTCAGCGAAATGCTCACGGTCTGGCGAAAGCTGCACGTGGAGGTTGATTCGATGGCGAGGCCCACATTTGCGGAGAACACCATCAGCACAGAGTGGAACGAGCCCAGGTTCCCGAGTGGGAAATTGACCTTGGATATCAGCGACCAATACGACACCGAAAACTTCGAGAACGGGTTCATTCGCGTCAAGGCCGATGGGTTTCCTGACTTGATCGCCCGGATCATCACATATCGTCAGAGCATCCTGGATGACGAAGTTGACACAAATGTTACACAGTCACAATGGGGGGCACGCCCAGGTTCGGGCGACTGCACCCTGAGTGATGACGACTTGGCAGACGAGGCACGATTTACCGCAGGGCTTCTGGGAAGCGACATCGGTCTCGGCACTCCACCCAGCGGATACCTTCCGATACCAGACACAGGAGCGCTCGAAGACGCGTACAAGAACGCCTACATCTTGCCTGTCGTCGACATCGTGCATTCCCCCCTATCGCTGTTCCCGTTCATCAAGAACATGGACCCAGAGACAAAGTCGCAATGGGATCCACCGCGGCTCGCGCGGATTTACCCTGTTTCGACAGCGCCGTTTTGGACCGTCTACGTGTTCAGCGCATTCCAGGCAGAGGCTAACGAGGATGCCGACGCTGAACTCACCAACACCAAAGGAGCCAACACTCATGAGAACGGTTCGACAAGCGCGTTTTGGCTTTGGGGTTCTGGATATACCGGAATGGTCGCTGTGTATCAAGAGGTCATACGTGATGCCTATCCGTCCTACCAAGAGCAGCGAACGGTTGCGCACGAGATCGCACACACTTTGGGTATTCCCCATTTGGGGGCCGACAGTATTCCTGGTGACGGCGGACTGATGGATAAAACAGAACAAGGTCCTGATTTCTATGCGGAATCCTTACGTGACCTTCGCAAGTACGTGGAGCCTTAGAAGTGTCAGAATCCACGACATGTGTCACGCAAAGTTCGGAGATCTGAACGATGAAGGCGAACTACTATGCGGCTCGATTCGCGGTGACGCTTCTGTTGGGGATAACCGTCGCCTCCCATGCCATCGCTCAACCGAAGGGGCCCCCAGAAGATTGTGGTCTAGAGCTTCGAGTCGAGCTTCCATCCACGGAAGTAGAGGCATTTGGCCCGATCATTGCCCAAGTCGCGTTGGTTAATACTGGTTCCAATCCCCAGACGATCGCCGCGCAAGACGAAACGTGCCCATATGGGCTCTCGTTGACCACGGTTACCGCAGACGGAATTGAAACCAAGCACTCGCTTTGGCTCACGCGCAATGGGCCTCAGCCCGATCAAATCGTACTAAGACCCGGAGACTCGCTGGTCGGCCAGATCCTGGTTCTCATGACATACGCGGATGACATGGTATTCACGTCACCGGGGCGGTATACGACCCGATGGTCTTGGGCCAGTCCAGGATGCGATACTGTGCGGTCCCGCGAATCCGTTCTGAAGGTGATTCCACCTTCAGCGTCGAGCGTTGCATTACTGAAGTCAATCGAGAAGGCGGCGCTTGCCTACTTCACTGGTGAACCCGAACCTACCGTCGACGAAGATGACCCCCAAGTAAGTAAGGCCCTCCGACGACAGGCAACAGTTCTTCTTGCACGGATCATTCTGGAACGGATTCCCCAATCCGACTTGGTCCCATCCGGAAAGCTGGACGTGCGTGATGAGAATCTGGTAAAGGCACTCGAATCTGCCATAGCCACGAATCCAAACGCGGTCCTAGCACCTTACGTTGCGCGATACTTGGGACGGCTGCAAGCCAAGAGGTTCGAGAGCATTGTAAGCCAAAGCGGCCTCAAACTGTGGCATTCAAACGAAGTTCCCAGTCGGTTGGAGACAGAGTATGCGGAAGCCAGCAAAGCGCGAGATCAGGCCCTGCACTATTTGAGACAGGCGTGCCAGGACGACCTGTGGCCAGCCGAGGCAGCACTAAGTCGGCTCGCTCGTGTGCAGCTGATCAGTGAAAACTGGGACGAGGTTGCGGCCTGTACCGCGAAGCTTCGCGCTTTGCAAACGACGAATGCCGACAAGGCGGCTGACCAACTTGACGCTGAGGCTGCCCGGTATCGCCACAAGCTGGAGGAACGCAAGGGGCGTACGCACGAGTGACTTGTGTTCGCCCGGTCACACAAAACGTCAACACAGTCGCGGCAGTGGAGCCACCGATCGCGGGAGTCAACGTGTATTTTCGCATGTTCGACGTGGACGACCCGTTTGATCAGGTACACGGGCCCGGCGGCGCCGGAACCCAAGTCGCCGACGTCCAGATTCTGGATTCAAACCCGACCATCGGCGACGACAATCGCGGGACAACGACCGGCCTCGGGTTCCACGGTCCGGTGTCCACCGGACCTGACGGCAAAGCCGAAATCACCTTGACCGTGAGCATGCAGCCGGGTGACAATTACCGTGCTGGCGCGTCCGTTCTGCAGGACGCGTTGAACCAGCCACCCACCGGACAAACGATGCAGCAAGTGGCAGATGCAAGGGGCACCAGCGATGGAGGCTACTCCGTCCCGCTGACCTGGAGCCCGATGCTCACCGTGTGGCGCAAGCTGTACGTGGAGGTCGATTCGATGGCGTCGGAACCCACCACGGTGGAGGGCCGGGGCCCTGACTGGGATCGGTTTGACCCGATCGAAGTGTCGGGCGGTGAGGCCACGACTCTGTTTGACGGCGTCGGGTTTGCTGCGGGCGGGCCGCTCGCCGCTGGCGAAGTAGATCACTACGAAGGGGGCACGCTGCGGTTTCCGATCCCCTCGCGCGACTACCCAGTTCGGAACAATCATAGCTACTTCGACTCTGATTGGGGCGGATCGCGGACCGAAGTCAGGACCGACGCGCCAACAAGCCCGGCGGAGGAAGCGGATATCCTCGCCGGCCCGCTTGGCGACGTTCACGATGATGATCCGATCTCCGGGCAGTTGCCCTTGTTTTACTCAGTCGGTTCTGATGCCTTCATCAGGACTGTCTATCAGGCAGCCTACATCGCCATCGAAGAGGACCAAGCAACCAACCCGCGCCGTCTGGTCTCATTCGACCTGCACCTGGAAGACCTCGAGCTACAGATGGGAGTTGGTTATGACAACTCCCAGGATGTTTTCTCCGAGAACGCGTATTGGGCGTCCCTTGTTATCATGGCGTATCAGCCAAAGGACGCTGTCGATGCGGATCCTGATCCATTCGCTGGGCTGAACAATAGCGGATCCGCCACCAACCCCAACTACGATACGGGTGTTGAGTTCGGCGTCACAGTAGAGGATTCGGATAATGCCTCCTTGATCTATGTGGAGGTTCAGCGGGATGTGGGTTCGCCGATTGCGTCGGCCGTGCCGCACGATCTCTCTCACACTATTGCACACGAAATTGCGCATGCAGGGTCAAACCAGAGCGAGGATGAGGATCACGCCGAGGGCGGGCTAATGAGTCCGGGGGCTCCGGTTGCGGAGTATTGTTTTACTGCTGTAACGCTGCGGCGATCAAGGGAGATCGATAAATGGTAGGAATACTGCAGGGTCTTATCATGGTGATCGTTGCCCAACAGGGACCTTCCACGATGGAAGAAATCTTCCCGCGAACACCGCCACCAGACATTGTGGGTGTTCATAAAGTAACCCAGAGCGAAGCCGTACTCAAGCCATGCCAGGCGTTTACAGTTGTCTTCGAGATAACTCTCGCGTCGGAAGCCGTAAGAACGCAATGGCCGAAGGTTGCACGCAAGATCTCGAACGTTGTGCGAGTGAACGGGCATGATTACAGGAACCAGATTGCGGACAGCAGCGGATCAACGAATAATGTATGCGTGTTTGAGCTGTTGTGGCCACAGCCCGTCGGGCGTGAACCGCCGCTACGGTCTTCCGAGACAGCATTGATTTCCGCCACCTGTCAGTTCGCCCTCAGACAACGGACATGTTTGTTTGGAAAGCCTGGTGAGTATCGCCTCGAGTTCTTTTTCGGAGAACGGACCGTTGAGACGACGGTCGAAGTACTGCCACCAACGCATGCTGAACAAGCTATCGTTGACGAGCTCAACACACTTCCGATGCTTTTGTTCTTCGCCGACCCCACCGACCGGCAGTACGCCACGCCGGAGAACATCAGGACGGTCGAGACACTCCTGGCTGTCCCCACCGACTATTCGAGAATGCTGTCGCTGACCGTGGGCGTAGCGAAGGGGCGGCGCGTCGGCAGGCCGCTGTGGTCCGACATGGCGGATGAACAGAAGCGTGAGGAATTGCGGGAACGATTTGCGTTGGTCGCCCCCGTTCTCGAAGGGGAACTGGACACGCGACTGGAGGGACTCGCGGCAAGCGAATTGTTTAACACAGCCGCGCAACTCGGCAGACTGGAGACAGATCCGCAAAAACGAGCGGAATTTGCCAAGGTTCGGGAGGACGTACTTCCAAAACTGGCCGCTTGCCCCCTGGTACCACACGAACAGGCATTGGCGAAGGCGTTGTGTAAGCAAACCAAGAAGACAGGCGAGTAGCCGCGACCGCCCTTCAAGCCGACAAGGGGGGCGGAGGAGGCCCCGTTCAGGATTGCGACTTGTGTTTCAGTTGCCGAGCGCCGCAGGAGTGCAAGTCTTGGATCCCGGACTGTGATGCATGCTCGTGCGAGGTGTTCTACAGTAACGGGGCGTGCTCTTCCGACGGCAACGCCTGCACGAGCGACGTCTGCCGCGCGGCCTGGAACCTTAAGGCCGACCTCGATGTCGACCCCGAAGCCTTGCCGTTTGAGGACCCCGTGTTCTACGCCGCGCTGGACGACGCCTTACGACTTCCGCAAGACGAGGCCGTGTGGGTCC
>JASFUW010000284.1:0-6802 GCA_050050135.1 Phycisphaerae bacterium
GAAGATCACGCGGTTCCTGTTGGTGCAACAAATAGCACCGAACGGAAGATCACCGCCAGGTAACGGACCAAAGGCTAGCATTGTCGTTTCGGGTAACGGCTTACCTTCCTCAAGCAGCTGTCGAACCGGTCGGAACCATAGCGATGGATCATCGCGCTCCAATCTCACGAAGTCTGGAGGGGCGTCTTCCATGTTGCCGCGATCTCACGCTTGCAGGGTACAAGTCCGACGCATGCGCCGCCGACATTCGACGCTCCGTGCGGGCTCCCGGCGTACCGGGAGTAGGTCGCGCACAGATCTCAGCCCTTCAAACGCTCGAACTCGGCAGTCAACAACGGCACGAGGGTAAACAGGTCCGCGACGCATCCGTAGTTGGCGACGTTGAAGATCGGGGCTTCCTTCTTGGTGTTGATGGCTACGATGACCTTGCTGCCGCGCATACCGGCCAGGTGCTGAATGGCTCCGTCTATTCCGCAGGCGACGTATAGGACCGGTGTGACCACCTTGCCCGTGAGACCGACCTGACGCGAGTGGGGTTGATAGCCGGCGTCGCACGCGGCTCGCGACGCGCCGACCGCTCCGTCGAGCATCTCCGCAAGCTCGTGGATGATCTTGAAGTTGTCCTCCGACTTCAAAGCCCGACCACCGGAGACCACGATATCCGCCTCGGTCACGTCTTTGACACCGGCGCTGGTGGAGACGACCTCCTTGGCCATCAGCCGCTTGTCGGCGTCGGTCAGCGTCAAGGGCACCGGGACCACGTCGGCTGATGCGCCGGTCTGCGGATCAAGGGCGCTGTAGGCGTTCGATCGGACCGTGGCGATCTGGAGCGAATCCTTGGCGAGCTTGAACGTGGCGCTGAACTTTCCGGCATACATCGGTTTGGACACGACCAGGTCGCCGCCATCGAGCTTGACCTCGGTGCAGTCGATGGCGAGCGCTCCCTTTTTCCGGGCGGCCACGCGCGGCGCCAAGTCCCGCCCCATCGCACTCGTCGGGAAGAGGACGATCGTCGGATCATCGGCATCTATCGCACCCGCCACGGCCGACGCATAGGTTGAAGGTCGATAAAGCTTCAGCTCGGCGTCATCGACCGTGTAGATTTTCTTGGCACCATGCGCGGCCACGTCCGACGTCAACCCGCCGATGTCCTGCCCGACAATGCACGCGGTCGCCGCCCCACCGGTCGATCCTGCAAGCTCGTTCGCCAGTGCGAGAAGCTGGTAGGAGGCCGAGAGCACCTTCCCGTCACGCTGTTCGATGAATACGAGGATATTGTTGCTCATGGTTAGACTACCTTCGCCTCCTCTCTCAGGACCCTGGCGAGTTCCTTGGCCATCTCTTCCGGCTCACCGTCGATGAACTTGCACTCCGGTCTGGGCGGCGGCGGGGCGATCGAGACGAACTGAGTACCCGCCTTGAGCGATTCGTCACCTGTCAGTTCCGCCGATGTCAAGACCTTGACAGGTTTCTTCTTGGCTTTCATCAGGTTCGGCAGCGACGGATAACGCGGCTCAACAAAGCCTTTCTCCAAGGTGAGCAGGACGGGCAGACCACCCTCGACGACCTCTTCCGCGCCTTCGATGCGTCGGCGAGCCTCGAAGTGCTTGTCGTCGTCGGCAAGCTCGAAGCCCTGGACCGCGCCGACGTGCGGGATGCCCAGATACTCCGCCAGTGCCGGACCGAAGGCACCCGCGTCGAGGTCGATGTTGTACTTACCGCACAGGATCAGGTCGAACCCGGCGTCGTCCTGTTTGACGGCCTCGGCCACGACCTGAGCGGCGAACAGCTCGTTCATCGACTCGAACGCTGCGTCCTTGATGTGGACGCCGGAGTCGCACCCCATCGCCAGCGCCACGCGGAGTGCCTCGGCGGACTTGTCCGCTCCGAGCGTCAAGGCTACGATCTCGCTGACGTCCTTACCCTTCTCGCGAAGTTGGACCGCCAGTTCGATCCCGAACTCGTCAAACGGATCGACGACGAGCTTGAGCCCGCCCGTTTCGATCCCGCTTCCGTCCGGCATGACCTTGATGGTCGCCGCCGAGTCCGGGACGTGCTTTGCAATGGCTAAGATCCTCAATGTGCTGGTCTCCTTTTCGCCGGAAAAAGTGTTCGCACCTGGACCGCGCGTGGCTGCGCCGTACCCGTTCCGCCGCGCCCACAGATGAGCGCCCTGTCGCCTGGACAGACGACAGTCCGCCCATGCCGCCCAGTTTCACCCGCCGCGCGCCATCCCCACGGATCGGGCGGCAAGCCCGTTGCAAGGCACGTACCACGGTACCGCCCGGCTGAGGGCTGACCGCATCCTACACGATCCGCGAGCACCTGTGCAGGGGTCGGGCTCGTCAACTGCGAACCGCCGCCCGCCGCGGACCCGAAGCCAGCGAACACCGGGTGGCACGACCGCCGAGCATTTGAGACAGACAGGACCGCCGCGCCGCAGTCGTAGAAGATAATTGGGACATAGGCTGAACTATTCGCGCGGGAATGACCTTGTCCACGGTACGCATCCTCGCCTTCGGGCGACACGGCTTATTCCTACCACCGGTGTCGCGCGTGTTGCTGCGCTTAGTAAGCGATCGAGAAGGCGTCGAATTCGCCGGTCGGGGTCGCCGTGGTCACGTGCGTGTCGCGAATGTGACCCGCCATGCGCTCCTGGATGGCATCCTTGAATCGCTCAACTTCGGCGCGTGGACCTTCCGCGACAACCTCGACCCGACCGTCGGGGAGGTTCTTGACGTACCCGTGTACGACGAAATGGGATGCGATGGCTTCGGTCGTGAAGCGGAAACCGACGCCCTGGACGCGACCCGAAAAATGAACGGTCTGCCGGACGTGCGACTCCGGGTTTTCGCTGCGCTCGGTCATCTCGAATCAAGTCCGACGCTTCAAGAGATACACCTCTCGACCATGGTCTCGGTAGACGACCTGGTCCATATAGGCCCGCATCAGCATGATCCCCCGGCCGCTGGGGAGCGGTAGGCGGTCGGGCGAGGTGGGGTCCGGAACGTGATCGGGGATGAACCCCGGGCCTTCGTCACACACCACGAGCACTGCCTTTTGAGGCGTTACCGCATAGCGCACCGTCACACGCTTGCTCGGATCGCACCCGTTCCCGTGTTTCACGGCGTTCATCAGGGCCTCTTCCAGCGCGAGCTTGATCGCGAAGATGGCGTCGTCCGTATAACCACAGCGCTGCAGCTCCTGCATGACGGCGTTCTTCGCCTCGTCCGTCGCGCAGGGGTCGCTCTCGATCACACAAGTGTGGAACGTCGCCTCGTTGTCAGGATCAACCTTGCTCATGGTGAAATCGAGTTTGTGGGCCCGGACACGATGAAAACTAGACCGCACGAACTGGCGACCTCGTCGGCCGTCAGAAGCGTTCCAGCGCCTTGTCTGCGGTTTCGTGGATGTCGAAGAGCTTGTTGAGCCGTGTGATCTTGAACACTTCGTAGATCTGCGGGGTAATGTCGGAGAGCCTCAGCTTCCCGCCGTGCTCCCCCACATGCTTGTTGAGTGTGATCAGCACGCCCAGGGCGGCGCTCGACAAGTGCTCCACGTTCTTGAAGCTGAGCACGAGCTTGGGGTTCTCGTCGTCGTGGACAATTCCGGTCAGCTCGTGCCCGATTTCCGTGATGGCGGGTTCCGCGAGGATCTTTCGATCAGCGAACTGGATGACCCGAACGCCGCCGGCTTTTTCAATCACCGTTAGGTGCGGTTGCCCTTCCGTCATGGTGACGGTGCTCCTCTTTTGAAAGGCGTTCGACTGAGGGCTTCGA
Source organism: Phycisphaerae bacterium (assembly GCA_050050135.1). Classification (GTDB taxonomy): domain Bacteria; phylum Planctomycetota; class Phycisphaerae; order UBA1845; family UBA1845. The sequence goes on from JASFUW010000284.1 coordinate 3,780, forward strand.
CTGAACTCAGCCGAATGTCGGCCTCGACTGAGATTCGACCGAACTCATCAGCCGAAGGCTTGAAAACGTCCACCAATCCGATAAAGTCTAGTTTGAACCTAGGGTCTGTCAAGCTGGGGTGTGGCGCGAGGCGATCCGATGCACGGTGTGGGGATACCGGCGGGATCGCCGTATGACGCCGACGGTGGATACCGGTTTTTTATCAGAAATCTGCGTGTGCGCGATCCGAACACCTTCTTGACGAGTATCTTCAACGAGGAGGGTATGGAACCACGGATGCCCCGAATTCGACTCGGTGTCATGATCGCAGCCTTTTGCCTGTTGGGCGTCACCCAGCAGGCGATGGCGTGGGGACCGGCCACGCACATCGGGCTCGCGGCCAGAGTCCTGGACCATCTGTTCCTTCTGCCGACCGCCGTCGCGGTGGTGCTGGCCCGTCATAGCTGGGCCTATCTATATGGCAATATCGCGGCTGACATCGTCTTTGCGAAACGGCTCAGCCGCGTCAAGCAGTTCTGCCACCACTGGAGCACCGCGTTTCGTCTGTTCGACGGCGCCAGAGACGACGAAGCCAGGGCGTTCACCTATGGTTATCTTTCGCACCTGGCTGCGGATACCATCGCCCACGGGAAGTTCATACCGCGGCAGCTCGTAACCAGCGGGGCGTCGCTCCGCTTCGGGCACCTGTACTGGGAGCTTCGGGCCGACGCGTGCGAACCGATCGCGTCCTGGAAAACGCTCGAGAGCGTGCTCGACCGCGACCACAGTCGACATCACGATCGGATCGAGCATCACTTCTCGGGTACGTTCTTACCCTATGACCTGAACAGATTCCTTTTTCACCGGGTGAACAGGATGGTCGTGCGGCGCGATCTGCGCCGGAAGATGAATACCTGGGGTCGACGCTCCCGGGGGGAACTACCCGAGGACCTGCTGCACGAATACCGCGCGGAGTGCTTTGACCGCATCGTGTCGGTGCTCACGGACGGTACCCGATCCCCCCTGGTTCGGGAGGACCCGAACGGGACGTCCGCGTTGACGCAGGTCAAGGTCCGCAGGCGCGAAGCGCGCCGGTTGAAACGGCGAGGCGTGCCGGTCACGCGCCGGTTGCAGGAAGCGTCGCTCGGGCTGGCGCCCAAGCCCTTCTCGACTTCCGAACTCTATCCGTTCGTGATGGATCCGGCGCACACCGCCGACGCTGACGACGACGCCGTCGCCTTGCGGTTGTAACCCGCACGGACTATCTTTCCTCGCAATGCCAACTTGCCGACTCCGATCATGGTTGAGGACTTCGGCTGACGCGCAGTCGAAGCCCCCGGACGATGCGAACCGCGGCGTTGCGTCGAGGCGTCAGCGATGAACGTTGCGCTGATGGGCAGCGTCAGTTCGAGCTATTACTGCCTCGACGCGTTGATTCGAGGCGGGGTCGAGATCACCGCCGTGCTCGGGCTCGACGACTCGCGTGCGCATGTCGTGTCGGACTTTCGTTCCCTTCGACCCGTAGCGGAGGAGGCCGGGCTCCCGTTTCTCTCCTTTGTGAAAGTGAGCGAGCCCGAGGTCGAAGCCTTCCTGACGGAAGGACCACCCGACCTGCTCTGGGTCATCGGGTTGTCGCAGCTCGTGCCCGATCGGCTGATTCGCATCGCGCGGCACGGCGGGGTGGGGTTTCATCCGACGCTGCTTCCCGAGGGGCGAGGGCGGGCGCCGGTGGCGTGGACCATCCTTCGTGGGGCGCGGGCGGCCGTCAACCTCTTCTATCTGACCGACGAACCCGATGCCGGTGACATTATCGTTCAGCGAGAGGTGCCCGTCCTGCCGAACGACTACTCGGAAGACCTCATCCAACGCATGAACGAGGTGTTGACCGAGGTCGTCTTGGAGCTCGCCCCGCTGATCCGGTCGGGTACGCTGCCCCGGACGCCGCAGGAACACAGCCAAGCCTCGTTTTATCCGAAGCGTACGCCGGCCGACGGGCTAATCGACTGGTCCGAAACGACCGATGCGATATATCGACTGGTCCGGGCGGCCGGGCGACCCTATCCCGGTGCGTTCAGCTACTGGGAAAGTCGTAAGGTGACGATCTGGCGGGCCGAGCCTGTGGGGTCCAAAGGGTCAAGCAAGGGCGAATCCGACGCCCCGCCTGGTGCGGTACTCGAAATCGAGCCTGCCGGCCGCATCCTGGTCAAGACCAGAGATGGGGCGCTGTGGTTGACGGAGACCGCATTCGAGGACGGGCCGGAGCCCACGTTCGCGACGTCGGTGGCCGTCGGGGATCGGCTGACATCGGAACCGCGCGGGAAGGAATCCTGACAATGGAAACAGTCCTGGTTGTTGCGCCCCATCCGGACGACGAGGTCTTCGGCGTCGGGGGCTCGATCCTGCGCCACCTGGCGCGGGGCGATTCGGTCCACGTCGTGATCTGCACCCGCGGCGAGGCGTCCCGCTTCGGCACCGAGCAGGTCGAGCGTGTCCAAGCCGAGGCCCGCGAGGTTCACGCTATCCTGGGTCTTAGCGGATCGCACTTTCTCGATCTGCCCGCGGCCAGGCTCGACGCCGTCCCCGGTTCTGACATCAACGAGGCACTCGATTCCGTGCTGCGTCTGGTCAAACCGACCACGCTGTATCTGCCGCACCCCGGCGACGTGCACCGCGACCACCAGTTGATCTTCCAGGCTGCGATGGTCTGCTCCCGCCCCACCGGCGGCGAGTACGCAAAACGCATCCTCGCCTACGAAACGGTCTCCGAGACCGACTGGTACGCCCCGCCGATCACGCCCGCCTTCACCCCGAACGTGTTCGTGGACATCACCGACTTCATCGAGAAGAAGCTCGAGGCCTGTGCCATGTATGCGTCACAAATCCGGCAGTCCCCCCACCAGCGATCGTTGGAAGCCCTCCGCGCCCTGAGCGTAACCCGAGGCCACGCCATGGGCATCCCCAACGCCGAAGCCTTCATGCTCGTTCGAGGCATCGTGGCGTAGGCTGGTCAAAGACGGCACCGCAGTTGTTGTCCACGACTCGGT
>JASFUW010000285.1:0-6757 GCA_050050135.1 Phycisphaerae bacterium
ATCCATCGCAGCATCGGTCAGGGACTGCACCCAGTCTTGGACGGCGCGTTGCTGACGGCTGATGCGGGGCTGGTGCACGTGCAGTGGAAGGTGAGCTACAAGATCAACGATGTCGGCGCCTACGTAACGAACCTGGCGGGGGACAAGGTCGAGGCGGCGGAGAAACTGATCAAGTCTCTCGTCGAGACGGTGGGGATTCAGGTTGCGAGCGAGTTGACGGCGGAAGAGGTGATCCGCACGCGGGTCGATTACGTTCAAGGGGAGATGAAACGGCGGATCAACGACCGACTGTCGGACCTCGAGAGCGGCATCGAGGTTGCGCTCATCGAGATGTACGAGCCTACCCCGCCCGTCCAAATCCGGACCGCGTTCGACGCCACGCAACGAGCGGAGAACACGAAGCAGCAGAAGGTGCGCGCCGCCGAGCAGAGACGGACGGAGATTTTGAACGAGGCGGCGGGGGCTTCGCATGCCCGGCTGATCGCCTTGTTGGATGCCATCGATCGCGGCGGTAGGGCACAGGCAACCGTCGAACAACTCCGGCGTGAGCTCGACGAGCTGCTGGTCAACGAGGTGGAGGGCGAAGCGGGGCGCCGCATCAAGGAGGCCGGGGCGTACCGGGCAACCGTCGTGTCACGGATGGAGGCCGACGTAGACGAGTATAACTCCCTTGTGCCTGAGTATGAGCGAAACCCGTTGATGCTCATCAATCGGCTCTGGGAAGAGACCAAACAGGAGATACTCGCCGGCGCCGGCGTAACGAAGTTCTACCGACCGCCGGGGTTGAAGGAAGTGAGGATCAGAATCCCGCTGGATCCCGAAGAGCAGAGAATGGCCGAGCAGCGGCGTCTGCAAGAACAGAAGTTCGACCCCAGCAGCTTGCGGCCGGAACGATTCGTGCCGATCGGCCCGGACGGTGGCGGCTAACGCGCATCGAGAACTCGTGAATGACGAACAGGCTGACCAAGGCGAACCCGGTTGTACAGACGGCGGGGCTGTGCAAGACGTTCAAAGATTTCTGGCGTCGGCCTCGCGTCGAGGCGGTCAAGGACCTGGATCTGGAGATTCAGCCGGGGGAGGTGTTCGGGTTGCTCGGGCCGAACGGGTCCGGGAAGACGACCACCATCAAGATGCTCCTGGGTCTGCTGTATCCGACCAGGGGACGCATCTCGGTGTTCGGCAAGGCCCCGACGGACGTGGCCGTGAAATCACGCATCGGGTTTCTTCCGGAAGAGTCGTATCTCTACCGTTTTCTGGTCGCGCATGAGACGCTGGACTACTACGGGCGACTGTTTCGACTGCCCTCGAAGGCGCGGCGTGAGCGGTCGGATCGACTCCTCGACATGGTCGGTCTGCGTCACGAGGCCAAACGCCGCGTCGGTGAATACAGCAAGGGCATGGCGCGGCGAATCGGACTCGCCCAGGCGCTGATCAATGACCCCGAGCTTTTGATCCTGGACGAGCCGACGTCCGGGCTCGACCCCATCGGCGCCAGGCAGATCAAGGACGTGATCCGTGACCTCGGGAAGAAGGGCAAGACGATTCTTCTGTCCAGCCACATCCTCGCCGACGTGGAGGACGTATGCGACCGGGTGACCATTCTGTACGGCGGCCAACAGCGGGCCGCGGGGGACATCGGTGAGCTTCTCAGGAAGACCGACGCGACGCAGATCACCACGCCGTCGCTGTCTGAGGAGACGATCGCCGAAATACGCAACCTGATCCAGCGCCTGGAAAGCAAGGACATCGTGGAGGTGTCCAGCCCGCGTGTTCGCCTCGAGGACTTCTTCCTGCGAATCGTCAAAGAGGCTCAGGCGGCGAACATCCGGACGTTCGGGGCGGTTGGGGGTGGAGAAGTTCCGGAGTTTCTGCAACAGCCCGCGGAGACGACGACCCAAGCCGTGGTCGATTCGCTCGTGGCGTCGGCGTCGAAACCCGCGCAGCCGGTGCCCGAGCAGCCCGCGCCCGCCCGGTCCTCCCGCGATGAGCCGTCGGCGGAGGTGATCGAGCAGCTTCTGGGCGGTTCGGCAGACGACGAGGAGCCTTCGTCGTCGGATCATACAGAAGCCGTGGGCCCTCGGGCGGCCGCGCCCGATGAACCGCGCCCGCCGGTCAACGCGGACAGCGAAGTCATCCAAGAGCTGCTTGGGGGCAAGGGCGAGGGTGAGTCGTGAGCAAGGTTTGGGCCGTCGCCGGGCACATGATCGCTGAAGGCATCCGCATGAAGATCGCCCTGGTCTTTCTGGTGCTGGTGGCGCTCGTCGTGCTCGGTCTTCCATTCTCCATCCAGGGTGACAGCTCGGTGACAGGAGCGGTCCAGAGCTTTCTGTCCTATTCGCTGAGCGCCACCGGCGTTCTGTTGGGGATGCTGACGATCTTCATGTCGCGTTCGCTCGCCGATGAGCTTGTGAACCGGCAGATTTACCTGGTGATGACAAAGCCGATCCCGCGCTGGCAGTACATTTTGGGCAAATGGGTCGGGATCAGCACGTTGAACCTGGCGTTTCTGTCGTGCGCCGGAATCACCATATACGGCATGGTGCACTACATTCGCTGGACGCATCCGCCCATAGACGAGGTGTTCGACGAAAAGGAACTGGAGAACGAAGTGCTGGTCGCCCGGCACGCGTTGCAGTGCGAGCTGCCGGAGTTCAAGAAGCTGGCCGACCTGGAGTTCGAGCGGAACCTCGAGCAGGGATTGTATGACAATGTGCCCGACTTCATCCCGACTGAGGAACGTGCCCGGTTGGGGCGCAAGTATGAAGCGAAGTGGCGCGTGGTCGGTCCGAACGAATTCCGGGTCTTCGAGTTTACGAACGTTCTGTGCGATCGAACGCGCGGTCACGAGGTGCAGATACGGTACAAGACCGACGTGACGAACTACCCACCGGACGAGACGTTTCGAGGACTGTGGCGCGTGGGCAATCCGAACAAGGGGACGCCGGTCTATGATCTTCCGGTTCGGCAGGTGGTGGGGAGGTTTCACACGGTGCGCGTCCCGGCCGACGCCGTTGCCTCGGACCATACGCTGACCGCGTACTTCTTCAACAGCAACCCGTTCCAGGGTGAGCGTCAATACAACAACATCATGGAGTTCCGCAAGTCGAGTGGCGTGGAGCTGCTGTTTATCGTGGGGACGTTCTCGGGAAACCTCCTGCGGCTTATGGTGTTGATGTACTGCAAATTGCTGTTCCTTGCCGCGGTGAGTGTGTTGATGACGACCGCGTTCTCCTTTCCGGTGGCGTGTCTTTCCTCGTTTACCGTGTACGTGTTTGCCGGTGCTCAGTCCTTCCTTGCAGACGCCATGGATTGGGTGTATGGCGGAGGGGCCGTGGGGTTCGGGAGCGCGATCAAGTCCTACTTCGCCGATCCTTGGGCGCTTCTCAAACTGCTTTCGCTGATCAAGCAACTGTTCCTTGGAGGACTCGGCATCCTGGTCATCGTCGTGTTCTGGGTCACACCGGACTTCGGAAGGTATGACGCGGTGGAGACGCTGGTCAACGGACGTAACGTCAGTCTCGTGTGGGTGCTTCAAGGTATCGTCTCGGTCGCCATCCTCAGGACGTCCTTTCTGCTCGGTCTTGCGATGTTGCTGTTCCACCGGCGTGAGGTGGCGGAGGTTTCTGTGTAGGGGCGCTGAGAGGGTCCGGTCCCGGGTGTGTCAACGAATGTCAGAGGTTCTGGATTACAAACTGCCCGACCACCTCGCCGCCCGGCAAGCCGCCAAGCGCTATGAATGGGCCGTACAGCTTACGGCGGCGCTGCTCGCCGTCGGCTGTTTCGTCGGCGCCGGGCTGCTGATCGGACCGGTCAACGAAGTTCGACAGGAGCGGCAACTGGTGATCGACCCGGACCGACTGGGCACACTGCCGCCCGACATCGCCCTGATGGGTAAGCTGGGCACGTTCCGGGCGCTGGCGATCGATTGGGCTGCCATTCGCGCGGAAAGATTGAAGGAAGAGGGAAAGACGTATGAGGCCCTCTCACTCCATGAGGCTGTCTGTGCGCTCGCGCCACGGTTCCCCAAGCTGTGGGACTACGCCGCGTGGAACATGGCGTACAACATTTCGGTGATGCAGTTTACGCCCGAAGCGCGGTGGCAATGGGTAAGAAACGGGATCAGGATCCTGCGGGACAAGGGGATCGAATACAACCCGCGGTCGGTCACGCTCTACAAGTCGTTGTCCTGGATTTACTGGCACAAGATCGGCGACTTCTACGACGACGAGCATCTGAACTACAAGCGCGCGTTGGCGGTGGAGATGGAGCGGGTGTTGGGTGCGCGGCCCGTCGCGCTGACCACGAAAGAGTACTTCGAGTGGTTTCGGAAGGTGGTCGAAGCCCCGCGTGATTTCGATGATTTCGTAGCGTCCGACGGCGAGGTCCGTGACCTCATCTCGAAGCTTGCCGGTGTCGATCTGAAGCCGGATGAAGAGCTGTTGGCATTCGCGGCCCGCTACCTCCGCCCGGAGCTGACCGTCAGCGACCTGATCGAGGACAAGTCGAAGCTCGATCCTCTGCTCGCCCGGCGCCTGGGCTTTCTCGAAGACCCCGACTACGTTGCGGCGCGGGAGAGACTGCTGGCGGCGCTGCGTTCGAAGGTATTGCGTGAAGACTACAAGTTCGACCGGAAGACGAGTTCGGGCACGCACGGTCTGGACAAGTGGATGGAGTTGATGGAGCGATACGGTCCCCTCGACCTCCGCAACGCGTTCTCGCACTCTCTGTACTGGGCAAGTCTGGGCAACGATCTGGCCAAGGGGGTCGAAAACGTCGACGTCAACGATGCCATGAATACGGCACGCCAGATTCTGATCGCCCTGAACACGCTGGCGATGCGCGGCAGGATCACGCTGTTGCCCGACTTCGACGACCCGTTCGCCTCCTACATCGACCTGACGCCCGACGTGCGATTCATCACCTACCTGTATGACACGTACCTGCGGCTCAGCAAAGAGCAGTACGGCGACGACCCGGGCTTCCAAGAGGGGGAGATCGGCAGAAACTACCGGGTGGGCTTTATCACGAACATGGAAAACTGGATTCAGCTTCTGTACCTCGAGGGCGGGGAGGAGAACGTTGCCCAAGCCGAGAACTTCCTGGCGTATCTGCGCGAGAACAACCCGGAGCCGGACGGTTCGACACAGAGACGATACCTGCAGTCGGTCGAGGGTTTCGTCATGGGCGAGCTGCTTTCGCGTTTGGAGACCTTCAAGGCGGCCAACGCCTTCGTGCATGCCTTCATCCAGCGGGGTTTGAAGCAGCTTTCCCTCGGCCTGACGCAAAGCGGGGCGACTTCGTTGGGGCGCGCGGCGCGGGCTCGGGAGTTCTGGGTGTTGGACACCGAGTTCGACATCAACGAGCGTCGCAAGATGGAACCATTCCCCGTGATCGTGCGGGACATGATCGATAGCTACATGAAGCGTCCGGAAATTGCCCCCCTCTATAAGGCGCGCCTGTGGGACAACCTGCCGCTCGCCCAACGGCAGTTGACGTACGACCGGCTCAAGCCGTATTTCGTACGCATCTGCGAGACGCAGGACCCCGCGTGGGCGATCAACGTGGCGTTCCCCGAACCGCCCGGAATGGACCAGTTCCGCCAGACAGAAATCCGGTACACCCGGGAACGGCGCCAGGATGTCGAGCAGGGCGAGGGCGGCGATTAGGCGCGGCGGTCGTGGCGGGCCCGCCGCTCCTTAGAGCAGCTTGGTGGCACGCACCACGAGCGATAATGGTGTATGGCAGATTCAGGATGGCGAAGTCAGAACGCGGCGGATGGGCGGGCCAGTAATTCGCTATTCGCAAATCAACCCGTGTCGAAGTCAACGTCGCTTGATGACCGCCCGGAGCAAGACGCACAACCGCTCGCAGATGAACTCGCGGAAGACGGCCTTGTTCAGACCGCGAAGACGGAGCATCGGTCCGCTGGCAATCTCGCCGTGCACGTCGGGCGCGTGGCGGGTCTCGTGAAAGGCGATGGCGTCAGAGGTAACGGTTCCCTGGAGCCTGACTCCGTGCTCACCCACCTCGAACTCGAGCTGGATGCCGCGACCACCGTTCAGCAAATCCGTCGCGTCCATCTCCATGCTGACGCCGGAGCGGGAGTATTTCTCGACGAGGGCGACGAATTCGGGGATCAGATCGCCGGCCATGACCTCGCGGAGTCTTTGAACCGGATCAAACCCGGCGCCGTCACCGCCGCTGGCCTCCCGCTCCCTGCGCTCGCTTAAAGCCCTGAGGAGCGCGTCGAGTTCTTCCTCCTGCGAAGGAGGGGGTGGTTGTTTGGAGGGGCGTGACTCGGCCACGAGTTCGCCGTAGGTCTTGGTAATCTTGGCGGCGGACATATCCGAACGCTCCCACGACTCTGCGCCACATCGTGTACCCCGGCGCGCCGGGGCGCCCCGCGATTCCGACTTGTCGAAACCCGAGGCGCAGACCGGGCGGGTCAACGCCCATGCTTCAATAGTCGGACTGGGGCGTATGGCGCTTTAGTGACCGGCCGCCGTGGTGAGCTGCGATTGGTGCCTGCCGGCTGTCGAGGGCGACCGGGGCGGAAGCGCGAACGCAAAGTCTGATCGACGGGGGGTGCGGTCGCGCGTGTTACCGGACAAGCGCCTTGCGGTTGGCAGCGGGTGCATCCCATTTCGGGTGGCGCGCTCGAATAAATACAGTTACGCTTCTTGTGTACAGCGATAGCATGGTGCTGTCGGTGGTTTGCACAAGGAGGTCGTGATGCAAGAGGTCGAGATTTCGGTGA
>JASFUW010000286.1:0-6722 GCA_050050135.1 Phycisphaerae bacterium
CACTTGTAAACATGATAACCACCAGGGAGCAAGAAGTGCAACAATAAATCTCCGCTTGATTGGCCCTGTGAATTCTTGAAATAGATGTTGGTTTATCCAACCTTTCGGCGCTCGATATGGAGGCGCCATTTCGCAAGAGCGTCGATTGTCAAGCGCTCCTGAAAGGGCGTTTTCGTTGGGCGGGGCGGAACGAGCGCCCGATTAAGACTCATCGACGTGTCTGGGATTACCCGCGCGCGGCGCACGTTTCTCGTCGCGGGCGGGAAAAAAATCGTCGAGCGTTCCGCCCGGTGGGCGCGATTATCCCGCGGTTGCCGGTGGGCCGGCCGCGGATTCAACGCGCGCCCATTTCCTGTGCATTCGCAATACGGAGCCGTCCGTTACGATTCGCGGGACTTCAGGTCGTGACAGCCACGCGAGCTCGATCGATTCTTCCGTGATACGCAGCGAGGGTTCGCCCTCCACGCGAAGCAAAAACCGGACGTCGTAGTGAAGGTGCGGTGGCACTCCGTTGTGCGCGGGAATGGGATGAACGTCGACGTCAAAGATATCACGAGACACGGGGACAATCTGCTCGATGCCGGACTCCTCCCGAGCTTCGCGGAGTGCCACACTAAGGGCGTCGGGGTCACCGTCGGCGTGTCCACCGAGCTGAAGCCACAAGCCCAACTTGCGGTGGTGTGTAAGCAGGGCGTGCGTGTTCGCAGCGTTGACCAGCCAGGCGGCGCCGGTGATATGTCCTGAGAGGTTGGACCGCTCGAAGCAGTCAGGGTTTGCCTCCACGAACTCGATCATGCGGACGCGAGCGGCCTCCTCGCTTGAATCGGATCCGCGGTGGTTGTGAAGCTGGTCGAGTAGTGGCTGCCGGTGCATCGGACTATACCTCTTTCTGTGTGGTTCGTTCGCTCAAGTCGGCGGCGCCGCTATGCTCCCTCTTTCACTATCGCCGCAACGACGTCTGCGTCAGACGGCAAGTCGCTCGTCAACACTTCCGGACCGGCCTCGCCGTCCTGCACACAGATCGTATCTTCGATGCGAATGCCGCCGAACGCGCCCTCCAGCAATCGGTCGACCGCAGCGCGGTTGACGACGTCGCTGAAAGCACCGGTCAGTGAGTCTTGCTCCCAGATCGCGGGTACGAAGTACACACCCGGCTCCACGGTCAAGGTCATGCCCGGCGCGAGATCGCGATCCAAGCGAAGGAATTTGTGGCCGAACTCGGTGCGTCTTGTGCGTCCTCGGGCGTAGCCTGCAAGATCGCCGAAGTCCTCCATGTCGTGCACGTCGAGACCGATCAAATGCCCCAGTCCGTGCGTGAAAGACAGGGTGTGAGCACCCCGCGCCGCCAACTCCGCGGGATCGCCCCGCAGCAACTCCGCCTCGACCAACCCTTCACAAATCACGCGAGCTGCCATGTCATGGACGTCCCGAAAGCGCGCGCCGGGAACACAGGCCGCGATTCCCGCACGTTCCGCCCGGAGCACGGTGTCATACAGTTGACGTTGGATCGGCGTAAACTCGCCGGTCGACGGATAGGTGCGCGTGATGTCACAGGCGTAACCGCCCGGTTCCTCGGCGCCGGCGTCGATCAGAAGGAGCTTACCCGGCTCGATGGTGCGCTCGTAGGCGTCGTTGTGCAGAACCTCTCCGCGAAGCGTCACGTTAGCCGTGAACGACGGCTTACACCGGTTGGCCACCAACACCGCCTCGAACGCTGCGGCGACGTCAGCCTCGGTCCGGCCTGGTGCGGTCGCTCGCATTGCGGCAAGATGAGCACCCACGCTGATCCCGGCTGCCGCACGCATCGCCGCCAGTTCGTGCGCGTCCTTGACCAACCGCAGCTCGATGATCGCGAGCAGTTCCTCGTCGGCCGCGGTATCTAAGCCCAGAGACACGGCCCATTGCATGGTCGGTATGCATGGTGGTGCGACATAGGCCGTCGACCGTCCCGACACGCGCGCCTCCAGCCCGTCCGGCGAGATCAAGCTTCCGACGTCAAGCCCGGCAGCGGCGGCGAGTCGATCGTCACTGGCGGATTCGCCGATCCACACCGCTTCTTCCACGCCAGCGACCGGTCTGACGAGTGAACATCCGGCCCGACCGTTGCCACCCGGCTCGATGAGCCATGCGGCGCCTGAAACCGCCGGACCGCCGAAGTAGAGGTAGCTGCTTCCCGCCCGGAACGGATAGGTATTGGTGGCATAGTTTCGCGCCCTCGGCTCGCCCGCGAAGAGGACGATGGGGCGGTGCAACGCCTTGCCCAGTTGTTCCCGCCGCCGCTGGTACACATCCGGCGGCGCCGTCATCGGAATCGGATCGCAGCTCATATCCGCTCAACCTCACTGATTCGGGTACGTCCTCCCCGCCCGCGCGCCCGGCGTTCCGCCTCACATTATATAGACCATCATCCATGCGCACAGATCAACCGGCCTGATGTTGTCGATACCTTGCATCGTTCGCTAAGATGGCGGGCTCGTGTGGAGATCGTCCGTATCGCCGTCAACGGCGGAGAATGTCATGCGCCGACCGCTGTGGGGGATTCTGATCGTAGCCGGCATCGCCGTGGGGGGCGGTGTGGTGTGGCGTCTCGCCCGCCCCTCAGCGCCGAAGGCCGTTTTCCTGATCGTGGTAGATACGCTACGGGCCGACAGACTCTCGTGCTACGGATACGAATCCATCGAGACCCCGCAGATCGACCGGCTGGCTTCGATGGGTGTGAGGTTCGCCCGCGCCCATTCCGTCGCAAGCTGGACGACCCCGAGCATGGGTGCCATTCTGACGTCGCGATACCCCACGCAACTCGGTCTGATCGAAGCCCCGGCCCCGGACGGCAAGCAGTTTAAGGTTAGAGAGAAGCGAGCCCAGCGTGCCTACACGATCCCCTCCGACGTTCCTACGCTCGCCGAGACGATGCGCGGCGCGGGCTACCACACCGCAGCCTTCGTGGATCAACCCATGCTCAACATCGGGAACGGATTCGTGAAGGGCGTCAGCGAGTGGTACTGCCCGATCGGGGAAGAGACTGTGGGACGCTACGACCCGAACGCGTTCGAACCGGCTCGGCGATGGTCGAACATGCGGGGAGCGGAGGTATTCGACCCGGCGCTGGTGGCTGAGTTCGACAACTGGCTAAAGAAAAAAGCGCACACCACGCCGTTTGTCTGGATTCACCTGCTGACCCCGCACCGCCCGTACCGCCCCCCGCCGAGATACATGCCGCCCGAACCGCGAACGAAACCGGCCCGCTACGACGGGGAGGTACAGACTGTCGACGAGATGGTCGGCTCGATCCTGGACTCCATCGAGCGCTACGTCGGACTGGGCGAGTCTACGATCGTATTCGCCTCCGACCACGGCGAGGAATTCGGCGAGCATGGCTCGGAGGAGCATGGACATAGTCTGCACCGCGAAGTGTTGCACGTACCGTTGATCATCGCCTCCCCCGGCTTGCCCGCGGGGCATGTGGTTGACGCCCTGGTTCCGACGATCGATATCATGCCGACGATTATCGAGCTGGCCGAGGCGAGCGAGTCAGCTCCGACATCGATGGAGGGCACGAGCCTCATACCGACCGTGCGAGGCCAAGACACGCATCGCACGATCTTCTCGGAGGGGATGTTATACGGCACCACGGAGCGAAGCTTCGTGGAGGGCGGCTTCAAGCTCATGTACGACATCCAGATAGCGCAGCCGAAGCTGTTCAACATTCTGTCGGACCCCGACGAGCTGGTCGACTTGGCCTCTGAGCGACCCCAACTCCGTGACGCCATGCGAAGCTCGCTTTGGAACATGCACAACCGGTTTCGCAACGAGTATCTGGATCGCTATCGATTCGGGACGACTTCCCCGGCAGAAACCGCCGAAGATCCGCAGGTCCTCGACGCCCTGCGAGCCTTGGGATATGTCGGCGATTGAGCCCGTAATCCAGACCGATCCACCCCTCCGGTTGCGTCTCCATGTGACACACGCAGGTCGTCGTCCGTTCTGTTCTTGCGGGAAGCGCCACCGGACTCGCAAACCGGGCCGTTGATCCGCTACCGGATTCAACTACGATGGCCCGAAGCGCTTGGTGGTGTGGGTTCATTCGGTCTGTGTGAACGAGGTAGATTTTGGGACGCCCGAAGCGATCTGCAAGACAGAATACCGGTGACAGGCACGAACCGCGCGTGTTCACCCAACCCTCGGAGGCGGACTCGAGCCCAGGGTCCAAAAGCGCCGAGTTCTTCGGTCCGCATGCTCGGACGATCCTGATCTGCATCCTGTTTGTCTGCGGTTTCTGGCTACGACTTGACGGGATCGCAGACCCGCCCCTCCGGTTTCACGGCACCCGGCAATTCCGGTCAGCCCTGATCGCACGCGCCTACTACTACGGGATGATCGACACCGTATCGCAGGAGAAAAAGCGTGCCGCGACGGTTTCAGCCGAAAAGGAGGGCGTCCTCGAACCGCCCATCATGGAGTGGCTAGCCGCCATAGCGTATCGGCTCGGCGGTGCGGAGCGCCTTTGGCTACCGCGCTTGATGTCAGCCCTGTTCTGGTTGGTCGGCGGTGTGTTCGTATATTTGATCGCCTTGCGCCTGATGTCGCCGGGTTCCGGAGTTTTCGCCGCGGCGTTCTACATTTTCCTCCCATACGGTATCGACGCCAGCCGGAGCTTTCAGCCCGACCCACTGATGGTGATGCTGTTTCTCGGCGGTGTCCTGCTGACGCTGAACTACTTCGACGCACCCTCTGTACGCCGCCTGGCGTTGGCGATTGTCGTCGCCGCGGCCGCCATGTTCATCAAGCCCGTCTGTCTGTTTCCGATGTACACGGCGTTCCTTGCGCTCGCCGTTTTGGCACATGGCGTACGGCGCGCCTTGACGCGGAAGGACGTGTGGGTTTACTGCGGAGGGAGTCTGGTTCCCACCATCCTGTACTACATCTACGGCATCTTCATCGGCGGTTTTCTCGGTGGTCAAGCCAGGGCGAGTTTCATGCCGCGCCTCTGGGGAAAACTCTCCTATTGGGAGGGATGGCTTGATCGACTCGAGTTCGTCCTCGGCAGCCCCGCAATCCTGGCGGCGCTCGTCAGCGTGCTACTTGCCCGTCCCGGTCGGCAACGGACGGTGTTGTCCGCGTTGTGGATCGGCTACGCCTGTTACGGCCTCGTTTTCAACTACCATATTCACACGCATGACTACTATCACTTACCTTTCATACCCATCGCGGCCCTTTCGCTGCTACCGCTGTTTGATTTAGCGCTCAGGCGTCTGTCGGAGCTGTACGGTGCGTGGCTGGCGCGGGGCGGGGCCGTCGCTCTGATGATTGTGGGAATCTGTTTGAGCCTCTATCAAGCCGACTGGCGCGTGCCGAGAACAAGGGCGGCCGAGATCGTCGAAGTCGCTCGGGCCGTGGGTGCGTCGGTCGGCCACAGCGACAAGACGGTCTTCCTCGCACACCACTATGGCAAACCGCTTCAATACTATGGTGAGATCGCGGGCGTCAACTGGCCCGACCGGACCGAGCTGCGCGCCCGGCGTTTGCGCGGCAGGCCGCAACTCACCGCCCGACAGCGCCTCGATCGGATATCGACAAACCATCCCATCGAGTTTTTCATCGTTACGAATTTGCGGGACTTCGCACGACAAAGGGACCTGAACGAATTTCTCCACGGCGAGTTCCCCCTCCTCGTGCAGGATCAGAACTTCCTGATCTTCGATCTGCGCGGATATGCGGGGGATACGGACTAGCAACTCGCAAGCAGGCATGGCGGAACGAAAAGACCAACTGCCGCGCCTCAGGAAATGACGCTAATCGAACCGTACGAGCACCGTCTTGGCGTGGTGTGGGTCGCAGGCGAAGTCAGCCGGCAAGCGCGGCGTTTCGATAATCCTCGACTTTCGCCGACCGGCGCAAGTCGTGACCCGATCGCGCAGGCCACGCATCGACATCTGCCGGTAGTTCGTCGAGACCATCATCGTCCCGCCGCGCCGCAGAACGGTCAACGACGCTGCGATCAGGTCGGATAGGTCTCTGGCAATCGAGAAATCTTGTTTGCGCTTCCGACCGTGCGCGAAACTGGGTGGATCGATAATGATGATGTCGAACGCCCGACTCTTTCGCGCCGCGCCGCGCAGAAACGAAAACGCGTCGCTGCAAAAGAACTCGTGCTCATCCGGATCGACCTGGTTGAGCTCGAAGTTCTCGCGCCCCCAATCGAGGTGCTTGCGCGACAGATCAACGCTGACGGTCCTGTCCGCGCCCCCCTTCGCCGCCGCCACCGAAAACCCACACGTGTACGCGAAGAGATTCAGCACCTGCATCCCCGCCGACATCGCCCGGATTCGCTCGCGGTTGTCACGATGGTCCAGGAAGAGCCCCACCGAAAGCCCGTCATAAGGACGGACTGCGAACCTCAGACCGCGCTCGCGGGCGACGATCTGCTCCGCCGCCGGCGTGCCGACAAACGGCTTCGGAGAATGATGCGTGTCGGTGCTAGATGTCGGCGACGCATCGCGATCACGCACGAACCGCTTCGTGTACACCGCCCGGACACCCAGCGCTTCCAGGTACCACTTCGCCAGACCGGGAAGTGCCCGCCGTAACTCCGGCGTCTCGTGCGAGACCTGGAGCACCACAACCTCGCCGTACTTTTCGACAGCGAGCCCTCGAATACCTTCAACGCGCCCGGTCAGCAATCGAAAGGAGTCCGTGTCGCGCTCCGTCATGCAGGGAAGGCG
>JASFUW010000287.1:0-6694 GCA_050050135.1 Phycisphaerae bacterium
CCAGGTTTTCCTTCATCCGCCTGGCCACGTACAACCAGTTGCCCTGTGGGATATCTCGCGAGATGACCGACTCCGCCGATTCCTGCCAACCGACTGTCACTGATAACACATCCACACCCGCGTCGCAGATGATCCGATTGATCTCCAGGCTCTCCTCCGGCGTGTTCCCCCCGCGATCCAAAAGAAGCTCCTCGCCGCACAACCGGATGATGATCGGATAATCGGGCCCGACCGCCTTCCGAATGCCCTCGACGATCCGACGAGGAAACTCCGCCCGCCCCTTTACGTCACCACCGAACTCGTCCGTCCGCTTGTTGGTATACGACGAGATGAAGTTCGACAGCAGATACCCCACGATCCCCGATATCTCGACCGCATCGAAACCCGCTTCCACGCAACGCCGCGCCCCGTCCACGTGCTCCTGAATGCAAACCGCGATCTCCTCCTTCGTCATCTCCCTCGGCGGCCGAAACCGCGGCAACCGTTGCTCGACCACCGACGGCCCGACCGTATAGTCCAGATGAATCCCACCTACGCGCCCGCAATGCATTAGCTGCAAGACGGACACCGCGTCGTACTTGCGGATAACATCGGCGATCCGCTTCAGCCCGGGGATGAACTTGTCGTCCCAGATCGCCATCATCCCCACGTAGCCCTTCCCCTCACCCGACTGCTCGGTATACGCCCCCTGCGTCGTGACGATTCCCGCACCACCGCGGGCCTGCGCCTCCATATACGCCACTTCCTTGTCAGCCACGTACCCGTTGCGGTAGTTGAAGTTCGTTTCCGTCGAGGCGTACTTGATCCGGTTCTTCGTCTCGAGCTTTCCGAGTTTCCCCGGCGAGAAGATATGGGGATATTTCTTTTGTCCGGGAAGCATTTGACCGTTACTCCTTACGCTTGACCGCCGAAAGTCGACACGATGCCGAGTCAAGACGCTCGACCTCGCCTCAGTCGACCCCTACAACCACTGCAAAAGCCGTGTCACCAGCCGCACATCCGCTGAACAACCCGTACCCGCCACCCAGCGAAACCAATTCCTCGATCAACTCGATGATCAGTCGCGCACCCGTCGGCGCTTGCGGGTGTCCCCACACCAGGGAACTCCCGTACCGGTTCATCGTTGAAACCTCGATCCCCATCTCCTTCGCGAAGCAGATGTCGTTCACTGCAAACGGGTTGTGCGTCTTGATCGCCCTGACATCCCTGATCGTGATCCCCGCCCGGCTGAGCGCCTGCCGCGTCGCAGGCACATTCGCCATCGCCATACACCCCTTCTCCGCCCGACCCTGACCGAAGGACACGACACGTACCGACACCTTCGGATCACGACTCAGCTCGCCCGCCCGCTCTCGCGTCGTCACCATCAGCCCGACGTTCCCGTCCGCAGGATAGGTTTGTGATCCGAACGTCACCGTCCCGCCCTCGACGACCGGTTTCAGCTTCGCCAGCCCCGCCGCCGTCGTCGGGAACACCCCTTCGTCGCCCTCGATCGTGTTAACGACCTTTAGTCCCGAAGCGTCCTTCACTTCGAGAGGCCAAACCATGAACCGCTTCAGAAACGCGCCCTCGTCTTTGAGCGCGTCTTTGTATTGCTCGTACCGCATCAGCGCCACGTCGTCCTGAGCGGCCCGATCGATCC
The DNA here is from genome assembly GCA_050050135.1 of Phycisphaerae bacterium. Taxonomy (GTDB): domain Bacteria; phylum Planctomycetota; class Phycisphaerae; order UBA1845; family UBA1845. Next base: position 1,643 of record JASFUW010000287.1, read on the forward strand.
CCGACCTCTTCGCCACGTTCTCCGCCGTCTCGATCATCGCGTTCTTGGCGAACGGGTCTCGGCTGAAGTTGTCCCACACCCAGTCTTCCTTATCCCCGATTCCGCCGACGCCCATCGGGTTCGGGTAGTAGACATGCGGCGAGTTGCTTGTCCGATCGCAGAGAATCGTCAGCACAGCCTCGTGCGTACCGAACTCAATTTCCATGGCTGCGTTCGAGATGACACGCCCTGACGTCGCACACGCCTGACTGATATTGGGCCCCGTAACCCCCGGCGCCCCGACCAGCCCCGCGACCCACGGAGCCCCGTAAAAACCATGCTGCTGCGGTACGGTCCATCCCAGGAACAAACCGTCGAGCACCCCGGGATCAATCTTCCGACTTGCCAGGACATCGACCGCCACCCGCCCCGCGAGCTTGATCGCGTGCAGGTGCCCCAGACTTCCCTGCCACCGGCAAAACGGCGTCGACCAGTACGCTCCGTAGGGGATGAAGGCTTTCTCGAACCGCATCGTCGAGGCCCCTCGTCAGAAGGTTAAAGGTCCTCCCCGCCCGGTGCACGCTTCGTGCCAACACGCCGCCGGAAGCATACCACCATTTGGTTCGGATGTTAAATCTTGTCGTGTCTCCGGGCGCAGAACCACTGTTCGGTTAGGTGCCAGGATGATCCGAGGACGGCCGGTGCTGCACGGAGTCACCCGCCACCACGACGTGAGGTCGGCCGTCGACGCGCAGGATGCTAGTCGTCGTTCTTGCGCCGACGTTTGCGTTTCACCCCGTCCACCGGAGTCAGCCGGGTGATGTGAACAAGATCACAGATGACGACATCCTGAGCGGTCAACCCGTCAGCGTCCGTGTCCAGACCGACATACGCCGCTCGCGGCGTAAGAATGAGTTGGTCCGGATGCGTCACAGGATACGTGGCACCGTCCGACAAGTGGATATGAAACGGCTCGAACGGCCGTCGCCTGAGCAACTTGTGAAACTCCGCGATTCGCATGGGTAGATTGTATCTCGCACTCGCGCCCGAGACAACCGCCGCCTACCCTCACCCGACTACGCCCGCACTCCGAAGATCCTCCGCCTCGGCTTCGGCAAATCCCGCCTCCGTGAGAATCCTGCCCGTATCAACCCCGTAGGACGGCGCGTACCCGATGCGCCGGTCGTCTGACACCAAGTGCGCGCGCTCGACCGACGGCGGAGGAAGGCGGACGGTCCGACCGTCCGGCGTTTGCGTTGTCAGCAGCTTGTCACGAATGGGCGGATAGTCGACGACCTCAGAGACCGTGTGGATCGGGGCGGCCACGAGACCCTTTGAACCAAACAACTCAACAAGGTCCTGGGTCGTGGACTTTCGCGTAATCGCGCCGAGTTCCTCATGGATCAATTCCCGCTCCGACCGCCGACCCTCGTTCGTCTGACGAACCGGCGACGCCAGTGTCGCAAACCTGTCAATCGACACAAGCCGCGACCATTGCACGTCGTTGCCGATCGCCAAATAGATGTAACCGTCTGACGTCGGATAGACGTTCACGGGAACGAACTCGCGATGCTCGTTCGCGTTCCGCGTAATCTCGCTACGGGCATACCCGAGATCGAGCAGCGGAATCGTCGTCACCAACCACGACGCAGCCGCCTGTGCCATGGACACGTCAATCCGGCACCCCAGCCCCGTTCGTGCCCGCTCCGCCAGCGCCAGGCAGACATTCGCGAAAACCTCGTCCCCGGCCTTCAGGTCGACAAACGGCACGCCGCAGAGCATCGGCGGACCGTTCGGATCACCCGTGATGTCCATATACCCCATTAGCGCCTGAAGCGCGGGGTCGTACCCCGGCGCATCGGGATACTCAGGCCCCACCGCGGATAAACCAACCCAGATCAAGCTCGGCCGGACCGCCCGAAGCGACCCGTAATCGATCCCGAGTTCCTCATATCGCTTCGGTAGCGTGTTGCTCGCGAAGACGTCAACCGGCAGCTCGGCGATCAGCCGTTTCAACACCTCTTGCCCGCGTTTATCCTTGAGGTTGAGGGCAATGGCCTCCTTCCCCACATTCGGACCGATGAAGTAGGCATGCCGATCGGACTTCGCCCCTTCCGTAACCTGCTCGACCTGTTTCCCGACGTACCGGTTAGGATCCCCCGGCAACCGATCCCCCGACGGCGTCGACTCAACCCGGATAACTCGCCAACCAAGGTGTACAAACCGCTGCGTCGCATAAGAAAGCGATAGCGCCTGCTCCAGCGATAGGACGGTCAGCTTCTCCACTTCACCCCCCGTCGTCACCCGAGCCGCAGGCTTCAGCCTGCGCGGACTCGCTGGCTCCATTCGCCTTCTTCAGACTCATCAGTACGCGCTCCGGCGTCAAAGGCAACTGCGTTATCCGCACACCCGTCGCGTGATAAACCGCGTTCGCAATCGCCGCCGCGACGGGAATCAGCGGCGACTCACCCACCCCCTTCGCCCCATGTGGACCAGCCGGGTCTTTCGTCTCGATAAACGACAGATGCAGCTCGGGCAACTCTTGCGCCGTCATCATCTTGTAGTCCGTAAAGTTCGGATTGAGCACCCGACCGTCCTTCACCTTCACCTCCTCCGACAGCCCGTAACCGATCCCCTGCACGATCCCCCCCTCGACCTGCCCTTCGATCCCGAGCTGGTTGATCACTTTACCGACGTCGTGCGCCGCACAAACCTTGATCACTTTCACCACACCCGTCTCGAGGTCAATCTCGACCTCCACGACATGAGTGCCAAATGCGTAGCACGCTGAAATATCACCCATTTGCTTCTCGTCGGGCGGACAGCTCGGCGGCTCATAGAAATCGGTGGTCATCACCAGTTCGTTGCGCGCCCCGAAGTGAAGCCCGCGGATGATCTTCCCGATCGACTCGACCGGCTCACCGGTTGCCCGCATCACGACTTTCTCCGCCTTCAGATCAAGCTCGTCCGAGGAGCACTTCAAACGGACGGCCGCCGCCTCGACCAGTTTTCGTCGCGCTTCCTGCGCAGCCCGCAGCGCCGAGTTCCCCGCGATAAACGTGGTCCGGCTGGCGTGAACCCCCACGTCCCACGGTGTCAGATCGGTGTCGTTGTTAATCACCCGGATGTTGTCGATCCGAAGTCCCAACTCCTCCGCCACGATCTGGGCGATAACGGTCTCCGACCCCTGTCCGATCTCCGACGCCCCCGTAAAAACCGTGACCCCTCCGAAATCGTCGATCTTCAGCATCGTCCCGCAACCGTCCGACCGGTAGATCTTCGCTCCACCCCCCACGTGAAACAGCGAAGCCATCCCCACCCCGCGAACCACCGAGGCACCCGCAGTTCGATCCCTACCCACCGACCTCTTGCCGTCTCGATCCCGGCGCCCCGGGACCTGGACGTTCCGACGTCTCTCCTCCCAGTCCGCGTTCGCCGCCGCCGTCCGAAGGCACTCCTTCAAACCGCACGTCCGCAGAAACATCCCCTGACCCGTCGTCTCTCCCGGCTCCTGGGCATTTATCAGCCGAAGCGCCAGCGGATCCATCCCGAGCTTCGCAGCCAGGTCGTCGATCTGCGATTCTAGAGCGAACGTCGCCTGTGGGTTTCCGTATCCGCGGAACGCGCACGCATAGACGTTGTTCGTGTAGACCACGTCGACGTGCTGCCGTACATGTGGCACTCGATACAGCGACGAGAACGTCCGCATCATGATCCACGGCGTCGTCGCCCCCCACGAGGTCCGTCCGCCGTTATCAAGTGTCATGTTCACGTCACGAAACGTGAACGTCCCGTCGCGCCGCGCACCACTTCTTAGGTGAATAACCGCCGGCTGCCGCGTCGGCGTCGCCAGAAACTCCTCCCCGCGCGTAAACACCAGCCGAACCGGCCGCTTCGTCGCTCTCGCCAGAAAAACGCAAATCGGCTCGAACGGATGAATATCCAGCTTGCTCCCGAACCCCCCCCCGATCGGCGGCTGAACGATCCGAATCTTCTCCAGCGGCACCTGTACGATCCGCGAGAGATCGTGCTTATAGAGAAACGGAACCTGCGTCAGCGAGTGCAGTGTCAACCGCCCGTCAGGCTCGAACGAGGCGATGATCCCCGAAGTCCCCAGACAGCAATGCGCCACCCTTTGCAGGTCATACGTGTCCTCGACAACGACATCCGAGTCCCGAATACCCCGCTCGATCTCCCCATGCGCATAATCGTAGCGGAACGGCGTGTTGTCCGGCGTCTTCTCGTAAATCACCGGGGCACCATCCCGCAACGCCTCCTCGGGTGAAGTGATCACTGGGAGGTCTTCATAGGTAACATGCATACGCTTCACCGCCTCCGCCGCAAGCTCGGGCGTGTCCGCCGCGACAGCCGCCACCTCGTCACGGATGCAGGTGACCTTGTCCTTCTTGAGCGCGGTGTTGTCCTGCCCGAATCCGAACGGCACCAGGTCAATATCGTTCGCCGTGATGACCGCCCGAACTCCGCGCATCGCATTCGCCTCGGACGTGTCGATCTCTACGATCCGCGCATGAGGCCGGTCCGCGAAGAGAATCTTCCCGTACAGCATCCGCGGCAGCTTTAGGTCTTCGACGTACCGCGCCAGACCCGTCGCCTTCTCCGGCGCATCGAGTTTCGCAACCCGCGCACCGATCAGCGAACGCTTTGCCCGCGCTCGCCCGCCCTTCGTGCCCGACTCGACAACCGCTTCAGGCATGGACACCACCTCGAGTCGACAGGGACATCACCGCGTCAATGATCTTGCGGTACCCGGTGCACCGACACAGATTCCCCTCCAGCCCCCGCCGAACGTCTTCTTCCGCCGGGTCCGGGTGATCCTCCAGCAGCGCATACGCCGCCATGATCATCCCCGGCGTGCAGAAACCGCATTGCACAGCCCCATGATCCACAAACGCTTGTTGAATGCGGCTCAGCGACCCGTCCGCGGCAAGACCCTCGATGGTCAGAATGTCTACGCCGCGGCACTCTACAGCAAGCACCATACACGCGTTCACCAGCTTGCCCTCGAGGATGATCGAGCACGCCCCGCACTCCCCCTCGCCGCATCCATACTTC
>JASFUW010000288.1:0-6687 GCA_050050135.1 Phycisphaerae bacterium
CAAAACGACCGCGGGTCAGCGACGCCGATGACCGATAAATGACAAGCGATCACCGGTCGATGATGACCGACCTGTGCCGACAGTCAGGAGCTACGCGTGATGGATATGGACATGCTGATCTGGGCTCTGCTGATCATGTTCTCGTTGGTGACCCTCTTCCCAATGCTGCAGGCGGGGTAGAGGAGAAGCGACGAGGTCACGAGGCGGCGTACCGCCGAAGGGGCGTCGGGAGAAGCTCCGAGTGGTGGGATGCTCGCCGCCCAAGACGAGTACCTCACAGGTGGTCTCGCGCTCGACGGGCGCAGTGCGGTGAGCGGCGCGGGCCATGCACCGTGGCTGACCCGCGGCTCCACTCTACACGCATCGCCTTTGAGACAGGCCTTGTCCTTCGGAGAGCCCGACGAGACTACGGGCACGCGCAGTGAGTGTTGCACTGCCACACACCGCCGACCAATCGACAGATGTGCTCCTGGCAGCAGCAGCCCTCTTCGTCGGGAAGATGTCCAGGTCCCTCCTGCTTGTTTGTGCGATCGGCAACGTGAAGAGCCGGGATGAGGAACGGTGTATCCACTCCGGTGTACATCGTCACCTGCTCGTCAACGTCGTAGATGAGAGGCTCGCCGCCGTCGACCGGTCTGAATACCAGCCGGGTCCATCCATGGCACTCGGACGAGAAATGCCCATCCGCGGCACCATCCCGTATGTAGGTCATGAAGCCCATCGTCTCCACGCTTCCCCCACCGGGACGGTTCGGGGTGACCTCGACGTCTAAGTCATAGTATTTCGTGTATCTACCGGTAACCTCCACAGGCTCGATCGAACGCATTCGCACGATGCTCAGCTTCAGGTCCACGGTAGCCTGGGAGCCGATGTCAGGCAGGACCGCATCCTGCTGCTGGACCATGACTGTGTCATACGGCTTGTCAGGCCCGCCAACACGCCGCCCGGAACCTTTGCCCGGCCCCACCAACCGAGCAAAACGCATCTCGAAGCCGTCCTTCCGCGCAGGCTTGATTCCTATCGGGGCTCCCTGCAATGGCACGATTTGATTGACGGCTGCACTGCCCCGGAAGAAGAAGTCACCCGGCAAATCCACGATCACCTGGCTCGCCCACGCCTCGGTCGTCAGGTAGTGGGGACCGGCAGGGATTACCATCACCGGCACGTCGTCATGAACGACGTCACTTTGGCCTTTGCCAGGTGAGCGGGTTATTTCTCGTGGTCCCGCCGCCATCGCCAACGCCGACCAGACCGACAGACCCGCCATAACCCCAACGGCCAGAACCACAGATCTCTTGTGCGTGCACATGACTTGCCTCCATGTTCGGACAAACGAACTGAAACCACCGAGCCGGTTGTCGCATAGATGCATCCACCGTTCGGTCCCAAAGTTCAAGAAAGGGCTATCGGCCCGTAGTCCCAGACGCTGGGCACCATAGGGCCATAATATCGGAACCTCCTCCCCGATTCAAGCCAAAACGGGCTCTGTGGTCCGGAATCACGCCCCTCTGTCCGCTGCAGCGCGCCGATCCGCCCCCAACGGCTCGGCGAAGACGGCCCGTGTTCATCTCCGCGCAGCGTCAACCCCAGCCACCGCACGAACCACCAACGTTTCCATCGCTCGCGAGCGCCACCGTCCTGAATCTCGAGGACGACGTCGTAGGCGGGCTTGAAGTAAAAGGGAGAAGGGGTTCGAGAAGGTGGTCGGGCTTACTTCTTGAGCCCGGTGTGGCGCGAAGGGGGTCGGGCTTACTTCTTCAGCGCGGTGTGGCCGCGCGGTAGCGTCGTGTCGTGGCAAGCTGCTCCAACTTGAGCCCAGCTTCCGCGCACCGCGGCGCCCCAAGCGAACTCGCTAGGGCGATTAAAAGTAAGCCCGACGCCCTTATCGACGGTTTCCCGCCGCAGCGATCAAAAGTAAGCCTGACCCCGTTTTCGTTTTCGTTTTTCTGATACTTCCCAAACACACGCCTTGATGTGCTTCTCCCTATTGGTACACTTCTTACTGTGTTCTCTATGCCCTGTAACACGTTCAAACAGATCATCAGCCTGGCCCAAGACGCGCCAGCCAGATGCTACGCACTATTCGCCTTTAAGAGTCCTTTACCCATCTTGGAGGGAAAACCGATGCCAAAACCAATGAACTCTGTTCGCCCCATCCTGTGCCTGGCCCTGGTTTCGTGCTGCAACTCGCTTTCGCTGGCTGAAACCTCGACCGAGACATTCGAGGCCGACGTGGGGCGCCTACACAAGGTGTCGATTGTGACGATCTCGCAGCCAATAGCGTGGGCCATCGAGGATGGTGGCAACGGCCACTTCTACGAATTCGTTCAAGCTCCGCTGATTAGCTGGTCTGAAGCAAGGGCTTCGGCGGCAAAGCGCCATCACAACGGCATCCCGGGTCACTTGCTTACGAGTACCTGCCTCGAAGAGAACAATTTCGTCCGAGACCAATTCGCAGACGGCACCGGAACCTTTGGCTGGATCGGAGCTAGTGATTCGGAAGTGGAAGGCGAATGGCGTTGGGTCGAGGGTCCCGAGTCCGGAGTCCAGTTTTGGCAAGGCGACGTGCACGGTGCGGTTACACCGCCGTTCAACTTTGCCAACTGGGCTGGTCGGGATCCGACTGGCGGTGGTGAAGACTTTGCAACGATGGGCCTGGGGCCATGGGATGTAGTCCAAGCAGGTGAATGGGGCGATGCTAATGACGAAGGCGACGGCACCCCAATAGCAGGATATTTTGTCGAATACAGCGGAATAGACTGCAACCACAACGGCATTCCAGACAGTGAGGATATCGCGAACGGCACGAGCGAAGAGTGTAACGGCAACGGCATTCCAGATAAATGCGATCTCGCGAGCGATGAAAGCACAGACTGTGATGCAAACGGGCTATTGGATGAGTGTGATCCGTCACATGGTGATTCACAAGAGAATTGTGAATTCAACGGCATTCGCGTTGTGGATCATTTTAACCCTGACCCGTGTTGCGATAACACCGACCCGTGCCGCGCACTTGGTCCAGCGGATGCCCAATGGTATTCCATGGGCTCATCGCCGGGTTGGATAGTGCTTGATTTGGGGTACACAGTTCTGGATCTTCCGGGCGCCGATTTAGTTGTCTGGGAGGAGAATACGGCATTCAGTGGCGGATCTCCCGATCAGCCCGCCGATGTGTTCTTGAGCCATGACGGAACAGAGTGGACTCCTGTCGGCAGTGTCGAACGGGGTAACCGTAACAGCATGTTTATCGACATCACGGGTACTGGCATGCGTGGAGCGACATTTGTGAGGGTCGAGGACGCAAGCACAGACTCCAGCGGACAATCGCCGGGATTCGATCTTGACGCCGTGGAAATCATAGGAACCGACTGCAACGAAAATGGCATCCCCGACGAATGCGACGTCGTGACCGGCGAGAGCACAGACTTCAACCTGAACGACGTGCCTGACGAATGCGAACCGGATTGCCAGCCGAACGAGATTCCTGATTTCATCGAGATCGCCCTCGGATTGAGTGAAGACTGCAATCTGGACGACGTGCCAGATGAATGTCAGCTCCAAGATAACGACTGTGACAGGAACGAAGTCCCTGACGACTGCCAAAGCAACAGTGATGACGACGACATCATCGACGCCTGCGACAACTGCCTGCACGCGAGCAATCCAACGCAAGCTGACTTCGATGGCGACGGCATTGGCGATGCCTGCGACCCGGACATTGACAACGACCAAGTCGAGAACGAGTTGGATGTCTGTGCGTTCACTCGTGCCGGAGTTGCGGTAGATTCGGAAGGACGATCTCTCGGTGATATCGATCTTGATTGTGATACAGATCTCGACGACTTCAAGTTGTTTCAGCTAGGATTCACCGGGGCGGCTCCAAAAAGGGAAAAGGGGGTCGAAAAGGAGGTCGGGCTTACTTCTTGACCGCCGCGTGGCCGCGCGGTAGTGTGGTGTCATGGCCAGACGCTTGCGAATCGACCGTGGCGGGATCGCGTACCACGTACTCAACCGGCGGGTCGGCCGTCTGCCCCTGTTCGAGAAGGACGAAGACTATGCCGCCTTCGAAGAGGTGCTTGACCAAGCCCAGGCCAGGTCGCCGATGCGCATGGTCGCTTACTGCCTGATGCCGAACCACTGGCATCTGGTGCTCTGGCCGACCCGCGACGGCCGGCTCTCGGCGTACATGCAGTGGCTCACGACGACGCACGTGCATCGCTGGCACGCCCACCGCGACACTCGCGGCACCGGGCCTGTCTATCAAGGGCGGTTCAAGAGTTTCCCCATCCAGGAGGACGATCACTTTCTCACGGTCTGCCGCTACGTCGAGCGCAACCCGCTGCGAGCCGAGATGGTTCCGCGTGCCGAGGATTGGCCATGGTGTAGCCTCGCCCGCCGGCGCCGAAAAGGTGTTGCAACTGCCTGGCTGATCGGCACGGACCAGTGGCCCGTTCGGCCGCCGCGGAACTGGAGGGCCGTGGTGAATCGCCCGGAGCCCGAAACGGAGTTGGAGGCCGTCCGGCGATGCGTGAGCCGCGGCGCGCCCTACGGCGAGCTGTCCTGGCAGAGGCGTACGGCCAAACGTCTAAGGCTCGAGTCCAGCCTCCGACCGCCATGGCGCCCCAAGCGAACTCGCCGCGGCGATCAAAAGTAAGCCCGAACACCCCATTTGCCCCCTTTTTTTTACCAAAAGTAAGCCCGACCCCTTTTGCGACCCCCTTTGCACAAGTAAGCCTGACCCCCTTTGTTGCCCTTTGTCTTTGCGCCGCGCGGGTTGAGCCGTGGGGCTCCATGGCTCCCGCCTGGTTTCCGAGTTCACTCCTGAAGTCGTGCTTTGGGCGCGCGCGGCATTGGTTGCGGTCCGCGGCGAGCGCCGGCGGTGGGGCCTGCCTTGGCAGCTTCCGATTCGGTGGTCAGCTTCGCTCCGGCGCTTCGAATTCTGATGAATCGGTTGAGCAGGTCGAACCAGAATGGTGCTCCTAGTGACACAGCGACAGCAGTGAGTAGCCAACCAAGGACTCGGCGGAACCCAGCCCACCGCGTGTCGGGCCACAGTCTGGGATCACGGGCCGTAATACCTGTCTCATTCTGCCCATTCTTTTCGGCGGGCCTCTCGGGCCAGCCGAGCAAGCCGGCGGATTCCATCCTGCCGCGAAGGTCGGCGAGTTCTGCCCTTGTTGGATCGGCCTGGCCGTTCTCCTGCTCCTTGGAGATTCTCTCGGCCATTGCCGCGATGACGGTTCTTGTGGCCGGATCGCGCCAGAGGATCTCGGCCATCGTGAAGGTGTCGGCGTTGGCCGCAATGGTCACGCCAAGCGCAATGAAGGCGACGAAGAACTGAACCTTCCGCGTATACCAGCCGCTTGCCCGGTCCATCGCGTCGTTGAACCATGTTTCGATTCTCTCCAGTGCCTTGTCGGTGACGTGCGTGGCGTGTACGTCCATGGCGTTGAGTGCTTTCAGCACCTTGTTGGCCGGGTTCGGGTCGTCGTCGTGCCCCTTGTCCTCGTTCCAATACTTCACGGCGTCTCGCACGCTATTGAGGTCCAGCAAGACGCGGGCGAAGGTGCGGGGAGGTATATAGGAGGGCTTCTTGGTGTTGCGCATCAGCCCGTGCAGGAGTGGATGTTTGTAGAACTCCCGAACAAGCGGGGTGTCGTCGGTCCGGGGCCAGCAGAACGGCTCTACGATCTGAAGGAAGGTCTCTTTGAGGAAGGATGTTTGCGGGTCTTCCTGAAGAAGGCGAGTGATTCCCCGCTTGAGGTTATTCGCCCGGAACCTGAACAGTCCAGCGATGGATTCGCCAATGGCGGTGCTGATCAGGCTCAACACCGCGTAGACGAAGAACAAGCCGATGGCGACGTCGATGATGGGCGTGTCGAACATGAATAAGGCTCCTGCGAAAGCATGTGCTGTGGGATCGGGTGCGACCGGTCCGGCGAATCGGGGTCCCACAGTTGTTCAACCGCCGGCCAATTGAGCAGGTGCCGGTGGGCGGATCATATCAGTCTGCGGCTTGACTGCAACTGAGCGGGTGTGCCCGAAATATCACAGGATGCAGGCGGCCGATGCGCGCTGGGGGAAGAGTGTCACGCGGGAGACCCTTTGGTTGACCTCACCGCTCGGCGGTGGCGGTGTCGGGCTCGTGGACTGGTTCGGCGGGTTCGCCCATGAGGAACTCGTGGATGGACTCGGCGGAGTTCTTGCCGTCGCCCATGGCGAGGATGACGGTGGCTGCGCCTCGGACGATGTCGCCGCCGGCGAAGACGCCGGGGATGCTGGTCATGTTGTTGTCGTCGATGACGATGTAGCCCCATTTGTTGACCTGCAAGCCGGGTGTGGTCTGGGTGAGGAGTGGGTTGGCTTTGGTGCCGATGGCTTCGATGAAGACCTGGCAGGGGATGTCGTACTCGCTGCCTTCGATGGGTACGGGGCGGCGGCGGCCTGAGGCGTCGGGTTCGCCGAGCTCCATCTTGATGCAGCGGACGGCGCGGACCCAGCCGTCGTCGTCGCCGAGAATCTCGATGGGGTTGGTGAGCAGGTTTAGGGTGACGCCTTCCTCTTCGGCGTGTTTGACCTCTTCGACGCGGGCGGGCATCTCCTCGCGGGAGCGGCGGTAGACGAGTGTCGCGGGGTCGGCACCGAGGCGACGGGCTGTGCGGACGCCGTCCATGGCTGTGTTGCCGC
>JASFUW010000289.1:0-6610 GCA_050050135.1 Phycisphaerae bacterium
CCCATGACACTATCAGCTCCGGCGGGAGTGGTCGCAGGAGCACTTGGTCGGCGCACATTTGGTGCTCACGTCGCGGTCGAGAGGCCGGCGGCGGTGAGGACCCGGCGGAGGCCATCGACGTCGGTGTCGTCGAAAGCGGCGAGGTCGCGACTGTCGAGATCGAGGACGCCCCAGCAGTTTCCGTCCTTGTCGAACAGGGGGACGACGACCTCTGATCGGTCGGCGGGGTCGCAGGCGATGTAGTTTTCGCCCAGCTCGGCGACGTCGCGGACGACGAGCGGTTCTCGGCTCGTGAAGGCCTGGCCGCACGCGCCGTGCAGGAGGATGGGCGAGCAAGCGGGCTTGTCTCGATGGGGCCCGAGGATCAGGTCATCACGACCCTCGTGGATATAGAACCCGGCCCAGGAAACACCGGCGGGATGGAGGGCATCCCAGAGCGCATCGACGACGGCTTTCATGCGCGCGGAACGGTCGCCGGTGACAGTCGCCGCCTTATCGGCGAGTTGTGCATAGGGGCGGTTCATCTTGTGTTTCCTGTCATAGTGTGTGGTCCGCTATTCGCGGCCAAGACTTCGTACTTGCCTGTTACCCTCGGCGCGCGCCCGCGCGCATTCCGACAAGGCCGAACAGCATCACGCCCAAGATCACGGCACCGAAACTGCCGCAGGGGTCGACGACGACCGGGACGATCGCACAGCCGACGGCGTCGACCACCGTGACGGTAAGAGGCGTGTTCGGGCAGAAGTCGATGCAGTTGTTGACGCCGTCGATGTCGTCGTCGAGTTGGCTGCACGAACAGCCATCGATGTCGGGCACTTCGAACAGCGGCGTGTTGGAGCAGAGGTCGAAGCAATCGTCGACGCCGTCGAGGTCGGAGTCGAAGTCGGAGCACGGACAGCCGTCGACATCCACCAGAACGATTAACGGCGTGTCCGGGCAAAGGTCGAAGCAGTTGTCCACGCCGTCAAGATCGTCGTCAAGCTGGGAACACGAGCAGCCGTCGACGTCGGGCAGTTCATCAAGAGGCGTGAGCGGACATATGTCGAACGCGTCGACCACGCCGTCGACGTCAGAGTCTTGGCACTCGTCGGGCTCGTCCCAGAAGGGACAGGCGTCGCATGGGACGTCGATGAAGTCGGTCGGAAACAGATTGGTGGCTGCGAGTTGGCCCGTGAACTCGTCGATGTCGGCGAGGTCGCCGAACGGGGTGAACAACCACAGGGTGGCGAAGCCGTCGCCGTCGGCGGCGAAGTCGATGAAACCGGCGGGTATGCCCTGAAAGAAGACGTTGCCGGTGTTATCGACGAAGGTGTCGAGGAAGATGACGTCGGTGCCGGTGACACCGGCCAACTCGCCCGTGGGGTCGAGGACGACCAACTCGAGGTTGGCGGCGTTGACGACGTCGCAGATTGACCCGCTGACCGGGTCCTCGAACTGGAGCCAGGGCAGAGTTTGCGCGGAGGCTGCAACCTGAAGGGTTAGCGCGCAGAGTACCGCACCGCACGCCTTTTTTGCACTTCCCATGTACATGGATGTTCTCCCAAAGAGAGCACGGATTATCGTGGATGTCCGGCGGAATACAAACGTCAGAAGGTGCAAATGTCGGAACATCAAAACCTCCAGACATCCGAACGGCGGAATTCAGGCGCGCCGGGACCGCGACGTCAGAACCTCGGAAGGTTAGACCGGCGGAGGGTCGAGAGGTTGGAGGACAAGGGTGTCGGGCGCGGAGTGCAGATCGCCGCGGGGTCGCGGGCTCGTTGTCCGGGGAACGGGGACGGGTTGCGTGCGAGGGCGTGCGCTCCAGGGTGTTGTCGGCGCGTTGTGTGCGGGCGCGGTATCGAGGATGTCTCGCGGTGAATTCGGGGGCGCGTGGGGTGGGTTTGCGTCGGACACGAAGCCAAGGCGAACAGCGTTTTTGATAGCGCCAGTGCGGTTTTTTGGGTTTGTTTTGCAAAAAAAGCATTGCTTTTCTTTTTGCTCCTTTCCTCTGGCGAGCGTACACGGCACACGCTCGCCCCGGGGTGATAACGTGAGGGGTGATCGGCGGGGAACGCTTGGTGCGTAACGCGCGCGGGGAGTGAAAGGGAACAAGGGATCGGGGAACGGGGAACAGGACGCAATGGGGATCGGGGATTGAGGTGCAGGTCGCTCGCGGTGTGTGCGTCGCCGACTGCCGACGGGTCCGGGTGTGCGACCTCGGGCCGTCGCTAGTGACACCAGTATGTCATTTCAGGGGCGGGCGAAGGATGAGGCATTTCGCGCTGCGAAAAAGATGAATGTCCCCTTTTTGGGGCGTCCGCGCGGGCTGAAGCCCGCGGCTCGGGTTTTGTGTGGGCACCCGGCTGTCACTCGTCATGACTACGGCGAGAAGACAATCCTTACTTCGACCTCTCTGTACATGTCCTCGAAGACGGTTGCGAAACGGGCTTCGTAGTCGGGGGAGGATCGAACGACGGCGTCGAGTTCGGCGTCGGCGGCCTGCTCGCGGATGGTGAGCACGTCGGACTCGGCGCGCATTCGCAGCAATTCGGCTTCGATATTTCGGACGGTTGCGGGGGAACATGAACGTCTGCCGCGCTGACAGGCTTCGCGCTGTTCGTAGAGTAGCTCGACGTAGTCCCGGAGTCGCTCGCGGGACTCGCGCAAGAATTCGAGTTTCGCGGCTTGGAACAGGAACGCGTCGTCATCGTAGGCGCAACCCTCGCGGGCGACGAGCAGCATGACCTCGTCCAGATCGATGGGCTCGTGGTATTCGGCCAACCCGTCGACGAAGACGCGCCAGGCGCTAACGGCCTGCTGTCGTTGGCCGGTGCGGAAGTGGCGGATGATGGAGCGGAGGTGCTCGCGGCGGCGTTCCTCGAAGCGGTCGAGGACGACGGGCCTTACCTTTGCGCTTCGCACGAGGATGGGCCTGATGTGGAGGTGGCCATCGTCGCGACGATGGCATCGGGCGACGCGAACGTGCCCGAAGTCGCGGCGGGTGCGGACAAAGCGCTTTTGGGGCTCGGCCGGCGCGGCACGCCGCTTTTCGGATGAGATCACGCGGGGTCTGTTGCGAACGTCCCGGTCGCCGACGACCTTCTTTTTGCCGACGGGCTTCCCCTTCTGTATTCGTTCCCTGGTCGGGGGGCCTGAGCGTTTGACGCGCTTTTTGACGGGCGGGTCGGCGAACAGCGGGAGCGTAATCAGCCCGGCGAGAAGGACCATGAAAAACAGGCGGTTGCTTTTGGGTCGTGCTGAATCAGCGAGCATGGCGTTCCTCCAATCCGTCGCGGGCACGCGGTCAGGTGGTCCCGGCTGACGATCGGGAAGCAGGGATCATTCTTTGGCGTCGTCGACTGCGGTCGGTCTTCGACACCCCGTCAGACCGTGTAGCGTAACCGACGATAGGTAAAAGTGAACCTTGCGGATCGGAACGGTGGATTGGGCGTGTCGGGTGCGCGTGCGATTGAGGAACGGCCAGGTTCCGTGTGGGCTGCGTGTGTCGATTTCAGGCGGAAGGCTGAAGGATGAAGGGCGCAGGATTCTCGCGGTCAGATGCGCCAGAAATGTGTGTCGCAGCCGTTTGCGCAATCGGATGCTCCGAATCCGGGGATGGTGCAAGAGGCGTGCTCGCCGACCTTCTGGCTGATTCTGCATTCCTGCTCGGGGTCTTGCGAAGCGAGGACGATCCGCTCGATGCGGGCTTCGGGGTGGGCGAGGACGAAGTCGATGTGCCAGTGTTTCCGCTTTGAACCGAAGGCGTGACGCAGGACGCGGGCGCGGAGCGCTCGCGAGGCGCGGCCGACGTAGACGTAGGATCCGGCGGGCAGTGGGCAACGGCCAAGGCGGCCGACGGTCAGCACAATGTCGCGGGTCACGCGCATCCAGAGCTGGTAAACGCCGGCAGCGGGCCAATCGTTCAAGGGTGGGTCAAAGACGGTTCGGGGGGGGAACCGGCCGCGAAACCGGGGGTTCGGGATTGGCGACCGGGAATCGGGGACGGACGATTGCGGGTTCGGGGGTTCAGTTGTCAATCGCGGTCCCCCATCGGGCGCTTTCGATCGGTGATTTCCCGTATATTCCAGGCTGGTCTCGGGATTCGAGCTCAGGGCCTCAGGGTCCAGGGGGCATCTCGAAAGCGCGTCGAGAAATCCGGTGCACGTTTTGCTTGCGGGACGTACACGATATTGGCAGGCTTTTCAAGTCTTGTCGCCTCATGGTGAACGCGAGTGTATGCTCTTATTGTTCGGAGTCCTTTCGCGTGGTACTCCGGGAGTCACGGTAGCTCGTGCGGGTGTGTGTGGGGTCGATTTCGATCGCGGGGGCTCGACGCGAAGTGCATTGCGGCGTGGAGTACCCAAGGTTTGTGCCGCTCGGAGTTGACGGGCGGTCGGGGCGGGCGGAGTTGTGCGACGCGACGGGTTAGATGAATGGGATGTCGATGCCGAAGCTGATTGAAACGCCGACGGTTGTCGAAGCTGCGGGCACGAAGCCGAAGCAGATCGAAGAGTTCGTGGGTCGCGTCAACACCGGCGATCGCGAGGTCAGTGTTGCTCGGATGCGGTCACCTGCGGGTTGGGAAGAGCCGGGGCAACGGCCCGAGTTTCGGGAGATCACGGTGGTGCTCACGGGTGCGCTTCGCGTCGAGCATGAGCAGGGTGTGTTGACGATTCGAGCGGGACAAGCCGTCGTGGCCGAGGCGGGCGAGTGGGTGCGGTACAGCACGCCCGAGGCCGGCGGTGCCGAGTACGTGGCGGTGTGCCTGCCCGCGTTTTCTCCGGAGACGGTTCGCCGTGATGAGAAGTAAGGAAATATACGCCGAATCTTCGTCAAGGAGAGCGAGGGGGGGCGTGTTCAGCGAAGCGATGTCGTTCCCCCCACTCCCGACGCGTCGGGATCTGCGACCTTTGCTGCGCGGAGGATGGGGCATGCGTGGGCGCGGGGTGTTGCGCGGAGCGTCCGCTTGCGTTTGTATCGGGATGTTGGTGCTGCCGGCGCTCGGAGGTGGGTGCGTTGCGAAGGGTAGCGTGTCGGCGGGTGCTTCGGTTGCACGCCACGAGCAGGCGATACGCGACTTCGCCCGTCAGTATGCGGAGGCGTTTGCCGCCGAGGATGCTGACGCGGTGGTGGCATTGATGACCGACGACTTCGTGGCGATCACCCCGGACAAGCCGCCGGTCATCGGGAAGACCCGCGTTCACGCGGCGATCGTCGCGGACCTTGCGGAGATGGCGGTCGAGCGCGTTCATTTTGCGCCGTCGGAAATCGCGGTGTGCGGTGATTGGGCGTGGGCGTGGGGGATCGCCCGGGGTGCCGTCCGCACCGGTGACAACGGCGATCGGACGGAGATCACGGGGAAGTTCCTGTGGATTCTGAAACGCCAACCGAATGGCACCTGGAAGATCGCCCGCGATTGTGCGCACGGTGATGTCGGCGACGGAGGTGATCCGCGTTGAGGGTGTGGTTTCGGCGGCGGGTCACGCGTGGGCGAGGTACTGTACGCTGAAGAGCCGTTTCGGGTCCGTCCAAACCTCAGCGACCTGAAGCCCTGCGGATCGAGCGATGTCGGCGAACCCCTCGAGGCTGTACTTGTATGAGTATTCGGTGGAGACGCGCTCGTTCTCCTCGAACGTCACCGGGACGCCGGAGATGCGAACGACCTGGCGCTTCAGACTCACCAGCGCCATTTCGATGCGGCCCTTAGACTGGTTGTAGGGGGCCTCGTAGCCAAACCGGTCGATCTTGAAATCGGCGTCGAGTTCGCGGTTCATACGTTCGAGGTAGTTGAGGGCGAAGGCGTGTGACACGCCTGCGGCATCGTCGTAGGCAGGTTCGAGGATGGCCGGGTCCTTCTCGAGGTCGACGCCGATCAACACGGCGCCGTGTATGCCGCAGAGTTCGGCCGTGTGTCGCAGCACCTCGATGGCGGCGGTGGGCGTGAAGTTTCCGATGGTCGAGCCGGGGAAATAGGTGAGGCTGGTTTGTATGGGGCTTCGACAGGCGGGGAGCTGATAGTCGGTTGTGAAGTCCGCACAGACGGGGAGGACTTCGAGATTCGGGAAATCGCGCTCGATCCGGGCGGCGAATGCTACGAGCTGCTCCTTGGCTACATCGATGGGCACGTAGGCGACCGGGTTGTGGAGGCCTTCGAGGAGCAGGCGGGTCTTGATTCCGCTGCCGCTGCCGGGCTCGATCACCAACGCGCCGGGGCCGATGCGCCGCGTGATGGCGTCCATGTTGTTCCGTAAGATGGCGATTTCCGTTCGGGTCAAATAATACTCCTCCGTATCGCAAATCCTCTCGAAGAGGCGGGCGCCGCGTTCGTCGTAGAGGTATTGGCTGGGGAGCACCTTCGGGTTTTGCGCCAGACCGCGAAGGACGTCATCGCGCATGGTTTCGATCGCGGGCGTGTAGTCGTGGGTCGCGGTTTCTTTGGCGGTTCCATCGAACATAGTCGCTGGGCCTTTCACTGTCCTTTGTACTGTCGTTGCCTCAATCCCTTTGTTTGATACGCAGCCCTTTGGGCACGACAATCCGGTCGATCAGTTCGAACATTCCCTGGACGGCGAGCGCCAGCGCGGCGGCGGGCAGCGCCCCTTGGAGAATGACGCCGTAATCATTCAAT
>JASFUW010000290.1:0-6605 GCA_050050135.1 Phycisphaerae bacterium
CGATCCTCCTCCGAGAACACGCAAACCGTCTCGATCCCCAGTTCCTTACAGGCGCGCAGGACGCGTAGGGCAATCTCCCCTCGGTTTGCAATCAACACCCGCTGAAACATCAGACCGAGAACCTCAGTTCGCCATCACGCCGCCGCGGAAGCGAAAACGCGCGACGCGACAAGAGCGGATTAATCCGGACGGACCAGAAACATCGGTTGGCCAAACTCCACCGGCTGCTCGTTTTTCACCAGAATCTTCTCGATCGTACCGGTGACCTCGGCCTTGATCTCGTTGAATACCTTCATCGCTTCGACGATACACACCACCGAGTTCGCATCGATGGGTGCACCGACCGACACGTACGGCGGTGAATCCGGATCAGGCGCCGCGTAAAATGTCCCCACCATCGGCGACTTGATCTCCAGCAGCGCGACCTCCGGCTCCTTCGCCGACGCCTCCGCCGCTTCCTGGCCCGCAGGAACCGTCGCCGCCGGTGCCGGATTGGGCATCGGCATCGGGTTGCCCATCGCCGGGGTGGCTGTCACCACCGGTCCGAACGCTCCCGCGCCCGCACCCGGCCGGCGCAGGTTCACCTCCTCCTCACCGTCGCGAAGGGATATCTCGACCAGATCATTCGCGATCATCATCTCAACGAGTTGTCGTATCTTTTCGATGTCAAGCACGGTTGACACTCCGCGTTTCGATCAAGAGTCGTGCCCCGCAGGGTCATCATTTCGGTCGAATGACGGCGTCCTTCAAGCTCGTGCCAAGACGGCTCAGCACGCGACAACCCCTTGGTGTCACAACAACGTCATCTTCAATCCGAACCCCACCGACCCCGGGTAGATAAACCCCGGGCTCGACCGTTACGACCATCCCCGCCTCGAGTTTCTCCTTCGATCGCCAGCTCAATGAAGGTGGTTCGTGGACGTTCAGCCCCATCCCATGCCCGAGACCGTGGTTGAATGCCTCGCCGTACCCGCGGTCTTTGATGTAATCCCTGGCAACCGCGTCGACGTCGCACATCCGCCGCCCCGGACGAACGGCCGCAATCGCCCTTTGCTGTGCCTCCAGAACGATCTCGTACACCTCGCCCAGTTTGCCGGGAATGCTACCGACGAAGATCATCCGGGTCAAATCACTGCAGTACCCGTCAACCACCGCGCCCCAATCGAAAAGAACGGCGCTCCCCTTCTTCACCTTCCGCCTGCCGGGATGCGCGTGCGGCAACGCCGCGTTCGGACCTTCGGCACAGATCGTCGGAAACGACGGGCCCGAGGCACCACGCCGTTTCATCTCGTACTCGAGCCGCGCCGCCATCTCCAGTTCCGTCTGCCCGATCCGGATCGAGTCGCGCATCGCCACGAACGCCTCCTCCATGACACGCAGCGATTTCCCGATCCCCGCCAGCTCGTCCTTCGCCTTGAACTTGCGCATGTTCTCCGTGATCGGCGGCGCCTTCGTCAACCGCGTCGACTTGTTCAGCTTCCGCACGGTCTCGAAATCCGCAACCGTCATATGATCCTGTTGGACAGCCATCGACTTGAGCTTCAACGTCTTCGCCACCTTCGCGATCTCGTCGTTGAGCAGCCCCTTTCGCATCCAACGCTTCGTCCACGGACACTCGATGTTGATCGCCTCGTCGAACCGCCCGTCGCTGATCACGTGGACGTCACGCGGTGTTACCAGTATGGCACTGTCCTCGCCCGTGAATCCGATCAGATAGAAGTAATCCTGGGGGTTGGAAACCAGATACGCCTTGACGCGCCGCTTTTTCATCTCGCGACGGCACCGGGCGAGCCGATCGACGATGACCGCCGACGGACCCCGCGCCTTGCCCTTCGCCTTGGCCTTTTTTTTCGCCATGGTTCTCCCTGCTCCGTGATGACGGCCCCGCGCCGGGGCTATCTAGCCGGCGCCGGTGAGCCTACCGCGTACCATTCCCGCGCTTGAGCAGACCATGATGACGCCGCCCGCGCCCCCTGTCAAAAAACCGGACGCCACCCCCCACCGCTCGGGAGCCGTCCCTGCGACTCGAAGTTGACCGGGCCTCACTCACCCCTTACCGTACGACAAGGTCACATGGACGTCGCGATCAACGCCGCGCCGAGATGGCACGGTCGAGCGCAGCTCGGTCGTGGGCTAGCGCCGTCAAACGCACGTTGGTCTTCCCATGCGCCCACTCGGCCAGGGGGCACGCTTAAGCGAAGCTCGGAAGTACGCCGGGGGGGCACGGTCGAGCGAACCTCGGATGCACCAGGCTGGCACGGTCGATCGCGGCTCGGCCGTGGGAAAGCGCCCGCTGGCTCGCGCGGCAGGGCGCTCCCATCGAGGCCGTGGTCAGGTAGACCTCGGCATCGGCTCCGCGTCCCCGAAGGACGCCGCGAGTCTAGCCCCGTGTTTCAACACGGGGTCACAAGCACGCGTTACGGTTGAGTCCCGTAGGGACGGCTGATCCGGCACAAGCGCGTCCCGGCGCATCGGGACTGACGCTCGTCGCACGCTCGAAACGCAACGCCGCACAGGACAGACAGTCGTGAGATGCGAACAAGCTCAAATCGGATCGATCGTCTTCGGCCGACACCGACCGCTCGCTCTTATCGCCGGACCCTGTGTGATCGAGACACAGGACCACACCCTGCAACTCGCGGACGACATCAAACGGATTTGCGACTCGCTCCGCTTGCCCTTCATCTTCAAAGCCAGCTTCGACAAAGCCAACCGATCGAGCATCGAATCCTACCGGGGGCCCGGACTCGACGACGGACTCGCCGTCCTCGACAAAGTGCGCCGTGACGTGGGTGTGCCCGTCCTCTCCGACATCCACGAGTCCTCCCAGGCGTCGCGCGCGGGCGAGGTGCTCGACTGCATCCAGATTCCCGCCTTCCTCTGTCGGCAGACCGACCTGCTCGTCGCCGCCGCCAGAACCGGAAAATGCGTCAACGTCAAGAAGGGCCAGTTCATGTCCCCCGAAGAGATGACCAACGTCGCCGCCAAGCTCACCGACGCAGGCTGCCACAACTTCGCCCTCACCGAACGCGGAACCTTCTTCGGCTACAACCGCCTGGTAAACGACATGACCGCGATCGAGAAGATGCGATCGCTTGCTCCGGTCATCTTCGACGCGACGCATAGCTGTCAGTTTCCCGGCGCCGCGGGCAAGCAGAGCGACGGCCAGCGTCAATACGTCGGCACCCTCGCCGCCGCCGCCGTCGCCGCCGGTGCCGACGCCGTCTTCATGGAAGTCCACGACAACCCCCCCAGAGCCAAGAGCGACCCCGCCACCGTCTACCCCCTCGACCGGCTCGAAACGTTCCTCACCCGCCTCCTCCCCATCGCCGAAGTCGTGCGTTAGCCGCTCCCGCGCACAACCGTCTCCCCTCCCAGGGGGGACCACACGCGGGTGAAATGGAGCCCACATCGCCACAATGTGGTGGGGCGTCGTGACATTGACCAGTATGGGATACGGCGACGCCGTTCCGATCACCGTCCTCGGCAGGATCATGGCGGCCGCGGTTGCCGTCATGGGCATCGGGATGTTCGCATTACCCGCTGGGATCCTGGGCGGGGCGTTTCTTGAAGAAGTTCAGCGAAAACGTGAGCGTAGACGCAAATGTCCCCACTGTGGCCGCGAGCTGACTGAACCACATTGACGGTGGTTCACTGTCTGCCTGATACGCAGCACCGCCGCACACCGAGATCGACCCCGTGCGTCACTGCTCCGACGGGCACGCAGCCGGGAAGATCGTCCGCCCCAGCCAGTTGTCATACGCGTCACCGCCGTGGCGCAGGTCAATCGCCCGGAGCAGGTCAGCCCCCGTGCACTTACCGCTGCGATTCACGTCACACCGCCACGTCGGAAGCGGTTCCGCCAGGCTCCCGTTGAGGTGGTCCACCAGCAGGGCGATGTCCGTCGTCTCGTGTGTCCCGTCACCTCCGACGTCGCCCGGCAACGAGCCGATGCACGTCGTCTTCGGCCTCGGCAAATAGGTCACACAGGTCCACCGCCCCAGTCGGATGCGCCGATCGAACACCAGCGTGAGCGTCTCCCCCGTCTCCGAAGCGATGATCTCCTCGATCTGTGGCGGTGACGGCGTCAGGTCATCGACGTCGAAGTCATTGGCGGTCAGCATTCTCGCGTCGTCGCTGAACCTCAGCGACAGGCGGTCCCAGCCCGCCACGCCGGTCCCGTCCGGTGCGGACGGCTGTCCCGGGTCGATCGCGCAGTTCGGTGGATCGCTCCCGGCCACGCGGCACGGCGGACCGTCGCCGGCCGAAATATCGACCGTCAGCGGCAAAAGCTCGATCGGCTCGATGTTCTCACGATTCTCGTCCTTCATGAACGTGCCCTTGCCGGGATCGATGGCGATGCTGAACGTACCGCTGGCGTCCTTCGATGCCTCCAGGATCAGCGTCCCCCCGTACTTCGGCGGCGGATCATAAACCGGTTCCGGGCCGCTGAAGTACAGCGAACCATAGCGATAGTTCGGGCCCGGCGAGCAAGTGTCCACCGCCGGAAGACTGACCGACCCCGCGTACACATAGTCGGGTCTTCCGGAGTCCATGAACGCGCCCATGACGGGATCGTGATCCGGCCCGATACATCGACCCGGATCGGCCAACGATCCGCAATCAAACGAACATGTCAGATCCGTGTCACAATCCTCGTCTCCAAAGCACTCCTGCAAGGTCAGCGGAGCATCATATCCGAGCGGCAACACCGTGCCCGTCGACCCGCTGAGGAAACCGTCGGCGTCAAACTGAAGCTGCCACAGCAGCAACTGCTCCCCCGCAGCCGACCAGTCCGAAATGAAGATTTCCGTCTCGATCGTGTCACCGGGGCAAACCGCCACCGTGTCCGTCGGTGGAATCGCGTCGTCGTTCACCTGGACCGCCACCACCGAGATGACCGCCGCGTCAGCGACGGTCGACGCCAGCAGCCCCAGCGCGATCGCGAGCCCCGGGCATCGCCCAAAGAGCGTCATGTCTCCCCCTTGCACGAAGCGTTTGAACCCCCGTTTGCAGGTGCCGATAAGGAATGGCACCCTCCCCGCATCAAATTCTAGCTCACCACCGGGCTTTATCAAGCGAAACGCACCCACCGCCGACCGATACAATCGCGGAATCGGCACGAGCGTCCCCGTCGCCACGTTCTTCCCGCCCTCATAGGACGGGATAGCAGCCCAAGTCGATCGTCTCAGGATCGGTCAATCTCCGACATACCCCAGCTCCTTGAGACGTTCCAGTTGCTCTGCCGGGACCGTGGTCTGCCCCGTGGCATACTCGATCGCCAATCGATCGTTGAGCTCGGCCTGCTCTTCGAGCACCGCGACAAGCGAATCGACCCGATCGCGCTCGCTTAAGGAAAGGTCGACATATTCGTGGTAGTCGTTATACAGATCGAAGAGCTGCTTCCGTCCCGTCTCCAACGTCA
Source organism: Phycisphaerae bacterium (assembly GCA_050050135.1). Classification (GTDB taxonomy): domain Bacteria; phylum Planctomycetota; class Phycisphaerae; order UBA1845; family UBA1845. The sequence continues at coordinate 5,426 of JASFUW010000290.1, forward strand.
CCATCAGTTTCCACGTATCAACATACACCGCCCGCTGTTTGGGCCCGACCTTCACGCCCTCCGCCAGCGCCGGAAGCGGCTCGTCGAGCGGTTTCCCCTCGATCACGGACGTCAGTGAGACACCTTGAATCCCCGCCGGAACCGGCAAAGTTAGTTGGTCCAGCAGCGTCGGCATGACGTCAATCAGACGCACCGTGCCCGAAACCCATCGACCCTCGGGTAGCTCGCCCGGCCAGCGCAAAACCAGCGGAACGTGCAGGTCCGTATGGTGCGTGCTGAACCCGTGACTCCAGAAATCGTGCTCGCACAACGCCTCACCATGATCCGAAGTCAAAACGATATAGCTATCCTCCCACAGCCCCATCTCCTTCAGTTTCGTGCGCAGTTCGCCGAAATGGTGGTCAAACTCGCGTACCCCCGACTCGTACCGGGCGATCCAATACTCCCTGAACCGGGTAAGGCGCCGATGTCTCTGCAGGTTCGGGCAGTTCGGCGGAAGCTTGCCGAGGTAGCCCAGTCCGTTTCGTTGCAGCGCCGTCAGCAACTGCTTCTGCGGACTTCTTTCCACCTCGTCCAGAAGATCGTCCAGAAACTCCGGACCGGCGTTGTATGGACCGTGAACATCCATGTAGTGCAGGTACAAGAAGAACGGCTTGCGCGTATCGCGCTGCGCAAGCCATGCCACCGCCGCGTCATTAACCACGTCGCCCGACGCCAGGCTCTTCTGACTCGCCATGCTGGAGTCGTAATGATCGAACCCCTGTGCGAAACCATATTTCTGAAGCACGAACGGATTCGCATTGATCCCGGCCGTCGCGTAACCCGCTTCCTTCAAACATTCCACCAGGGTCTTGAATCGCTCACTGAACACGGCCACCTTCTGCGCGGCATCCTGCGGTGACGCCGATATCTGTCGATAGCTGAACACGCGGTGAACGGACGGGTTGAACGAGCTGAACATCGACGCAATCGACGGTTGAGTCCACGGCGCCTGAGCGATCGCCCGTTCAAAAATCACGCCTTCCTCACCCAGAGCGTCCATGTTCGGCGTAATGCTCGGTGTCCGCCCATACCGTCCCAGCCTGTCCGCGCGCAGCGTATCAACCAGTACGAAGATGACGTTGGGTTTGTCCAAGCGCGGCGCCGGCTCGACGGACGCTTCAGGCTTTGAAACCGCCGC
>JASFUW010000291.1:0-6590 GCA_050050135.1 Phycisphaerae bacterium
CACGAAAGCTCGGATAGAAGGTTAGACCGATCGAACCCCTTGCCCCTTGACAGACCCGGCTTCATAGAAGGAAGCGGTCTTCTGGAACCCGCAAATTAAGGCGTGACCGTGCACTAGGGCCGTATCCCCCGGTCGCCATCGCCGATCAAAGATCATCCAGTTCGCTGAGCAACCACTCGCCGAGGTTCAGATCGCCCTGTGTGTCGTTAAGCGATTGCGCCGCTGCGTTCACGCCGGCAGCCACCGCATTGAGTGCCGCCGTACTGCAACCACCTGCGAGAACGATCCCGCCGAGCGAGATGCCCGCCATCGCTGCAACCGCCCGTCGAAGCGTTCGAGTAAGCCGAATCGAATGCATAGCCGGTGTCCTTTCCGCTAGCTTCAAGTCCCAACATTTCACATCCACAGGTCGCGTTATCGGACATGGATCGAACTCCCCTCCAAGGAATCCGCGATCTATTTATCCCAAATTAACTTCATGCCGGGGGTTCAGATTAGAATGGGTCGTTTTCAATGCTGGAATGTGCGTAGCCACGGACTATTGACTTCGCCCGGCCAGATCGTTACCTTTTCGACCCTTGTCCGGTCTCCTGACGGAGGCGGGCAGGTGCTTGCAGCCCTCCGGGGTAGGCCGGCGTCCGAAATCGGGCACCGTTCCGGCTGATGGGCGCTTCTCTTCGCGGCGAAGCGTTCAGGCCTCGGTTGCAAGACCGCAGCCGCGACTCTTCAGCGTGTAGCGGTTTCAACTGCGGAGACCCTTTGGCGGAGGGCGGGGAGCGGAGCCCACGGTCCGCAGCTGCCCGGTGGTGTAAGTGGTAACACACCAGGTTTTGGTCCTGGCATTCCAGGTTCGAGTCCTGGCCGGGTAATGACGTATCTGCGGTCCGTGTCGGGGCGACCGGGCCGACTGGTCCGCGGTCGCATCGCCCATTCGTGAACGGTCTGAGTTCTGATACGGAGTCGGGATCGGTGAGTTGAGCGACGTAGCCGCAATTATCCTGGCCGCGGGCAAGAGCACCCGCATGAAGAGCGACCTGCCCAAGGTGCTGCACGAGATCTGCGGTCAGCCGATGCTCAGCTTTGTCCTTCAGGCCTGCCGGCTCGTCGGCGTGGACCGCCTGGTTGTCGTCGTCGGACACGGCAAGGAGCTGGTCCAGCAACATTACGCGTCTGATTCGGACCTGACCTGGGTCGATCAGACCGAGCAAAAGGGAACCGGGCACGCCGTGCTCTGCTGTCGGGAGGCGTTGAGGGATTTTGACGACGACGGGACCGTATTGGTGATCGCCGGTGACATGCCCCTGATCCGACGCGAGACGTTGGCCAACCTGGTCGAGTCGAGGTCCAAGTCGCGCGACGCCGCGACCCTGGCGACCACGATCCTCGACGAGCCCACCGGCTACGGCCGCATCCTGCGGGACGACCAGGGCAACATCGAGCAGATCATCGAGGAGGTCGACTGCACGCCCGAACAGCGCGGCATCCGGGAGGTGAACCCCAGTTACTATTGCTTTGAATCCGGGCGTCTTTTCGAGGCGCTGGACAACCTGAAACCCACAGGGGCGAACGGAGAGTACTACATCACGGACGCGGTCCGAATCCTCCAATCACTCGGGCACAACGTCTCGGCCGATGTTCGCGTGCCCTCTGAGGACGCTATGGGGATCAACTCGCGTCTGGATCTGGCGGCGATCAACCGTGTCATGCAGGATCGCATCCAGTTCGGCCTGATGAGCGAAGGTGTCACCATCGTGGACCCCGACAACACCTGGATCGAAGCCGACGCCGCCGTCGGGCGCGATACCGTCGTCTATCCGTTCACGTTCATTGGCACCGGGGCGATCGTCGGGGACAGGTGCCGCATCGGTCCATTCGTGCACGTGGATGTTGGTGAGGTGGTTGACGACGGAGCGGTCTGCCGCCCTTCTCCGCCGCAGCGGGTTTGACGGAGTCGAAGCCTCATGAACAAGAAAGAGAAAAAGTCGGCAGAGTGGCATGCCAACGGCATGGTTGTCTTCGGCGGAACGGCGAGCACCGCCCTGACCGCCAAAATCTGCGACTACCTGGACCTCGAACCGGGGCACGCCGAGGTCAACTCCTTCCCCGACGGCGAGACCCTCGTCAAAGTCAACGACGATGTGCGCGGCAAGGACTGTTTCGTCGTTCAGTCCACCTGCCCGCCCGTCAACGACAACCTGATGGAGTTGCTCATCTTCATCGACTGCCTGCGCCGCGCGAGCGCCAAGCGAATCACCGCCGTGATTCCGTACTACGGGTACGCCCGTCAGGACCGCAAAGCCGTCGGCCGAACTCCGATCACCGCAAAGCTCGTCGCCAACATGGTCACCACCGCCGGCGCCCACCGCGTGCTCACGATGAACCTGCACGCCGACCAGATCCAGGGGTTCTTCGACATCCCCCTGGATCACCTGACCGCAGCCCCCGTGCTTGCCAGACATTTTGAGGATCGCAAGACGGCCGATCGCGTCCTTGTCTCGCCCGACGTCGGAAACATCAAATTCGGGAGCGACTTCGCCTCCCGGTTCGGAAGCGAACTCGCCGTGATCGACAAGCGGCGCGTCACAAGCGAAGAAACGGTCGCCGTGAACATCATCGGAACCGTCAAGGGCAAGAACGTGATGATGTTCGACGACATGATCACCACCGCCGGCACGGTGACCGAAGCCGCCCGAATCGTCCGTGAGCATGGGGCGAAGGGCGTTTACGTGGCCGCGACCCACGGCCTGTTCGCCGGGCCCGCCGTCCAGCGCCTCACCGCCGCCGACCTCTCCCAAATCGTAGTGACCGACACCGTGCCGCTCGATCCGGCCGTGCGGGAGCGATTGCCCAACCTCACCGTACTGTCCGTCGCGGACCTCATCGGCGAAGCGATCCTCCGCATACACGAGCATCGCTCGGTCAGTGCATTGTTTGTCTAAGCAACCTTGAGGAGTTTGATCTCGCAATGGAAACGTTGACCTTGAAAGCCCAGCCCCGAACAGCCGTCGGAACCCGCGCGGTTCGGGCACTTCGGGAATCCGGCTTGCTACCGGCCATCATTTACGGACACGGCGAAGCCCCCGAGCCCGTGTCCCTCCCCGGCCACGACGTGGTCGTCGCGTTGGCCCACGGCGCACGCACGGTCCAGCTCGACATCGGCGGGAAGAAAGGACGCTACCTGATCAAGGAGGTCCAGTACGACCATCGCGCGGAGGAGCCGATTCATCTGGACCTCGCCCGCGTCAGCCTCGACGAACGCGTCACCGTGCGCGTCGCCATCGAGCTGCGCGGAACGCCGAAGGGCGCCTCGGACGGCGGGATCCTCGAACAACAGCTTACCGGCATCGAGGTCGAGTGTATCGTGACCGACATCCCCGAGACCCTGCACCCCCTCGTCACCGAGTTGGGTGTCGGCGACTCGCTGCTGGTCAAGGACCTCGAGCTGCCCCCCGGCGTCGTCGCCCAGGTCGACCCGGAAGAGCGGGTCGCGACCGTCAAGGCCGCCGAGGCGGTGACCGAGGCCATCGAACCCGAGGAAGCCGAGGAAAAACCCGAGGGCGAGGAGGAACCCGAGCTGATCGGGCGCGCAAAGAAGGACGAAGACGCGGACGAGTCGAAGTCGTAAACGTGACGAGATCGTGGCACAGTGAAGTTGATCGTCGGTCTAGGCAACCCCGGCCCGCAGTATGTGGGAACCCGGCACAACGTCGGCTTCGAGGTCGTGGACATCCTCGCCTCGCGCTGGGGCGTCAGCATGGCCGCCGAGAAGTTCCACGGCTTCTGCGGATTGCACAGCGGATTCGGAGAACGGTTGATCCTGCTGAAACCGTTGACGTTCATGAACCGGAGCGGACGTGCGGTCGCAGCCGCAGGACGCTTCTACAAGCTCGAACTCGACGACCTGCTCGTCATCAGCGACGACATGGCACTGCCCGTCGGCGCCCTGCGAATGCGAACACGCGGTTCCGCGGGAAGCCACAACGGATTGCAGAACATCGTCGACCGGCTTGGAACCGATGTCTGGTGTCGACTCCGGGTCGGGATCGGCGAACCGATCGGCAACCCGACGAACTACGTCTTGGGGCGCTTCGCCCAGGAAGAGGAAGCGATCATGGACACCGCCAGCGAGCGGGCCGCCGACGCCGTCGAGTGTTGGATCAAGGACGGTCCGGATCTGGCCATGACACGCTTCAACGGTCCGCCGCCCGCGGACCCGAAAGATGATTAGACAGCGGCTGACCGCCGCCCGCGGCGGACCTGGCAGCCGACGGTGTATTACGGGAGAACGACGTTGAACCAATATGAAGCGATGTTCCTGTTCGACCCCACCTTTGGGGCTTCTTTCGAGAAGTGCGAGGCGGAAGTCCGCCGGCTCATGGACCGTGCGGGCGCCGAACTGATGTTCTGTCGGAAGTGGGACGAGAGGCGGTTGGCATTTCGAATTCGCGGACGCAAACGCGGCGTCTACGCGCTGACCTACTTCAAGGCGGACCCGGACAAGATTACGCCGCTCGAACGCGACGCCAAGCTTGCGGAAAACATCCTCCGACTCTTGGTCTTGCGCGCCGACGACGTAACACCGGATTTCATGGAGCGGATGGTCCCGACGCGCGCGGCCGACACCGCCAAACCCTCCGACGACGCCGGAGGTGCGCCGAAGCCCGAAGCGGAGGGCGACAAGAAAGAGCCTAAGGGCGACACGGAGACGCGTAAGGGCGACAAGAAAAGCGCCGACGAAGGCGCAAAGGCGACGGAACCCGTGGTCGCGGAGTCCGCCGTTGCGGACGCTTCCGCGGGCGAAGAGGACACGGACAAGGTGTGATCGGGCGGCCGCGGCACCGGTCGCGGCGCTGACGTACAAGCGAGGACCGACTCATGGCCAGTTACAACCGCATTATTCTCGCAGGCAACCTCACGCGTGATCCACAGTTGAGCTATACCCCGCAAAACACGCCCGTCTGCAAGTTCGGGATCGCCACGAACCACAAGTGGAAAGATCGCGAAGGCAATACGCGCGAGGAGGTGTGCTTCGTAGACTGCACGCTCTTCGGACGCGGAGGCGAGGTGTTCAACCAGTATATGTCCAAGGGGCGCCCGGCCCTTATCGAAGGACGACTTCAGCTCAACCAGTGGACGACACCCGAAGGTGACAAGCGCAGCAAACACGAGGTCATCGTCGAGAACTTCCAGTTCCTCGGCGGGCGCGGCGACGGCGGGGGACGTCAGGCTGACACCGGATCGACCGCATCGGCGAGCGCCGGCGCGCCGCAGGCCGGCTCCGACGGACCACCGCCCCCGACCGACGACGACATCCCGTTCTGATCGAACGGACTTACGCGGAATCGCCCGCGGGTGTGCCCGACCCCGTGCGACAACTGACAATCCGAACACAGGGCAGGCGATCGACGCAACGTCCATTGAAGCGTGGGCTTAGCGCAACGAACCGGGCTGTGAACTCCCGAGAAACTGCGACTCGCACGGCCTCGTCAGCAGACTACGGTGCCGGTCGCGATGACAGAACAACGTAATTGGTGTATGATGAAGACCCCCGAGAGGGGAAACGCTACGCGGAAAACAGAGACGCAAACCATGAAACTGCTGTTGTGCAAGAACATTGACAAACTCGGCATCGTCGGCGACATCGTCGACGTCGCCGCAGGATTCGGCCGGAACTACCTGCTCCCCAAGGGCTTTGCCACGGAACCGACGGACGCCAACATCCGGGCCCTCGCCGAAGCCCGGAAAGTGGCTGAACTCGAACGCGTCCGACAGCGCGAGCAGCTCGAAGCCTTGGGCAAGCGGCTCGAAGACGTCGAGGTCACCGTGCGCGCCCGAGCCAACGAAGAGGGCGTCCTTTACGGCTCCGTCGGCGCGAAGGAGATTTCCGCCGCTCTGGTCGAAGAGGGACACCCCGTCGTCCCCGACCAGGTCGCACTCGATGCGCCGATCCGCCACCTGGACAACGTATCCGTCGACATCAAGCTCGCCGACGACCTGAAGGCGTCCGTCAAGGTCTGGGTCGTGCGCGAGAAGTCCGGCGATGAAGCCGAAGATGATGAAGCCCTGACGGAAGAAGCGGCTGGCACGGAGGCCGGCGAGGATGGCGACAGCTCCGACGAGTAACACGACGGCTCCGCCCGGCACCGATCGGGTCCCGCCCCAGGACCTCGACGCCGAGATGGCTCTTCTCGGCTCGATGATGATGAGCCGGGAAGCCGTCGGCGAAGTCATCCCCATCATCGGGCGGTCCGAGAGTTCCTGGCTATACCTCCCCGCCCATCAGAAGCTCTTCGAGGTTCTGGTCGACCTCTACGACGACCCCGCGAAGGCCATCGACCTGATCGTCGTCACCGATGAGCTCCGCCGCCGCGAACTACTCGATTTCGTCGGCGGTCAGGAGTACATGATCCGCCTCGCCGAGAGCTTCGCCGACTGGGCCAACGCCGAGCACTACGCCAAGATCGTCCGCGACAAGGGCATGTTACGCGATCTGATCCGGGTCTCGGGGGAGATTGCCGACGAAGCCTATTCCCACGTCGACGACGCCCGCGAAATCCTCGACGCAGCCGAAACGAAAATCTTCAACGTCA
>JASFUW010000292.1:0-6583 GCA_050050135.1 Phycisphaerae bacterium
CCAGATTCTGTCACCCAGCGGCGCCGTCTACATCGACCCCTACTCGAAGGACGACACCGTACACTACGTCAGCTACTACAAACGTGACCACCTCTCCCCCGGCCGAGAGTTCAGGTGCCTCGGTCAACCGCTTCAGCCCGACCGGTCAGCGCGGCCGACCGTCAAGACCGCCCAGGAACCCGCCGTCCAGGTCCGCCGGACGTATCGCCTGGCCTGCGCCGCCACCGGAGAATACACCCAGTTTCACGGCGGAACCGTCTCCGACGGCATGGCTGCCATCGTCACCGCAGTCAACCGTGTAACCGGAATCTACGAGACCGAGTTCGCCGTCCGCATGGTCCTGATCGCCGACAACGACGACGTCGTGTATACGAATGGTGCCACCGATCCCTACACCAACAACGACGGGTTCGCCATGCTCTTCGAGAACCAATCCAACCTCAACAGCGTCATCGGAAGCGCAAACTACGACATCGGCCACGTCTTCAGCACCGGCGGCGGTGGCATCGCCGGGCTCGGCGTCGTCTGCTCATCGAGCGACAAGGCGTGGGGTGTCACAGGCCTGTCCGCCCCAATCGGCGATACGTTCTATGTGGACTACGTCGCCCACGAGATGGGACATCAGTTCGGTGCAAACCACACTTTCAACGGCGTCAACGGAAGCTGCTGCTGCGGCAACCGCAACGGATCAACCGCGTACGAGCCGGGTAGCGGCTCGACGATCATGGCCTACGCCGGAATCTGCGGGGCGGACAACCTCCAAGCGCACAGCGATCCCTTCTTCCACTTCCAGAGCCACACCGAAATCCGAAACTACATCGGAGGGTTCGGCGGCTCTTGCGCCAGCGTCGATTTCTTCCCCAACGAGTCGCCTTCGGTCAGCGCCGGATCCGACTATTCCATCCCCATGGGTACCCCCTTCACCCTGACCGGCTCCGGGAGCGATCCCGACCTCGACGAGCTGACCTATTGTTGGGAACAGCGTGACCTGGGCGGCGCCGCACCCCTCTCCGCACCCGACGACGGCTCGATCCCCCTCTTTCGTTCGTTGGACCCCACGACCGATCCTTCCAGAACCTTCCCGCGACTCGCCGATGTGCTCAACAACACCACCATGCCCGGCGAGAAATATCCCATCGTCGCCAGGGTCATGGACTTCCGACTGACCGCACGCGACAATCGCGCCGGCGGAGGCGGGGTCGACACCGACGACATGCGCGTCTTCGTCGGCACCACCGGCCCGTTTCGCCTGACCTTCCCCAACGACGGCGGATCGATCGAGGGCACCCAGACCGTAACGTGGGACCCCGCCGGAACAGCCGGCTCACCCGTCAACGCCGCCAACGTCAACATCCTGCTCTCCACCGACGGGGGAAACACCTTCCCGACCACCTTGGCCGCCGACACACCCAACGACGGATCGGAATCAGTGACGCTACCCGACATCGAAACCACAACCGCCAGAATCAAGATCGAAGCCGTCGGGAACATCTTCTTCGACGTATCCGACACCAATTTCATCATCGGTCCCTGTGCCCTCGCCGACGCCGTCCAGCCCGAAACCGCCCTCATCGCCAAGACCCGCTACCTCAGCTTTGCCCCCGGCAACGCCGGTCGCAACGCCGCTTTGCGAATCAAGCTCACCAGCCTGCCGCCGCCCTTCGACGGATTCAACGGCTCCCACGTGTGGGTCGGCCCGCCCTCCGACATCTCGGAGGTTCCCAGCGTCAACGATTCCACACCCCCAACCTTCTCCGGCGCCTCCTTAACGTGCGACCCGCACTGCAGGGACTGGGGCGCAATCGATCTGCTGCACGTCTCGGGCGACGCCATCATTCCCGGTGGAACCTACGAGGTCCAGGCCGTGGACTGTACATGCAGCACCGCCGACGAGGGGAGCTTCTCCGCGCCACTGCCGGTCACCACAAGCGCCCGCGGCGATCTCGTGGGTGACTGCTCCGTGTCACCGTGCACCGCCCCCGACGGACTCATCAACTTCATCGACATCTCGGCCGTCGTCGAGAAGTTCAAGGATGAACCGGGCGCCCCCATCAAGGCCAGGTCGGACGTCGCCGGCGACATACCCGACCGCATCATCGACTTCACCGACATCTCCGAAACCGTGGATGCCTTCACGAGCGTTCCCCCGACGTACGCCGGACCGTCTGGATGTGACTAGAGTGTGTAACAGGCAGCCGTAGCAGCAGGCTCATTCCATCCCCCCTTGACAAGCGGGGAAAGACGCGGGTCCAGCGCTCCGCTTGACCGTTACGCGCGCTGGCTCGATCTGCCGCTAGCTCCCGAGACGCGCCGAGCCGCATGCTTCAGCTTGCGCGGATCCCGACACAATCGACAGAGCACGACCGCCGCTCAGGTCGAGGCGATTCACCCCACCGGCTCGATGCACGCCGCCGAGTCGTTGGAAGGTCTGTTCACCGCCGTGCTGATCGCGTAGGCCGACATCTCCTCCGGCGGGTAAGGAGCGAGAAGCGGTCGCACTTTGTTGCCCTCCTGCACCGCCGGGTCGAGCCACAGCGCGAAGTCGCGCGGGTGAAGAATCACCGGCATCCGGTTGTGCAGCTCGGCCATCAGCTCGTTCGGTTCGGTCGTGATGATCACGCATGTGTCGACAGACTCGCCGTCCGGACTCCGCCAGTGTTCCCACAAACCCGCAAAGGCAAACGGCCGACGGCCGGTCAGGTGGATATAGTGCGGTTGTTTCCGCGTGCCAAGCTTCTGCCACTCGTAGAACCCGTCCGCCGGAATGAGACAACGACGTCGTCGAAACGCCGTTCTAAACGACGGCTTCTCCCCTACCGTCTCCGCTCGGGCGTTGATCATCCGCGACCCGATCGCCGGATCCTTCGCCCACGACGGAATCAAACCCCAGCGCAACGCCTCCATCCCCCGGTGCGATGCACTCCCCTCCGCACGAACCACCGCCACGGGCTGCGTGGGTGCAATGTTGTATCGCGGCGCCAGCGCCAAAACTTCCTCCAACTCGAATAGCGCAGCCACCGTGTCCGCCGGACTCGTCAGTGTAAATCGACCACACATGCCGCCATCCTACCGGACTGCAACCGCTTTGGCGAATCGGAGTGGTCATGCACCCGACCGCACGCCCCGAACCTCCCACGAACGCCTGGTCGACCGGCTTGGTGACGTGGGCTCAGCGCCGCTACGCCTGCCACCACGGCCGGTGTTCACTCTGTCAACACCGTGACACGGAGCGCCTCTTCGAGCGTCGTCAGCCCCTCGCGCACCTTGGTGATCGCATCGTCACGCAGCGTAATCGCCCCGTGGTCGATCCCATATTGGTGCAACACTTCTGTCGTCGCCTTGTCCATGACCAACTGCGACAGACCGGCGTCAAAGGGCACATACTCGAACACCCCGATCCGATCGTAGTACCCGCTCCGCAGGCAGCGAGAGCAGCCCACCCCGCGATAGATCTCGGCCGCGGCCCGATCGAGCGGAATGCCCACAATCCGCCGCTCCGTCTGGTTCGGCTCGTACGACCGCTTGCAGTTCACGCAGATGCGCCGCACCAAACGCTGCGCCATCACCCCGATCAAGGCGCTCGCGACAAGATACGGCTCGCATCCCATGTCCAACAGCCGCGTCACCGCCCCCGCCGCCGAGTTCGTGTGCAGCGTCGCAAACACCAGATGACCCGTCAGCGACGCTTCCAACGCGAGGTGCGCCGTCTCCTGGTCACGAATCTCACCGACCATCACGACGTCAGGATCATGCCGTAAGATGCTCCGCAAGGCGCGGGGGAACGAAACCCCGAACTCCGCATTTACCGCCACTTGGTTGACACCTGAAATGTGGTATTCCACCGGATCCTCGATCGTGATCACGTGCTTGTCCACGCTGTTGATCTTCTGCAGCGCGGCGTACAGCGTCGTCGTCTTCCCGCTCCCCGTCGGGCCCGTAAGCAGAATGATCCCGTACGGCCGCCGGATCAACCGCTCCACCGCCTGGCGCAGCTCGATCCCCATCCCCAGGTGTTCCAGCGTCAGCCGCGTACGGTCTTGCGAGAGCAGACGGAGCGTCGCCCGTTCGCCGCGTGCCGTCGGAATCACAGCCACACGGACGTCGATCTCCTGATCGAAGCTCTTGTGGCTGAACCGACCGTCCTGCGGCTTCCTCCGCTCCGTGATATCCATGTCCGTCAACACTTTCACGCGGGATATCAGCGCCGCCGCAACGTCCAGCGGAAACGCCCGCGCTTCCACGAGCCGCCCGTCGATCCGCAGACGGATACGCAGACGATCCTCCTCCGGTTCCACGTGAATGTCGCTCGCCCGGCGGTCCACCGCCTCGTCCAGCACGCTGTCGAGCTGCTCCACCATGTTCAGGCCCGTCGACGACGTCGTCGACACACGCTTCGACACCGGTGTCGCCGTCCGCATTCTCGCGCCGTGAGCACGCGCGCTGCCGTAGATGTCGTCGATCGTCTCCCGAATCTGATACCGCGGACTCACCACGTACTGAACCGGCCGATCAAAACGCGAAGTCAACGCAGCCCGCACCGTCGTATCCACCGGGTCCGCCACCGCAGCCACCAACTGCCCGCCAACCTCGCCGAACAGCAGACATTCCTTCCGCCGTGCGATGTTCTCCGGAAGCGTCTGAGCCCACGCACGCGACGGAGACCGCCGCGACAGATCTAGAAACCGCAGGCCGTTCATCTCCGCGTAGATGTTCGCCACGTCCGCCTCGCTGATTAAATCGTGCGCGAGCAGAATCTCCACCAGCGGTGTGCCCATCAACTCCGACTCCCGCCTCATCGCGGTCAAACCCACCGGCGTCAACGCCCCGTCATTGAGCAGTTTGCTTACGATCGTGTGCTCGGCTGTCACTGATGCAATCATGGTATCACCTGGATAGTTCGACCGCCCACCCGCGGGCCATCAGCCCGCAAAGCGCTCCGACCGGAATCCCCCGAGCGTATGCCGCAACGCGCTCCACGACAACAACCAGCAGAACATAACGCTGATGCCCCCGCCCGGCGAGACCGTTCTGAAATCCCGTTATCCGACATGACCCAACGCCCCGACGCGTCTCATGATAGACCTCGCCATCAAGGCTCCAGTTCAACTACGGCCCGACGCCGATCCTGGCAACTCGAGACAACCCGCGCCGTTCACCGAAACGCGCCGTAGAGCAACAACATCCGCCTACCTCCCACCGGGATAATCACCGGCGAGCAGCTCCGTCACGTCGAGTGTCACGTGTTTGCACTTGGATGCGTGCTTCTCCTGCTCCGCGAACGCAACGTGCATCAGCCGCTTGTTGGGTTCGAACACCACGCTGTGATAGGTAAGGACACCGTCCATTGAGACGCCGGCCAGCATCTTCCACGCCCGATCCACCGTCACATGCCGTTTGCCTTCCGCCTTGACGAGTCGGCTGAGCCCGCCCTGAAGTTGATGATATCGCTGGCACGCGATCGGTTCAGTTCTGTCACGAAAATGGTTCGTGCACACCACGAATGGGCTGTCCCACTCCGGCATGCGCGTCGTCACCCCTTTCCCCAGCTTCCGGTCGGCGTCGAACTCCAGCACGACGCCGCCCGGCGCCCTCCCCCCATAAGGCCGAGTGAGCATCATGTTATTTCCGACCATCGAAGTCTCGTTCCGCACGATCCGAATCACGTCCTCGATCGCTGTCTCCGCCCCCGCAGACTCGAGCGCCAATCTGAAGGTCCAGCAGTACGGCGTGAACCCCGTCGTCCCCGTCGCCGGACGCCCACCGGCGTCGTGCGTCGCCACGGTGACACCCTCCGCGTTCATCCCCGTGATACAACCGACGAAACTGGGCCAGGTGATCGAGACGAACCCCCGCGCATCATCACCGGGCGAGCCCGCATTCACCAGCACCAACGGCGTCTTGACCATCGACGGCAGCACAGGCCAGTCCATATTCCGACCCGCAATCGTCTGACCGTCCTTTGTCAGCTTCCCCCACGCCGCAAACGACGAGCATCCCGACCGCACGAAGTCACCCGTACAGTTGATCGCCGCCACATCCTCGTAACGCAACGGTCGCCCCAGAAAACCGATCTGCGCCGGCCCACCCCGTTTCGCCTCGAGCCCCGCCAATACGCCCTGCATCTCCGCCTCGTGTCGCGGATCGATCTTCATTCGACCGAGCTTCGGCAGCATCTCCTTCTCATAACGCTCCAGGCTTCCGCCCAGCGGACCATGCGCAAGGTAGGACTCCGCGAGCTCGACGATCGTATCCGCAAGAAGGAACCCATGCGCATACCCGCGCTCTTCCGGCGAGCCCCACACGCGCAAGACACGCACCCCCTCGATCTCGCTGACCGTCCCGTTGACGTTCGTAGACGGTTCGGTCGCGAGTGCCGCCTGAACCGGAAATGGCAGCACCACGAGCGAAAAGATAATCCAATGGTTCGGCAGTCTTCGGCGGTCCATCTGCATCCTCCTCTGTAAGCCGCGGCGAATCCCGCTACCCGTGCCCGCATTATCCCCCCGACGTCGCTCCATGACCAGCCCGCGCGAAGCACCCCCACCAACGGCCGTTTGCGGAGACTTCTCGGGCGACGCCCCAT
>JASFUW010000293.1:0-6547 GCA_050050135.1 Phycisphaerae bacterium
ACGCCTTCGCTTTGCGGTCCAGGCTCGCGATGCGAACGTTCTCCTTGATAACGTCGCGGTCGATCCGGATGTATTGAACTTGAACTTCCGGCTGGACGTAGTAGCCGAACTCCAGACCGGGCCCCGCTTCCGTCTCCTGATACTTCTCGAACTGCGCCTGCAGTTCGGATTCGCTGAACTCACGCGTCTCGTCGACGAAGGCTTCCGCAGGCAACATCGCCACGCCGACGCGAACCTTCTCGAGCGCGTCGCGGGCCGCCGCGAGGATCTCCGCCTCGCTCAAAGACGATGCATTAGCCACCGCGGACCCCGTCTGGCGAATCGCGGCAAGCTGTGCGTACGCCGTCACGATGTGGCTCGGCTTCACACGCAGCACGCGTGCCCATTCGTTGATGTCGGCTGGAAGGTTCACAGACGCCGAGGTCGTGCTCGCCAGGCCGAGTTCCTCGGCCTCCCGCGTGAGGATGATCCACTCGGTCGTGGTGATCGGCTCATACACCCCGAAGAACGGAGTGCTCCAGGATTGCCCCGTCCGCTCCAGGATATCCGTGAAGTGTCTGGCGGTCTGCTGATCCTGGAAGCTGATATCCCCGAGCCGCGTGTGCGCCACGACCCGGTTCATGCTCGGGGTCAGCAGATTGTTCAAGGCGCTGCCTCCGAGGAAGACGATCATGAGCAGGACCATGAAAACGGCCAGCAGCTCTTTGTTGTGTTTACGAAAAAACTTCATCATGATGACGTAAGTCCTTTATTCGCAGGAGTTTACGCGATCGGGCCGCGAATCGAACCAGTATAGGTGATCCCGCGGTGAAATCAACCCACATTCTCCGCAGCCCGCGCGTCCCGGTTTGACAACCGCGAGAAGTCCTGCTAAACGCCCCGCCTGAGCCGGGCGTGGGGGGGCTGAACCCACCGAATGGAGAACCGGACGCACCCGGCCGATACTACCACACGGATCGAGCGTACTATCGGAGCTTGATCCGCACCGATTGGGGTACCCGCTTTGGGCAAGAAAAAGCAATCGTCTGGGAAGGCCCTCGTGATCGTCGAGTCGCCCGCCAAGGCGAAGACGATCAACCATTATTTGGGCGCTTCCTACAAAGTCATGGCCAGCATGGGCCATGTCCGCGATCTGCCGCCCAACGACCTCGGAATCGACCTCGAAGCCAACTTCGAGCCCGTATACGAAGTTCTCAAGGAAAAGCGTAAGGTCGTCAACGAGCTCAAGAAAGCCGCTGACAAGATGGAGAAGGTCTACCTGGCCACGGACCTCGACCGCGAGGGGGAGGCCATCGCCTGGCATCTCGTCGCAGCCCTTGAATTGAGCGCGGACCGAACCCAGCGCGTGGTCTTCAACGAAATTACCAAGTCCGCGATCCAGGCCGCCTTCGCCTCCCCGCACGACCTCGATCTGGACAAGGTCAACGCCCAGCAGGCCCGCCGGCTGCTTGACCGGATCGTCGGCTATCAGCTCAGCCCCCTCATCCAGCAGAAAATCGGAAGAGGGCTCTCCGCCGGACGCGTCCAATCCGTCGCCGTCAGGCTCATCGTGGCTCGAGAAAAGGAAATTCGGGCGTTCGTTCCGGAGGAATCGTGGCGGATCTTCGGCTGCTTCTCCGTGGACGCCCAAAAGGCAACGGCCCTGGCGGAGGCGTGGCGGGCGTTCCACGCCGACGCCGACCAAGGCCAGAACGGCCGCTCGGTCAAGCAACGGAACGCTTGGCTCTCCACCAACGAGTGCTTATACGCCGAGCTCACCAAGCTCGCCGGCGAAGACTTCCGCCCGACGAACGTCACCGATGCCACCGCAGTAGCCGAAGCGCTCGGCTTCGTCACCGAGCAGGTCGACGAAGGCGACTTCGAGCCCTACGCCGACAAGGGCCTCAAGACCGTCACCCTCGTCGGACGGACCGACCCGACCATCGCTCCGCCTTTCGTCATCCGCGACGTGCAGACGCGCAGAACGACGTCAAGGCCGAATCCGCCGTTCACCACCGCCTCGCTCCAACAGACCGCTTCGACCACCCTCGGGTTCGCCCCTTCGCGCACCATGCGGGTGGCCCAGCAGCTCTATGAGGGCGTGGACGTGGGCGATCCCGAAGGAACCGTCGGCCTCATCACCTACATGCGGACCGACTCCACCAACCTCAGCAAGGACTCCGTCGACGCCGCCCGCGACTTCGTCCGTCGTGAGCACGGTGACGGCTACCTGCCCGAGAAACCACACACCTACAGAAGCGTAAAACGCGCACAGGAAGCTCACGAGGCAATTCGACCGGCTGACGTTTCACGTGTCCCCGCCGCCCTCAAAAAGCACCTGTCGAGCGACCAGTTCAAGCTCTACGACCTCATCTGGCGGCGGTTCGTGGCTTGCCAGATGGCACCCGCGAAGTGGGAGAACACGACCATACTCATCGCCGCCGACACCCCACACGGCGAGGCGATTTTCAAGACCGGCGGGCGACGCATCATCTTTGACGGCTTCATGAGGGTCATGGGCGTCCCCGAAAACGGCGACACGATCCTGCCCGCCATCGACCCCGGCAAACGCGTCGGGCTGCTCGACCTCGAGCCCAAACAGCAATACACCTCGCCGCCCCCGCGCTACACCGAAGCCTCACTCGTCAGAAAGCTCGAAACGGAAGGAATTGGCAGGCCAAGCACCTACGCCGCAATCATCCAGACCGTTCAGGACCGCGGATACGTCGAACTGGTCGACAAACGCCTGCACCCCACGGCCCGCGGCGAAATCGTCACCGAAAAGCTCATCGAGCACTTCCCCAAAGTGCTCGACATCAAATTCACCTCTTATATGGAGGAGGAGCTCGACAAGATCGAGGAAGCCCACCTCGATTGGATTCATGTGCTCGACGAGTTCTACGGACCGTTCAAGGACGCCCTCGAAAAAGCCCGCGTCGAGATGCAGCCCGCCCGCGCAGAACCCAGCGACTACAACTGCCCCGAGTGCGATCGCGAAATGGTCTACCGCATCGGTCGCAACGGTCGGTTCCTCTCGTGCAGCGGCTATCCCGAGTGCACCGTATCACGCAACGTCGACAAAGACGGCAAGCCCGTCGACGACGTCGTCGCGGACGAACCCTGCGAGCTCTGCGGCAAACAGATGATTCTCCGCAAGAGTCGCCTGGGCCCCTTCCTCGGATGCACCGGATACCCCGACTGCTCGAACACCAAGCCCTGCGACGAAAACGGCGTGCCCCTCAAGAAGGTCAAGGCCGAGGACATCAAGGAAAACTGCGAAGAGTGTCAGTCTCCGATGGTGGTCAAGTTCGCCCGCGGCCGGTCGTTTTTGGGTTGCAGCACCTACCCGAAGTGCAAGGGCACCAAGCCCTTGCCGCCCGGCGTCTACGTCGAGAAGCCCAAGCCCGAAGACGCAGGCGTCCGCTGCGACAAGTGCGGTCGACGCATGGTGATTCGCAAGAGCCGGCGCGGCCCGTTCTTGAGCTGTTCCGGTTTCCCCCGCTGCAAGAACGCCATGCCCAAAGAGAAGATCGACCACCTGCGCGAGCTCGAAGCCGCGGGCAAGATTCCCGACCCGCCGCCCGAGAACAACAACGGGCGCAACGGCGCCACCAAGACGGCTTCAAAAGCCAAAACCAAGGGCGGAAAGGTCGATCTCGAAGCACTCGGCCCGCCGCCCCCCGGATTCGCCTGGACCCGAACCGGCAGACCCGTCGTGGAAACCTGGCCCGAGGAATCCCTCACCTGCCCCGACTGTGGCAGCGAGGTCGCGATCAAGACCGGACGATTCGGCCCATACTTCGGGTGCACCGGCTATCCCAAGTGCTCCTTCGCCGCCAACCTCCGCGGCGAAGCCAAGAAGCGCGCCGCCGTCGAGGTCCCCACCCCCGACCGCCCCAAGCCCATCCCCACCGACGTCCGCTGCGACGAGTGCGGCGAAACGATGGTCATCCGCACCGGCCGCACCGGCCAGTTCCTCGGTTGCAGCAAGTACCCCAAGTGCCGCTTCAGCAAACCGCTCCCCGAAGGCACCACCGCCGAAACCCTAGCCGCCGCCACCCGCTAACACCTGACCCGCACGCCTCAACAGCCGCCCGCGTCCGGCCCTCATCCCGCCAGTCCGGTGCCGACGGCGCCGGAAGGACGCTTGCAATCGCCGGTCACAACTTGCTATCATCAATCCAAGGGCCGGCCATCGCTGGCGGACCGACCGACGCAATACTGAAGGGGAACCAGTATGCGGCCTGCAACTTGGATCGTGGCATCGTGCGCATTGGCTTTGGCCTCGACGTCGGCAGCGCTAGGGCAGATTCAGACCTACATCGACGAAACCGCTTTCCTGAACGCACTCGGCGCGCAGGGCTACACCGGGATCCAGGAAGGTTTCGAGGACGACGGCGTCTGGGGCTCGGTCCGCTCCGGTGTTAGCGGCCAGAATACAGCCCCAAGCGTCAGCAACCTCGGCATAACCTG
Organism: Phycisphaerae bacterium; assembly: GCA_050050135.1. Lineage (GTDB taxonomy): Bacteria > Planctomycetota > Phycisphaerae > UBA1845 > UBA1845. Next base: position 4,453 of record JASFUW010000293.1, read on the forward strand.
GGTATCGAGTAGCCCCAACAACGAGGTAACCACCAGCCAAGGTGCAGCCCACAGCGGGAACTGGGGTTTTTACTCACTCCCGCACGGCGATTACGAAAACGGCATCACCGAGGGCTGGCGCGGCACGGGCGATCAGCCGCTCGTCGCCATCGGCGGCTGGGTTGACACAAACACGCCGGTCGCGGGCATCGCTATCTTCCTCGACGGCGACGAGCAGAACCCGGCTGACTTCGGAGATGCAAACGCCCTCGGCGGCCAACCCCAGTTCTTCGGCGTCATTCAGCCGGTCGGCTTCTCCGTCTTCGACTTCCGCGAGACAGAGGGCACCATCGGCGACCAGAAGTTCATCTTCGGCGACGATTTCACGGTCGCTTTCGGTGGTACCATTCAGGACTGCAACCTGAACACCATCAGCGACACTCTCGATATCACGAGCGGGACCAGCGAAGACTGCAACAACAACTACATCCCCGACGAGTGTGAGATCGACGTCAACAGCCAGGCCCCCGGCGGTCCATTCTTCTGCACCGAGAACTGCGATCCAGAGTGCAACGACAATGGCAGTCTGGACGAGTGTGAGGTGGTCACGCCGGCCCTCTACAGCTCGGGCCAGTTGTCACCGATCGGGGCCGGGTCGCCACAGAGCTATACGATCCTGTCAGCCCCGGTTACGCTCGCGGATGCGGTCCTCGACTTCACTGCGTACGCGAACCTCGGCGGCGGGCCCGATCATATCGCCATCGACATCAACGGCGTACCCGTGGGGACCGTCTTCGGTCCCGACGGCAGCGACTGCCCCGAGACCGGCTCCGACGAAACCCGACTCATCGTCCCCGTGGCCACGTTCAACAACGCCGTAAACGGCGGCGACGCCGAGATCAATATGGTCGCGACCGTCGAAGTCGATCCCAACGGGTGCGACCTTGATACGTTCATCACCGTAGACGTGCAGTTGTATGTCCCCTCAGTCGCCGACGAAAACGAAAACGGAATACCGGATGAATGCGACGCGGATATCCCTGCCACATCCGCCTGGGCTATGCTTGCGTGGGTCCTGCTAATCCTCGCCGCCGGCACGCTCGTCCTGCGCCGGCGCTTTGCCAGCGCGTGTATGCACTTTCGACCGACGTAGCCGCCCCTGAACGGTGGCGTTACGGCACTATTCGATGGTGGGATTGTCGCGGAATAAGCCCCGTTCGCACGCCACCGTAAACGTCTCGACCGTCGTCTTGAACGCCTCCCACGCATCGCGAATGCGGTCGGCCTCTGTCGGGTCGATCTCGCCGTCGTCCTCGATCGACTTCGTGACCGCGAGCAGTAGCTGGCTGAACTCTCGGACAAGCCGTTGCGTGTTCCCCAGCAGCTCGCCGCTCACGTCCGGCGGCGGTTCGACCGGATGGTTCAGCGCAAGAAACCCGCCCGCCTCATGGCACAACCAGTTCACCACGTCCTTGTCGCCCGTGTGCTTGACGATGTCCGCGACCCGATCCAGCGGGTTCCGCGCACCGCTCGCGTCCGGGTCCTCCGGGTCCCATCCCTGGCACCACTTGTACACCAGCGCCGGCGACAGACGAAGCTCGGCCGCCAACGCCTTGACCCCGATCCCGTCAGCCGCTCGTTTCAGAACCTCATAGGAACGCATGACAAGCTCCCATTCCTCGATGCGTAGGTGCCCCATCCTTCGCAGAGCGAAGGGTGGGGGACGGACAAGACCGTGCCGATCACCGTCCGCCGGTGCCCCGTTCTTCCCGGAGCCAAGGTCGCAGATCCCGACTCGTCGGGAGTGGGGGATCGACAAGATGCCGCCGACCACCGTCAGCCGATATACTACCGATTGTCGTGTCGACTGGCCACGAACAACACGAACCGCACCTCGCCGAGGGCGTCCCCCACGTCCAGACCAAGCGCGAGATACAGTCCATCCTCGACGAAGCCGGCACGCACCCGCGAAAACCGCTCGGTCAACACTTTCTGATCGACGGAAACCTGATGCGACGACTCGTCGACACCGCCCAGCTCGATCCACACGACCACGTCCTCGAGATCGGAGCCGGCACCGGCGGCCTCACCGACCTGCTCGCTCCCCGCGTCACAA
>JASFUW010000294.1:0-6546 GCA_050050135.1 Phycisphaerae bacterium
ACCAGGTGGCGGATCTCTCTCAATGACACGTCGGCGTCCAGTTCGTAGAACAACTTCAGGACTCGCTCGGAGACTTGTCGAACGTCAGGGAAGGTCGCCTTGATCAATGCGGCGCCGAGATAGACGTTCTCTGCTTTTTGGAGAGGGTGGCGGTCGCCGTCCAGTCGGATCGGCCGCAAGGTGAGGCGTGATTCGAAGTCCGAACCCTTGTCTTGATGCGCCCCGTCGCCGTTTCCGGTGGGTAAATCGGTGCCGGCGAAGACCCAGACGCAAGGCTTGATAGAAAAGGTCCTTCCACCGCGCACGTACTTCCCGGATTCCAGCGGGCCCAAGAAAGCGGAATACACATGTTGCGCATTGATCTTCGTGTTGATTTCGTCAACGAACGCGATGATGTCTTTTTCCGAGGTCGCTTGTCGCGTTACAACCGTGTCAAAACAGTCCAGAATGTCCTCGCTGCGCGTCATCTGAGAGATGTCGAATTCGAGCAGGGTCATTCCTACCGCGTCGGCGAGGCGCTCAACAAGGTACGTTTTTCCGTTTCCGGGCTTCGAGATGAACATAAAGCTCAGCGACTTGCGATCCTCCTGTTGTCTTCGTCCAAAATCGCGCATTCGCCGCAGCACACGCTGAATGTGGGTCTTGCGCGGAGGAACGAGGCAGACGTACTTGTCGAGCGTGGTGTAGGAGCGCCAGAGTTCAATACACCGGTCCTCGCCGGTGTCAACGCAGCACAACTCCTCCTGGGCTTGCTTCCATTTGTCCTCTTCGTCTTTCCAAACTTCCTCCTTCCAGTTGCCGGAGTGCACTGGCTCACTGGCCGCCGTGTCCGGCGTTTTCTCGTCCGGTTTCTTGGGAGACGTGCCCGCCGGACTCGGTTGGGTTGCGTCGGTCGTCGCACCCGGCTGTATTGCTTCCGCGGGGCGCTTACTGAAGACGAAGGAAAGATCGACATCTTTGTTCGGGTGCCGGAAGCGGTCCATTTCGCTTACCACGCGAGCACACGCGAGTCGATGCGCCGCGTGAAGCAGGTCTTTGTCCCAGTCCTCGGGTGCCGCTGCGACGTAGGCGTCTGCGGCCATTAGCGCGGCGGAGAGCGGCAGCGAAAACGGTCCGTCGCGAGAGCCGTGGTCGGAACCTTCGTCCGCTTGTACGCATGCCCACGCCTTGTCAGAGTTGCTCGGCCGATCAGTTCCTGTCGCCTTCTGCTCGAGGCGCGCAGCAACGGCCCAACCTTCGGTGGTAACGACGACTAGCGCAGCCGCGGTCTCCTTATGAACGTTGTCGAGGAAGCGCATGGCACTCTGGGTGAGGCGGTTTGTCTTTGGGGTGAACCACTGGTCAACCTGATGATTGCGGATTGCGGCTCGGGCTGCCGCTTCATGGAAGAGGACGTGTTTGACTCGGCCCTTCAACGGGTTTAGCAGAGGCAGCCAGTCGGGCGCATGGTTTTTGGTGGACACATACCAGTCGGCTCGGGGATAGAGCTTCACCAACTCTTCGATCACGGGTCTGGAGATTACGCCCTTGACCAAGTCCCCGATGACGACTCGTTTGATCTTCTCAGGTGGCCCGTCCTCCTTGTTGTTCGAGCCCACAGTTCTCACTAGCAGCTTGCTGAACTCGTTCACCGTCTTCTCTTCGGTGATCCACTCGGTCCGGCTGTTAGGGTCGCCCATGTGCGGTACCGCGAGATGCCAGTCGAGCCGGCTGATTTGCCTAAGCGTTCCGCGCGTTTCCTGGAAGAGGCGGATGACTCTGTTCGTCCCGTGCCAATCGAAGAACTGCAGTTCCGGGATGTCCTTGGATTCTTCGCGTTCAGCTTCGGCGATGGTCCGTTTGCGCGCTCGCCCATCCAGCTCATATTGTTGCCGCAGCTTTTTGACTGCATCCGATTCTTTCAAGGCCTTGGCGATATTCATGAGCTGTGGTAGCTTGTCAAGTTGGGGCACATCGACGTCTCTACGACCGTTTTCGTGGAACGCGGAAAGGCGGTAAGGCGTGACCTGCGCAAGCCAGTTGGTGTGGAACAACCGCCGGAGCGTTTCCGTGTCAAAGAGGTTCCAGAGCCCGACACCGATTACGTTGAAAGGGCTGTCCTCGTCAATTCGAGTCTCATGCAGGAGTGCGGCCAGGTGGCCGGCGCCGCCGAGCGAGATCACCGAGGAGTAGACGCCGTGAAGGGAACGAAGGTGATGATCTCCGGTGCGGCTCGCGGTCTCGGACCGATGAATGCCGGTCCGCCAATGCTCGTCGACCACCCAATCGCCGATTACGAGGGTGTCACCTTTCAGCGGCGTGTGCGCATATGTGTCGTCATGATCCAGTCGGGGATCATACTCGTTGTCGCTGCGACCGCCACGGGACACTTGGCTCGGTTCGCCGGCGGGCGCAAATTGCCTGCTTTCCCCTGGATATGTGGACATATCCAGAGGATTATCGATTGTCTCTGGACGCGTTGTCAAGGGTCTTTTTGTCGAAAGCTCAAGACGGGCTGTCCGGCCGGGGGGCGGGACATCGTCAGGCCGCGGCGTAAGCCGGGGTGATACGTCCGGTGAGCCGAGCGAATGCCCCCTCCCGTGGGGCGATACAGGACAGGCGGGCGCAAGACCCGCGCGTCACGCCGTGGCACGGTGTGTTTTGCCGTTGCGATCACCGCCGTTCCGTTGTGCCGCCCTTTGCAGGGCTATGGGGATTGTGGCCGCGGCGTACCCCATCGCTGACGCGATGGGCTAGAATTGTCCCGCCCCTTACCGGGGCTGACCGTCCCCTCCGCCGTTTGCTGGCTCCGTCGCTTCGTCGCTTTGCTACCGGTTGACATCTCGCAGCGCCCCGCCCAAGCTGCCCACCCATGGACGACCAGGTCGAGCACATCCCCATCACAACCGAAGAAGCCGTCGAAGCCGTCCTGAACGGCGCGTGGCTCTACCGCGCCGACATCCCAGATATTCGGGCGTTGGTCGAGGGGGTGCAAATGCGTTCGCCTGGGGAAGATGTATCACACAGCAATCGGGGCGTTCATTGCTATTGGTCTCGCATTGCGAAATCCGCTTGCAGCGATCTAAGCGTTCGCGTTCCGATCGATTTCAGTAATTCGGTGTTCGATGACGTTTCCGAGAGCGGCCCACTAAAAACAGTACCGGATGACGGCGCGCGAGGTATCGACTTTAGCGGAGCGCAGTTTGCCGGGTACGCAGACTTCACTGGAGTCACGTTCACCTTGGGCTGCGACTTCTCTGGCGCGCAGTTTGCCGTGGGAACACGGTTCCTGGGGGCAGTATTCAAGAGCGAAGCCGATTTCGGGCACACCGGATTCGGGCGCGGGTGTGACTTTGGATCGTGTCAGTTTTCAGCCGCAGCACGGTTTCTAGGCGCCGAGTTCGCGCACGACGTTGCTTTTATCGATGCCAAGTTTGCGCAACAGGCGTTATTCGGAAAGGCGGCATTTTCTGGGCCCGCGTCCTTCGACAGCGTCACATTCAGCGGAGTCGCGATGTTCCCACTTGTCGCATTCCAACAGAGAGTGTCGTTCGCACGAGCAAACGTCTGCACCGCTATGACATTCTTCATGTCACGAATCAGCGGGGGCCTTGATTTGGATGGAATCAGGTTCGAACTTGGTTCTCGCGTCAGCTTTCAGGACATTGACTTGCGCCCGGGTGGGAAGATCGAACTCACCATCGACCAAATCGGCCGGCGGGGCAAGAAGCTCATCGAGGGTGAAGACTCGAAGGAAAAGGAAAAGCTCAAATCCGCCGCGGCGCAGTACAACATGCTCCGCGACAACTTCCGCACGCTTCCGAGCACCGACGAAGAAGAGGACCGCTGTCACTACAAATACATGGACCTCCGCCGCCGGGCGTCGGACTGGCGCTGGCCGAAGCGGTTCGCCGACTGGTTCTTTCTCAAATGGTGCTGGGGCTACGGCATTTACACGCACCGCACGATCATCAGCATCCTGCTCGTGATCCTGGGCTTCGGTTTGATCTATTACGCTTCCGCCGGGCCCGAGACCATCCGCAACTACTACATGACACCCATCGGCCTCGACGCTGAAGCCACGCCGGTCACGACCGAACGTGAGACCAACTTCAACCCCTGGTATTTTTCGATCATCACCTTCACCACGATCGGTTACGGCGACTATGCCCCGCTCGGTTGGTTACGGTGGGTGGCAGGTCTCGAGGGTTTGACCGGATTGTTTCTGATGGCGGTGTTTACCGTCTCGTTCGCCCGTAAGTTCATTCGGTGACGTTCGCGTGTCACTTGTAGGGCGGGTTCCACCCGCCGGCGGGTGAAGCCCGCGCTACAGCTTTCCGGAGTGGTTTTCTGCCGTTCTTTTTGCCCTTCGTCGGTCGGTCGCTTCATTGCTACCACATTTCCGCGTCCTGACGGGCGCGGTTGGGATAAGGGCGGGTGCGGTTTGCCCTTGGTCGCGTTCGGCGGGTGCGGTGTTGGTCCGCACGGCGGACCCTACGCGGAGGAACGGGGAGTCCGCGCGGGCTGAAGCCCGCGGCTCGGATAAGGACGGGCGCGGTTCGGATAAGGACGGGTGCGGTTGGTAATGGGCGCTTCGACGTTCAGACGGTTGTTAAGTAAACATCCGAAGCTGGCCGCGTTCCATGCCGAACTTCTCGACCGGTTCGGTCACGTCCATCGGGTAGTCGCCCGAGAAGCACGCCGTGCAATACTGGTCCGTGGCCATCTTCACGCAAGACAGCATCCCCTCGTGCGAGAGGTAGTGCAGCGAATCGACCTCGAGGTACCGCTCGATGTCCTTCACCTCGCGGCCGTGCGTGACCAGTTTTTTCGGGTCCGGAAAGTCGATCCCGAAGTAGCAGGGGTGTCGAATCGGCGGGCTGGCCACGCGCAGGTGAATCTCTTTCGCACCCGCCGCACGCAGCGCCCCGATCTTCCCGCGCGTCGTCGTTCCGCGCACGATCGAGTCCTCGACCACGATCAGCCGCTTCCCGGCGATCGCCTCGCGGATCACGTTCAGCTTCATCTTGACGGCCATGTCCCGCCCGGTCTGCGTCGGCAGGATGAACGACCGCCCGGAGTAGTGGCTTGTCGTAAACGCCCGCCCATAGGGAACACCGCTCTCCAACGCGTATCCCGTAGCCGCACACTGCGCACAGGTCGGGACCGGAACCGTCAGGTCCCCTTCGACCGGCGCTTCCCGCGCCAGTTGCCGCCCCATCGCCGCCCGCACCAGATGCACGTTCTCGCCGAAGACCGAGCTGGACGGATCGGCGAAGTAAACCTGCTCGAAGATGCACGCCGCTCCGCGTTTTGGCCCCTCCGAGCCGAATTTCCGGCTCGACACCCCTTCGTCGCTGATCGTGACGATCTCGCCGGGCTGGACGTCGCGCTCGTACACGGCGTCGATCATGTCGAAGGCCTTCGTCTCCGATGCCACGACATTGGCACCCTCGCGCGTCTTGCCCAGACACAGCGGACGAAAGCCCAGCGGGTCGCGCACCGCGATCATGCGGTCCGCGAACAGCATGAGCAGCGAGTACGCTCCCTGAAGGTGCATCAGCACGTGGTCCAGCGGGTGTGTTCGACTCTGGTGTGACGGGTCCGCCAGCAGGTGGATGATCACCTCCGTGTCGCTGGTGGTCTGGAAGATATGTCCGGTCGTCTCGTACTTCTGCCGCAGGAGCGTGGCGTTGATCAGGTTCCCGTTGTGGGCCACCGCGACATGCCCGCCTGCGTAGCTGAACATGAGCGGTTGGGAGTTGCCCTCGGTGGTCGCGCCTGTCGTCGAATACCGGACATGCCCGATGGCGTGGTGTCCGCGGATGCTCTCCAAGGTGCGTTGGTTGAAGACCTGGCTGACCAGCCCGAGTTTCGCGTACCTTCGGAGCCGCTCACCGTTGCTCGACACGATCCCCGCGGATTCCTGCCCCCTATGTTGCAGTGCGTAGAGCCCGAGATGGGTCAGGTAGACCGCGTCCTCGTGCCCCCAGACCCCGAACAGGCCACAATGATGTCGGACTGACCGCTCGTGCACTAAAGCACCAGTTCTGCGACGGGTTCAGCCCGCGCCACGTACGCACCGGTCGAAACCGCCTTCATCGTACCGTGTCAACCGATCGGCCCCGTTTGCGTGGATAGTCGAATACGCGGACAACCGGACGCGAAGCATACCGGAAAACGCCCGATTCGTCAAGTTCCCGCAGGCGCGGTATGCCGCAGGAGGGTCGTGTCGAAGCGCCCGCCGAGCGCACTCGGTTTGGCACCGCACACGCTACGAGGTATGCTCCGAACCGGTCGACCGACGGAAGTGGCGGTCCTCGGTCGGGGTGGGGTCCGCCATCGGGTAAGGTCCTTCTGATGACCAGCGGCGAAGCTTTCTCCATCGAACGGCCGGCGGACGACGCCGAGGTCAAAGCATTCACCCGGTGCATAAGCGACGCGCTCTTTTTTCCGGCGGTCGATCGCGACGACTGGATTCAGCGCGAAGGCGTCGACAACATCCGCATCGCCCGCCGCAACGGCCAACTCGCCGGAGGACTGACCAGCCAACCCACCGGTCAGTGG
>JASFUW010000295.1:0-6536 GCA_050050135.1 Phycisphaerae bacterium
CAGAACGTCTGAGACCACCCGGTCGCGCTGCTTCCCCGTGATGTTGTAGGCGCTGGCGAAGAATTCCAGGTACTCCTGCACCACCATGTCTTCGTACGCGCCGAAGAAGTCGGGGACATATCCGATGAGCGGTCGTATCTTCCGGGACTCATATCCCACAACGTGCCCGCACACCCGCGCCTCACCCCACGTCGGTTGCAGCAGTGTAGCCAGAATCTTGATCGTGGTGGTCTTCCCCGCACCGTTCGGGCCGATGTAACCGAAGCACTCGCCCTCCTCAATCTCCAGGTGGAGGTTGTTCAGTGCCACCAGCTTTCCATAGCGCTTCGTCAGGTTGATGGTCTGTACGATCAAGAATGTCGTCTCACACTGTCGCTATGATCCGCGGGAACGGCCGACTTCAGCCGCTTCGTCGAACTCGTCCCTCTGCTCGTCATCCAGCTCGCTGGGCCCGCGGAGCACTGTAGTCGGGATTCGGATTCTGTACATCGTCCACGAAGCGTCTACGTCCGGTTCCAGGGGGCGAAACGCCGCATCGCCGGTCCGACGGAACAGCCGCACCGGACCGGGATCAGCGGCGAATCCGATCAGCACCAGGCTGTCCCGGGCGAGCTCCTCGCGAAGGTCGAGCTGACGCAGGCACTCACGCGACCAACTGGCATAACCCAGAAAGTGACCGGCGAGGTTCGTGTCTTGTGCCGGGTCGAAATCGCCGACCGTGGACATCAGCAGTAGCGCGGTCTGCTCCTGCCCGACCGCCGTCGCGGCCTCCGAACCCGAACCGTAACCGAGGTTGGCGACCACGCTCCTGAACGCCGATCCCCACGCCGTTTGCGCCTTCGCGAGGGTGGATCGCTCCAGGAATTGAGCTGTAGTTTCGTTCGGCGCGAGCCTATAGCACCGGTCGACCAGTTCCGTGCGCTCCCCATCCGCGGGTACGTCGCCGATCGGGAACGCATACATCGCTCGACTCCGCAGACCCATCCCCTGCTCCAGATCGGCCGTAGACTGAAGAAGGTAACAGTCGGTAAGGTCTACCCCGAGGTTGTTCACGATGTAGCTGCCCGCCAGCAGCGTACGTCCCCGCACCGAGACCTCGGCATCGACCGCCCCCTGCACAAAGCCCTCCCATCGCCCACCGAACTGCTTGAGCGTCCCGCGGATACGGACATCCTCGATCTGCGCGCTCCCCGGCACCAGGCGGTATTCCGTCGGGTCGGCGAAGCTGGTGATCGCCTCCGCGGTGCGAGCCCCGCTCGGCAGTGGGCGCAGGAAACAACCGGTTACCTCCGGCTCCGTCGCTTCCGCCGGGTTCTCAGGAAGCCACAGGTCCACACGCTTGTCGGTCCCGGACTTCACCCCGAAAAACGCGGTCGCGTACCCATACGTCTTGCCCGCGTCGAGGTCGACGACGGAAATCTGGTGTACGGTGTCGGTAAACCCACCTCGAACCACGTTTACCGCGAAGAACGCAAGCACGCTCGCGGCGATGGCCACGACGGCAAATGCACTCCAGGCATGTTGCCGCCACCGCTTCGCGGAAACCAGTGACCAGGTCCCCATCGTGGCCGCCACTACATACCCCACAGAGAACACGCCGGCGATCGCGAGATAGAGACTGGCTGACGTGCTGAACGCGACGGCGCTGACAACCTGGGAGAACAACGGTACGGGGTTCGGTCTGCCCACCTCCGGGTTCTCGAGCAGGTTCAGGTAAAACACCTTCCGGAAAAACTCCGACGACTGCCCGGTTCCGCTGAAAAGATCGTTTAACGTGACTCCGCAAAAGATGACAGACCCGCGACCCTCACGGCGGCGCGAGATCAGGTTCGACGTGTGCAGTGAGCGGTCCGGGACTCTGCGAGCGTCCGGGCGCAGCGTGCACCCGACGATCTGGACCGGCTCCGGAAACCCCGGATCGTCCCCCTGGACGACACCCAACAGCCGGCGGCGCACTTGCGGAAGGTCCTCGACGACCGCCAGATCGCCGAGCTCCGCCGGAAGCACCCTACGGATCGGCTCCGAGAGTCGTAGCGAAGCCGCGGATTGGGCAGCCGCGATGAGTAACGTACCACCACGACGAACCCACGACAGCAAAGCTTCGGTCTGACGCGGTGTCAACGCTTCAGGGCGTGCGTTCTCCCATACGATGTAATCCACCACCTCGAGCCCGAGCCACAGTTCCGGGAGATCCGTCGGGCTCATGTGGGCGACGTGCACGGTCCGTTCGAAAATGTCGCGCTGGTCGAGCCCCACCAGATCCTGAACGCGACCGATCGCGCCCGTGGAAATCGACAGGATCAGTACATCATCGTCCGTGATGACCGAAGGACGTTCGGTCCCCGACGCCTGGAGTGTCAGCGCACCCTGGCAAACGACGCGAACGATCTCCCCCTCCTCGTCGAAGACCTCGACGAGGAAGCGACCTTGATTCCGCGAGGTGTTGGCGGGAATGTAAAGGAACACGCGCTGCGATTCGCGTGCCCCCTCCAGAAGGTGCACACCGACCGCGTCGTAACATTGGTCACCGTCGTTGTCGAACTGGCTGACGCGAACCGTGCCGTCGAAGCTGTGCTGGTTCACCAGCGAAAGATCCACGATCACAGGCACCCACGCTCCGCTCCGGACAACCTGACCGAGCTGTAGCGTGGGGAAACCGACCCGTGTCACGTTGACTTCGACGTGGGCGTGGGAACGGTGGCTCGGCAGCATGAGCGACAAGACACCGCAAAGCACCGACGCCCGACGCAAGCGCCTGCCCACCCCATGATCGTGAAAGCGAGTTTGAACCACTACCGGGTCACCTCACTTCGTCGCCGGCAAGCGCCGGCGCCCGGCCCGCACCGGCGAATCCGACGCAACCATCGGCCGCCTGCCGATTGTATCCACCACGTTCGTTTTCGACAACCGCGCAGGCTTATCCACAGACGGCCGACTCGCGCCAGCTTGGTTCACAACTTTGGACAGCCGAAAGCGCTGATTGGGGTGTGGCCATCCGGTCCGCGTACCATGCTGGGAACGCTCCGCGGGGCTCGGAAGCGTAGTGAGCCTACTTTCCCCGGTGCCGGAAATCCGACGGCGATGTCGGCTATGAGCGAGGCTTCACAGAGTTGGGCGGTCGCCTGGTCGGACCGCGGCTGGAGCGGACCGTTCCCGACCCTCGGCTCCGCAACACCCGGCTGCATCGACTCCATCGCGTCAGCGCGACCGACCGTAACGTCGGCGACAACTCGCGTTCGGCACCGCCACGCCGTTGTCATTGGCCATCGTACCGGCCCCCACACCCGATCGTCCGGCGCACGTATTGGGAGGCTGTGTGCGACACGGTGGACGAACTCGAGCGCCGGGCGACTACAGTCAGCCGCCCACCGGTGCGATACCCACCATCTCGACTTGGGGCGTCGTGGTCCGGACTCTCTTATTCTTGGCCGGCGGAAAGGTCGACTTCAGACCGCGAGGCTGGGCGCGGCTGACGGCGTAAGACCGCACATCCGGTCGGTGGTCTGGTTTGAAGCGCCCCCCCATGCACAGGGTGGTGGGTACGCCCCACAGAGAACGGCACGCCCTCCACGGATCACATGAGCGCTCGGCGCGGTTCGCCAAGTTTGCTCTATCGAACGTTGCCTTAGTCGAGCCGGCGGTCGCCCGAGGCGGAGACGAATCAAGTGAAGCCTTCACACGAGGCCGGCGCACAGGCAGAGTCCGACCCCTTTGCTACAGTCAACGCACCCGCCTCGCCGATGCACCCGCCGTTCCCGATGCAGCGAACGGCCTAAATGATCGTCAACCATTCGCACGTAGGCTTGCCAAATCACGGCGCAAGTTTAGCCGCCCAAGCGTGGTTGTGAGATCTACTCCGTTGAGCCCTTGCAGTAACACCTCTCGGAGGGGCAGTCGCACCAAGGATGCTCGCCTGCCTCACAGCAGGCTACGCAGACCTGATAACAGCAACAGCCTGGCGAGCACATGGGGCTGGGGCAGCCGTCGCGCTTGATCGTCTCGTCTCGCCCCTCATCGAGGTAAACGGCCACCATTTCCGCTTCATTTTCGTCCAACCTCAGCACGATTCTTTCAAGGACCGTAGCTTCCGGATCTGCTTCGACCAAAAGCTCCAGAGATCCCTCGTCTAGAGAGATCTGAGCGTTCCCCGACAGTATGTCCCCACGCGCCAGATGGCCCTTGACCAGGGTCGCCGGGAAGTCGACTACGTCTTCCAATACCCCAAGTGAAAGTGTCCAGGTGTCCGCATCATGCAGCTTAAGTCGTGCCTCCCCGAAGAAAGTGGCTACGCGCGGGAAACTGGGGATAGGTTGCAGGTCCAACGTCTCGGAAGACGCGACACCTCCGTCTGTCTCCGTTTCTGCCCCTGTTGTTCGGACCCGATCCGGTCCAGTCTGCCGCTCCCCCGACGCCATGAGGCACGCGACACATACGACAAGCGGCGGTGCGAGGTAGAGCGCTCTCATAATGTGGTCTCCCAAGGACCCGCTCGTGCCGGCTGAACGTGAGGACCGGCACCGAGTCCGTGAACTTGTATTCCCGGACTCCAATATCGTCCGTGTTCCGCGTCAATAGTCTATCAAAAAAGAGCAGTAGCTTTACGGTCCCGAACTCGGGGGTGCGGAACGGCTGAACGTGGCCGCGAACTGGCCAGCTCGCGACTTGTGCGTGACCGGGGTACCCAACCGACGACGTGCAGGGACTCTGGCGCGGAGCGCATCCCTCGCCTACAGCGTGACATGCCCAAATGCTGCCGCCCATCCAGCGTCAGACGCGCAGAACCGCCATCGAGAAGTCGGTAGGGGCTCAAAAAACGAACACCGGCTTCGGTTCTACGCGCGGCCCCGACTCGGCAGGCCCCAACGGCAGCACACGGCTACGTTTCCTCGGAGTGCCCTGCGCCGACGGCTTCCGGCGCGTCGGCCTCCTGCGGGACCTCGACCACGACACCTTCCAGCGAAAGCGCCGGTCGATCATCTCCCGGTGTCGGTTCCTTGACACCGACGATCACCTTGTTCTTGCCGGTGAACTCACCACGCAACATCGATTCCGAGAGGTTGTCCTCCAGGTATTGCTCGATCGCGCGGCGCAGCGGGCGGGCCCCGAACTTCTCGTCGGTTCCGTGCTCGATCAGGAAGTCCTTCGCGACCTGCGTGACCTCCAGATCGATGCCCTTGCCGCTCATCCGGTCCGCGAGCTTGGCCAGCTCCAGATCGACGATGGCGATCAGGTTCTCGTGCGTGAGTTTCCTGAAGACGATCATCTCGTCCAATCGGTTCAGAAACTCGGGACGGAAATGGTCCTCCAATTCCGTCTTGAGTATCTCCTTCATCTTCTCGTACGAGACTTCTTCGTCTCGTCGCCCGAAGCCGAACTCGTCCTGGTGCGTGATGCGGTGTGCCCCCACGTTGCTTGTCATGATCAGGATAACGTTCTTGAAGTCCACGTGCCGCCCGAACGAATCGGTCAAACGCCCTTCCTCCATGATCTGCAGGAGCATGTTGAAGACGTCGGGATGCGCCTTTTCGATCTCGTCGAGAAGAATCACCGAGTATGGGCGACGGCGGATGCGCTCGGTAAGCTGACCGCCCTCTTCGTAACCTACGTACCCGGGCGGGGCCCCGATCAACCGGGAAACGTTGTGCTTCTCCATGTATTCGGACATATCGAGCACGTACAACGCCTCGGGATCGCCGAACATGAACTCCGCCAGGCACTTCGCGAGATACGTCTTCCCGACACCCGACGGTCCGACGAACACGAAACTGCCCATCGGGCGATTCGGGTCCTTCAAACCGCTGCGGCTCCGGCGAACGGCCCGTGCCACCGCACTGACAGCTTCGTTCTGACTGACGATCCGCTTGTGCAGCTCGGTTTCAAGACCGAGCAGCCGGTCAGCCTCGTCACGACCCATCCGCTTGAGCGGAATCCCGGTCATCGAGGCGACCACGTCCGCGATGACCTCGTCGTCAACGACCCCGTCGATCTCCTTGCTCCGGTCGCGCCACTCCTTTTGGAGCTGACGCTTCTTGAGCTTCACGGAATCGAGCTGATCGCGAATCTGGGCCGCACGCTCGTAGTCGGCGTTCTTGACGGCTTCGTCCTTCTCCGCCGCCAGCTTTTCCATCTCCCGCTCGAGTTCCGTCAAATCGGGCGGTTTCGTCATCGATTTCAACCGCACGCGTGCCCCGGCTTCGTCCATCACGTCGATCGACTTGTCCGGCTGAACCCGGGCGATGTATCGCGCCGACAACTCCACCGCGTTCTCCAGCGCCGCGTCGGTGATGCGGACCCGATGGTGCGCCTCGTACCGGTCGCGGAGACCTTTGAGAATCAGGATGGTCTCGTCCTTGGTCGGCGGTTCCACGATAATCTGCTGGAAGCGGCGTTCCAACGCCGTGTCCTTCTCGATGTACTTGCGGTATTCGTCGAGCGTGGTCGCTCCGATGCACTGGATCTCACCGCGGCTGAGTGCCGGTTTCAGCACGTTCGAGGCGTCGATCGCCCCCTCGGCCCCGCCCGCCCCGACTAGCGTG
>JASFUW010000296.1:0-6527 GCA_050050135.1 Phycisphaerae bacterium
GGCGAGCGTCCTTGAAACGATCAAGAAGTCGGCTGCGGTGCCGTCGATGCCGCAGGTGGTCCTGCGGTTTCTGGAGATCATGCAAGATCCGGGTTTCGAGTATCGGGACCTGGTGAAGGTCTTGTCCGCGGATGCGGGGACGGTGAGCGAGGTGCTGCGGCTGGCGAACTCGGCGCTGTTCGGGGTGCGCAACAAGGTGGTTTCGCTTCAACAGGCGCTGACGCTGCTGGGGCCAAAGCGGACCCGGTCGCTGCTATTGGGGCGGTATCTGGTCGACGCGATGTCGAAGAAACAGATCAACGGGCTGGATATGGGGTACTTCTGGCGGCGGAGCGTGGCGTCGTCGGTGATTGCGTCGCACCTCGCGGAGACGGTGCTCCCGCGGCGGCGGGACGAGGCCTCGATCGGGGCGCTGCTGGCTGACATCGGGATCGCGATTCTGGCCGAGGCGATACCGGACGGTTATGGGTCGTTGGTGGCGCAATTCAAGCCGCGCGGTTCGCAGCTGTGTGCTGATGACGAGCTGGAGGCCGTGGAAGTGTCGCACGGTCAGGTTTCGGCGATGGTTCTGTCCCACTGGAAGCTGCCGGATGACGTCACGCGGGCGGTCAACATGCACCAGTCGATGAATCCGGGCGAGGGCGAGATCGCCACGATCGCGCGGATTCTGAACGCCTCGGACCAGATCGGGAGGCTGCTGTGCGAGCTGCCGGACCAGGACGAGGTGGGCCCGGTGTGCAACGACGCGGTTGCGTTCATCGGGGCTGACGTGAGCAGCCTGTTGACACTGCTTCCGACGATCGAGAAGGACATCGAGGAGTTGGCGGACGCGCTGCGGATCGACGTCATTCCCAGTGATGTGTATGCGTTGATCGCGCGGTCGATTCAAGAGCAGCTCGCGGTGTCGATGCGGTAGGCCCGTCATCGGGCGGGATGGATGCACAAGTTCTTATCGGTCGCGCGTTTGTGCGCGGCCGGTCTTTTCCATTAGGGGAAGTGGCGCCACGTTTTCATTGCGACCCCGGCGCGGCGAGGTTGGGCGTCCCCTCAAGTTTCACACCGGTCCGTTTGTGGCATTGAGTGTCGTTCGTGAATTCGTGTCCGGTGTTCGTGTGCGAGTCCTATAAGAACCATAGATCGGCGTGGTTGTCAGCCGTCCCTAGGGGGCTGACATCGTATCGCCGGGGTTGCGTTCCCGGTCCCGGCGCGCCGGGGGTGCCACCCGCCCGCCTGGAGGAGGCGGCAAGGCAGTGTCGGTAGTACGGCACCACGGTCCTGCGTACGGGATCGGTTCTCGAGCAGCTTGGAGCGGTGTGCCCTGCCAATCCTCCGTCCGAGCGCTGTTGGGTCCGGATGACGACAGGTGATCCCGCACAAAAAAAATTCGGACCGGTGGCGACGAGGGCCGGCGTGGATTGTCCGGTAAGAACGGGCGATCGGGGCGCGGCGATCGGGTCGGAAGTGTTATCGGGGGTAATCGTGTGTGTCGGTGTTGTGGAGTGCAGTCGGGCGTCCGTATGTGGGGTCCGAATGTGCTAAAGGCCGTTTATCGGCGCGACGATTTTTCGGGTGTTATGCGGGGGGGCAATTCGTCGAGGCGGGAGAAGCCGTCAGGCGTGGGCAGGACGGTTAGTTTCAGGACTGAACGATTGAACGGACGAAGCGTTTTGGCAAACTCTGGTGAGCATGAAGGCCACCGCACTGGCTGCGTCGTTTGCGGCAGTTCCGACCCTGTACGCCAACAGGTCTGCGTACAGGACGGGGCTGTTGGCGCTCGTTGATTGCGTGTAATCGACGGTAGCGCGCTTTCGACGGCGCGTTTGGAGGCACGAACACAATGAGTCGGATCAATACAAACGTGGAATCGCTGATTGCTCGCCGGACGTTGGGCCAGAACAACGCCTCGCTCAACCAAGCGCTAGGCCGGTTGAGCACGGGCCTGCGGATCAACACGGGACGTGACGACCCCGCCGGGTTGATTGCGTCCGAGACGCTTCGCTCGAGCATGCGGGCGATCACCACGGCGATGGACAACGCCGCCCGTGCGGACACGATCGTGAGTGTGGCTGAGGGGGGGCTCCAGGAGATCAGCGCGCTACTTCTCGAACTGGAGAGCCTGATCGACGAGACCGCGAACGAGGCGGGATTGACCGAAGCCGAGGTGTCGGCGAACCAGTTGCAGATCGACTCGATTCTGCAATCGATCAACCGGTTGGCGAACGCGACGGCGTTCGGGGACAAGCAGCTTCTGAACGGGAACCTGGACTTCACGACGTCGGGGATCAACGTCGACGAAGCGACGGGGAACCCGCTGACGCATCTGGATCGAGTGCAGATTAACGCCGCGAAGGTGCCGGCCGGTTCGTACCGGACGGTGAATGTCGACGTGCTGACACCATCGGAAACGGCGCTGATCACGATGGATCCGGCGGGGGTGGATGGCGGCGGCGAGCCGATCCTCGACGGGGCGACCACGCTGCAGATTCGGGGTAACTTCGGGGCCGAGATCATCAGCTTTGCGTCCGGGGCGACGGCGGCGGAGATGGCGACGGCGATCAACGCGTCGACCGAACTGACCGGCGTGAACGCGACGGCGTCGGCGGTCGGGGCGGGGGCGACGCAGCTCTTCCTGCAGAGTAACGAGTACGGCGATGACCGGTTCGTGTCCGTCTCGGTGCTGGAGAATCTGACCGCTTTTTCGTCGCAGCCGGCTGAGGTGACCGACTACGGCGCCAACGGAACGGTGACGGTCAACGGGGCGAACGCGATCGTTCGCGGTCTGGATGTGTCGAGCCGGTCCGGAGCGCTTTCGGTCGATCTGACGCTCGACTCCTCGTTCGGCGGAGAGGGGAACACGGGGAATACGACGTTCGAAGTGACGGGTGGGGGGGCGGTCTTCTCGATCTCTCCGACGGTCGGGCTTTCGGGCATGGAGTCCATCGGGATCGGCGAGGTTTCGACGGCGCATCTGGGCAGCATGGGTACGGGCTTTCTGGCGTCGTTGGGGTCGGGTCTGGCGAACGATCTGTCAAGCAGGAACTACGCGTCGGCTCAGCGGATCGTACGGGCGGCGATCGATCAGGTTGCGAGCATGCGGGGACGTCTGGGCGGGTTCCAGAAGGATACGCTGTCGACCACGATCAACGCGCTCGGCGTGGCGCTCGAGAACGTCACCGCGGCTGAGAGTGCCATCCGTGATGCAGATTTTGCATCGGAGACGTCCAACCTGACGCGGGCGCAAATCCTGGTGTCGTCGTCGACGTCGGTGTTGCAGCTCGCGAACGCAACGCCGCAGAACGTGCTGTCGCTGCTGGCATAGTCGGCCGCGGGGGCGGGGAGGGCGTTCCCCGGGCTCCCGGTGACAGTAGGCTCCCAGCAGGCCGTGATCCGCGGGCGGCGGGCACGAGGAGAGGGTGCGCGCCTCATTTCCACGAGCGGGTGGGGGAACCACCGCAAATCGTTGCTCGATAGCTAAAGAACGTCCGAATACCCGTCGACGGACCAACGTCCGGCTTGCCCACATCGGGGAAGCCGGTCGAGGGGCGGGACGCTCGTGTCATCTGGTGACGCCGGACGGGCCTTTCGGCCGCGGCGCGAATCAGATGACGAACCGGGTTGCGCAGGGTCGCGCGATTCCGGGTCCCGGTGCGCCGGGGCTCCCGACAGGGTCGGGACTGTCAAGGAGGACATCATGGCGCGTATCAACACGAACATCGCCGCGCTGCAATCCGTACGGCATCTCCAGGGCAATTACGCGGACTTGTCTGTGCGGCTGGAGCGTCTGGCGACCGGTCTTCGCATCAACCACGGGCGTGACGATCCGGCCGGGCTGATCGCGTCCGAGCGGCTCCGACTCGAGACGCGAGCCCTCGAGCAAGCGATCGAGAATTCGACGCGGGCGTCGAACGTGATCACGACCACGGAGGGTGCTCTGAACGAGGTGAACGCCCTTCTGCTCGACCTGCAAGCGCTGGTGGTCGAGGCGGCGAACAAGGGGGCGATGACGCCGGAGGAGATCAACGCGAATCAGCTCCAGATCGATTCGATCCTGGCGAGCATCGATCGGGTATCGACGAATACGGCGTTCGCGGGAAAGAAACTGTTGGACGGAAGCCAGGCGTACGTTCTGTCCGCTCTGCCGACGAATGCGATCGGGGCGGTGTCGGTCTTCGAGGCGCGGCTTCCGAGCAGTGTGGATCGGACGGTGACGGTCGAGGTTACGGCGTCTGCCCAGACGGCAACGCTGGCGTTCGTGGGTGAGAATCCCGCGGGGGTGTCGACGACCTCGGCTGCGAGCATCGAAGTCCATGGCACCTTGGGAACGACGATTTTGTCGTTCGCGGACGCGACGACGCTCGACAAGGCGAGGGATGCGATCAACGCGGTGTCGACGTTGACGGGCGTTTCGGCGGTGGTGTCGTCGCCGGGCGGGGGCGTCGCGAGTGCGTTGGTTTTGCACAGCACGACGCTGGGTTCGGATGCGTTCGTGTCGGTGACGCCCATC
Organism: Phycisphaerae bacterium; assembly: GCA_050050135.1. Classification (GTDB taxonomy): domain Bacteria; phylum Planctomycetota; class Phycisphaerae; order UBA1845; family UBA1845. The sequence goes on from JASFUW010000296.1 coordinate 4,505, forward strand.
CAGGGCAACTTCGTGAACCCGGGGAATGCCAACACCGCGTTCTACGACGCGGGGGCTGACGCCGCGGTTCTGGTCGACGGACAACGTGCGTATGTGAAAGGTCTGCGGGCAGACGTGCGGGCGGGGGCGTTGGATACACGAATCTACCTGACGAAGGCGTTCGCGCAGACGCTGTCGTCGGCGAGTTTCACGATCACGGGGGGCGGGACGCTGTTTCAGCTCGGTCCGGAGGTTACGCCGAACGCGCAGGTGAACGTGGGGCTCAACGCGGTGAGGACAACGCAGCTCGGGAACGCGGTGATCGGGCGGTTGAGCACGCTGCGTTCGGGAGGTGACAACGATCTGGCATCGGAGAAGTTCCTCAAGGCTCAGCAGATCACGGAAGAGGCGATCGATCAGGTTTCAGCGTACCGGGGGCGGTTGGGCAACATCCAAAGGAACACGATCGACCCGAACATCCGAAGCCACGGGATTACGCTGGAGAACGTGATCGCGTCGGAATCGGTGATCCGCGATGCGGACATGGCGGAGGAGGTCTCCAATCTGACGCGAGCGCAGATTCTGGTGCAGAGCACCCAGAGCACGCTGCAAATTGCGAATTCGCTGCCGAATCTGGTCCTGTCGTTGCTCCAGTAGGCAGGGGTGTGGCTGCGGTGGGCCGAGAAGGTCGGCCAGAACGAGGCGGCCGATGGAAGAGTGGGGTGTGAGCTGACGCCGGAGTCGCACGTCGGTTGAGGCGACTCGTCATGTCGCAGAGATTCGCTGACTGTGTCCGGAAGTAAGGCGCCGTGGTTGAGAAGGGGTGTGTGGGCTCCCGAGCAAAACTCGATGGCGCCGGTGCGCGCGAAAATCAGGCCTGCGGCGGCTCGTCGTGCTGGTGCGTTTCGGGTCGGCGGTCGGTGCGTGGGGTGTACCGTGGATTCGCTGCGAGCCTAGCGCAAAGCCGCGCCAGCACGGCAATCCGTTGCCGCACTTCTGCCTCATTTTGTGGCGCGCCGAGCTTTTGAGCCGCGGTCGATTCAACTGGAATCTGGTCGTCCATGTGTGTCCCTCTCCTCGTTCCCACTGATTCGCCGCAGTGCTTTTCGCGGTGTTGCGTGTCCGATTGGCCTGGCATCTCCCCGCTCAATTGTTCTGCCGTAGGCGGTCGCAAAGCAAGCGCAAAAAAAAGCTGATTGCGTGTGGTCACCGAGCCGTGAATAGCGGCACGGTGGTTTCCGGGCGACTCGTGCGCTTGGGGTCCGGCTCCGTCGGAAACGCAGTGGAGGCCATCGCCAACCCTTGCGCGTGCTACCGATTCTCCTTGAAGATAGCGAGTTGGACACCCGGCGTGTGGGGGCTGGCGCGCTGCGATCCCGTCCGTTCCGCCTGCCCGCATTCAGGACCCTACTCGGCGTTGTGCGGTCTTTTCATGCTGATATCGGCGTGGTGGGGCTTGTCGGCCTCGGTGCGCGGAAGGAACGAGTTCGATCCGGCCGGGCGCGCGTGCCGATAACTGCGAGTGAGGTCGGTCCGGGCGTGCCGCCTTCTGGAGTTTGTACGCCTCCCTGCGAGCAGCATACGATGAGCGGGATTTCGAGTGGTATCGGGCTGATATCCGGGATCGACATAGCCGGTCTGATCGAGCAGTTGATGGCGATCGAGCGGCAGCCGATCAGCAACCTCGAACACCGCGTGTCGGCGATCGACGTGCAGCGGAGTGCGTTCCTGGAGCTGTCTGCCCAACTGCTGGCGATGCAGAACTCGATTGTGGGGATGGGGCGTTCGTCATTTTTCAGGAGATTCGGCTCGACGAGCACGGATGACGGGGTTCTCACGGCGACGGCGGGGGAATCCGCGGTGCCGGGGACGCACACGTTCCGGGTCCGGTCGCTGGTGTCGAACCATTCGCTGATCAGCCGCGGGTTCGCCGACGCGGACAGCACGCCGGTGGGTGTGGGGACGCTGACGTTCGAGGTGGGGCACGGGCGGGTGAACACGGCGACGCGGCTGGAGACGCTCCGCGGCGGGATGGGGGTCGGGC
>JASFUW010000297.1:0-6521 GCA_050050135.1 Phycisphaerae bacterium
TCCGACAGCGCCCGTTCAGCCTCCTCGTACCGACCGAGCCGCCGGTAAAGTCTGCCGACGAGTTGCATCGCCGACAGCGTGCGGCGGTGTCGGTCGCCCAGTTGCTCACGCGTCAGGGCGAGGGCACGTTCGGCGTGGATCAGCGCCGTGGTCCACTCGCCCAGCTCCATGTAGGTGTTGCCGAGCGTCTCGCGTACCGCAGCCTCGATCACCGGCTCATCGGGAAACTGCTTCTCGATCCGTTGCGACGCCTCGTCCAGAACCTCGCGCACGGTCACGTCGCGGCCTTTTTCCTGCGGCTTGACCGACGCGAGAAGATCGCGATTCAGGAAATCGTTGACCGCCCTGGCGATGGCGGCCTGGCGTTGCGCCTCCGCCCGCAACACGGTCTGGCGCTTGTGGGCAACAAAGAGCCCGCCCAGCGCCGCGATCCCAAAAAGCGCCACGAGCAAGGCGAACGCCACCGGCACTCGATGGCGGCGCAGCGTCTTTTTCAGCACATACCACGTGCTGTCCCGCCTCGCATCAATCGGCTGCCCGTCGAGGTAGTTCCGCAGGTCGCGCGCCAGTTCGCCCGCACTCTGATACCGCCGCCCAGGTTCCTTGCTCAAACATTTCAGCAGGATGGTCTCCACCTCGTCGGGGAACTTGCGACGGATTGAGCCGGGCGGCCGCGGATCGACCTCGACGATGTTGCGCACCACGTCCCGCACGTTGCCCGTTACCGGATAGGGAAACGACCCCGTCAAGATTTGATAGAACACCACCCCGAGCGAATACACGTCGCTGCGCACGTAGATGTCATCCCACCGTCCCTGTGCCTGCTCGGGGCTCGCCCACGGCATGGAACCGACAAACTGCCCGGTGATCGTGACCGGAGGCGTCGTCGACGACTCGTCCTCACCGGTCAGCTTGGCCAGTCCGAAGTCGAGAATCCGGGGTTGATCCCGCGAGTCGACCATGATGTTGCCCGGTTTGAGATCACGGTGGATGATGCCGCGCACATGGGCTTCATGAACCGCGTCACACACCGTGGCGAACAGTCGTAGGGTTTCGTCGAGGCTCAACGGGGTCCGTTTCACGTATCCGTCGAGGGGCGAGCCGTCGACAAAGTCCATGACGTAGTAGGCGTTGCCTTCCGCAGACCCGCTGTCGTGGATGGTGACGATGTTGGGATGTTCGAGCCGGGCGAGAATGTGCGTCTCGCGTTCAAACCGCAGTCGCGCGACCTCGCCGCTCAGGTGCCCACCATGAATGACTTTCAAGGCGACCTGCCGTCGCGTGGACTCCTGCAGTGCCCGGTACACCACCCCCTGTCCGCCACGGTGCACCTCGCCGAGAAGCTTGTATCCGCTGATCGAGTCGGTCTTGGGGAGCTCGACGCGCACCGGCCGGCCCATCTGTTCCGCCTGACGGGCGCGTCCCGACGCCGCCTCCACCTGCCGCCGCGCCGCGAGGATCGCCTCGCTGCGCTCCGCCGACCCGAGCCCCGAGTTGTCGGCATCGTACGTCTTCACGATCTCACACCCTCGCGAGTCCCGGCAGTCCGACAGTTACGGTTCCTCAACTTGCAACAGGCTTCGGTAAACGGAACCGGGAGCGCGCGTCCCCTGCCTGTGCGTGCGCATGTCTTCCCTGTCTGTTCCCCGTTCCCTGTTCTCTGTTCCCTCCGCATGCACATGCGACAGATTCCTGGCCCGTTCACGGCAAGCGGGTGAGCGAATCGAACGTGGCGCCTAGAATTCCGCGCAAGCGATCGTGAGCCCGGGCCCGCAGCATGTGAATCGCCCCCGGCGACCGACCCATCTGTCCGGACACGTCATCGATCGAAAGCCCTTCCAGATCGTACAACCGAATCGCCGTAGCATAGTCCTCCGGAAGCGTCTCGAGGGCAGCCGTCAGGTGCGTCAACATCTCGTCACGCGCCACATGGCGGCTCGGGGTGGTCGTGGTGACCCCCAGCACTTCATACAGCCCGACAACAGAATCACCCTCGCCGCCCGCCTGGATGCGGTCCCGCGGCTGGGGCCGCTTCTTCCGTTGCAGTCCCCGGATGGCATCGTTGAGGTTGTTTTGGGCGATGCGTCGCAGCCACGCCTCGAACGACTCGCCTCGATCCGGATCGAACCGGCTGATCTGCAGGAACGCCTCGAGGTAGGTAACCTGCATGACGTCAGCCGGCTCCAGCACCGACCGCCACGCCTTGCCAATCTGCAGGCCGCCCTCGACCGAAGCGGCGAACGTCTGCAACAGCTCCGTGAGGGCATCCCCGTCACCATCCACCGCACGCCGAACGCGCTCGTCGAGATCGCTCAAGGAAGAACTCCGAACGGCCCACAATTCAGTGTTACTCGGTTTTCCGCGGTGCGTATCACGCATCGGCGACCTGGGAACCGGCAACAAAAAGACGCGCACCCACCATATCGGGAGTACGTTCCCCGTTCCCTGTTTCCCGATCCCTTTCCCCGTCGTGGACGTCGGACGACCGGTTCCCGAACCCTTCTTCACACGGCGCGTCCCACGGATACAACCCGAAAAGTGTCCCAGTCGACGCATACGATACCAGAAATTCGCGCGGATTTCTGCGTGCATACCCCCGCCCATCGTCGCACAAATCACTAGCCCCACGCTACGTGGGGCGGAATGGCCGGAGTGGTTGCAGGGCGCCAGCCCGCAATGCCCCCAACGGAGATGAGTCATGAGGGTCAGAACGTGGACATTCTCGGTCGTGACGGCCTGGCTGGTGTCGCCCGCCGCAGCCGAGCCGGTGGGGACGACCTTCATCTATCAAGGGCAGCTCGAGGAAGCGGGCGTACCGTTAAGCGGAGCCGTCGACCTGACGTTCGAGCTGTTCGACGCCGAGGTCGGCGGCAACCCGGTCGGTTCACCCCTGATGCTTGACGACGTGCCGGTGCTCAAAGGCCTGTTTTCGGTCGAGCTGGACTTCGGAACGGCGGCACTTACCGGTCAGGCACGCTGGGTGCAGATCGAGGTCCGCAGCCCGCACGATCCGGCCGACACCGAGCCCTTCACGCCGCTTGACCCGCGCCAGCCGCTCACCGCTGCGCCATACGCCCTGTTTTCCCTGGCGCCTTGGCGGCAGAGCGGGACGCACGTCTCGTACAGCGGCGGGAACGTGGGCGTCGGCACCGAGACGCCACTGTCTCCCGTACACATCGTCGATGCGCAACCGCAACTCACATTGCAGGACGGCGACAGCAGTTCCGCGGAGCAAACTGGCTATATGGCTCTGCGCGACAGCTCGGGCGTTGACCAGGGACGGATCGGTTTCACCTCGAGCAACGCGAGTCTGTATGTCACGAATTTCGCCGGCGATGTGCGACTTGCTTCCGGCGGTATCCCGCGGCTTACCTCGACCAGGTTTGGGGACGTCGGCGTGGGCACGACGGAACCCGACACCCGGTTCCATGTCCGAGGTGGAAACGATGCCTCGCCCGCTGGCGGTGGATACATCCAGGCCGGCGCCACCTTCGGGCCCAACGTCGTGATCGATGAGAACGAGATCATGGCCCGCAACGACGGCGAAACCTCCACCCTGCACATCAACAACGACGGCGGCGACGTGATCTTCGGCGGCGGCATCCAGGTGAACGGAGAAAGCGCCCTCGATCTTGGTTACGAGATCGTCACGGAGACCTCGGACCAGAACGATTTCTCCACGGCCAACTGTCCGGCCGGAAAACGAGTGATCGGCGGCGGATGCCGTTGCACCGGCACCTTTGACCCGGTCCTCTTTTCCATTCCCACGGATGACGGAACTGGTTGGCGTTGCAACTTTGATACGGGCATCGTCGGCGCCGAGGACGTAACCGCGTATGCCATCTGCATCAACATTCCGTAATGGCGGTTCTGGGTGACTCTGACGAGGTCAATTCAATTCTCATGAATGGGGATTCCCGAGTATGGAAAGCGGCGATCGCATTGGCGGTGGCACTTTCTGCAGCGCTGGTCTTCGGCCACGAGCCCCGCTTCAAGCTGATCCGGCAGACCGCCGACGGCGGCGGCGCCATGCGCAGCACCGGTGGAGATTTCAAGCTATCCGGAACGTTCGCCCAGCCCGACGCGGGCGTTCTGACCGGTGGGGTCTTCCGCCTGAGTGGCGGATTCTGGTTCCCCGTCGCGCCGACGGATTGCGACGAAACCGGTACGGTCGGCTTCCTCGACTACCAACGTATGGTGGACTGCGTGACCGGCCCGGCAGTCGGCGTTTCAGAAGGTTGCGAATGTCTGGACGTCGACGCTTCCGAGACGGTTGATTTGCGCGATGTCGCCGTCCTGCAAGCAGAGTTCAACGATTCCACCGGACCGCCGAGCGAGCCCGAGTTGACCACTGTCGAAGGGTACGTGGTTTTTCTGGACGGTTCACCCGTTGCGGGTGCGGAGGTTTCCATTTTCGATCACGCGTCGAGCAGCACCACGAACGGCAACGGGCGGTTCGCCATCCTCAACGTGCCCGCGAGCGCGGGCCTGATCCACGTCAAGGCCGTCAAACGCGTCAACGATATCGTTACCAAGGGGGCGGTTGCCAGCATCACCCCGTGTGCCAACGGCATCACCGACGCGGGCGTCATCACTCTGGATTCCGAAGGGACCGACCTGGACAACGATCTCCTTCCCGATGCCATCGAGCCGGCATTAGGCTACAACCCGACGCTGACCGACACGGACGGCGATCTCGTCATTGACGGGTTGGAGGATCGCGACGGGGACGGTATCCCCAACTGCCACGAACTCGGCCTCGGAACCGACGTCACCAAGACCGATACCGACGCGGATTTCCTCAGTGACCGCGACGAGGTGGACCTCGGTACCGACCCGCTGATCGTCGACACCGACCACGACGGCTTCATTGACGGCGAAGAGGTGGAGTTCGACTCGGATGCCCTTGACGAGAATGATTTTCCGGTTGACCCGGCGTGGACGGCAGCCGTCGCCTTCGCGCTGTTGCCGGCTGTTGGAAACATCGCGGCCCCTGCTCCGAATGTGCCGAGTGCTGCCGCTTTCATGCCGCGAATCGTGGCGATTGAGAACGCAAGCCCGCCTGCACCGAACGTTCCAAGCCATACGGCGTTCGGGCCGACGGCAAGCGTAGAGAACGTAAACGGCCCATGATTTGGGTCGGAGGTGAGATGATGACAGAGATGCGTGAGCGTACTGGTGTCAACCTACTGTCCCTGGTGGTGGTGTTGACGATCTTCAGTGGGCCGGCGTTCGGCCAGACATTCGACAGCGGCTCGGACGGCTCCGATGGTGCCTTCGACCTGACCGGCGAAAGCGGCACGGTCTTTTTCGATCCGGTCGCTTCCGGGCTCGATCCCGACGGCGACAACGTGTTCCACTTCACCACGATCACGATCCCGGCGGGTGTCACCCTGCGACTCCGCGGCGTAGACCTCCAGTTCGCGCCGGTCTATTGGCTGGCGCAGGGCGCGGTCGAGATAGAGGGCGCCGTCGACCTCAGCGGGGAGGGTGGCCACGATCTCCAACTGGGCAACCGGCGCCCGTCTATGCCTGGTCCCGGCGGATTTCCGGGCGGCGTCGGGAGCACGGACGATTCCCCGGCCCAGCCGGGACTCGGGCCGGGCGGCGGCCGCGTCGGCATAAGCGGAAGCCACGCGACGTCAACCTCGAGCTGCTCGAGCTCCAACCTCCCCGATCCGTACGGAAACCTCTTTCTGATTCCGTTGACCGGCGGTTCGGGCGGCGGCGGCCGTAACGCGGGCGGCGCCGCGGGCGGCGGTGGCGGCGCCGGCGGTGGGGCCTTGCTTATCGCGAGTTCCGAGTCCATCCGCGTTGACGGCACCATCCGCGCCAACGGCGGAAACAACGGCGAGGACGCCGGCCACTGTGCCGGTCCGGGCGCGGGCGGCGGCATCCGCCTGGTGGCACCGATGGTCTCCGGCGACGGTTCCGTCAGCGCGGATAAGGGGCGGCTTTTTACCGGCGGCAACACCGCAGGCGGCCTGGGACGCGTTCGTATCGAGGCCTCTCAAAACGACTTCAGCGGATCGATCGTCGGCGTCGCGCGCATCGCCACGCTCAGTCCCGATGCGATCATTCTTCCACCCTCCCATGCGATCCCGTCAATCCGGATCACTCGGATAGACGGCGTCGACGTGCCCGATGTGCCCTCCGGAAGCTTCTTGGACCCGGACATCATCATCGACACCGCTTCGCCCGTCGAGCTGACCATCGAGGCGAAAAACGTCCCGACTGACGCCGATTTGACACTATACCTCTATCCCGAAACCGGTCCTGACGTGACGCTCGCACCTGCATTTGTGAGTGCGGACGAATCGGGCTCCACCTGGACAGGGTCCGCGACGTTCCAACACGGCTTTTCGCGCACCTTCGTCTATGCATCCTGGACCCCCTAGCAGTCGGTGGAAAATGGGGACCGGCTCCGAGGAACGACCCGCCCACCGAGTCGCGAGTGGCCGCCGGCGAAGTGCCTGTACCCCTTTTCAACAGCCTCTTAAGCAACTAAGCGACCAAACAAC
>JASFUW010000298.1:0-6508 GCA_050050135.1 Phycisphaerae bacterium
CACGGTAACTTCATCGAACGCCGACAACACACCTTCATTGACCAACAGTTCAAAGCTCAGTTCCACCGTCCGCCGAACGCGCTCGGCGCAACAAAGGTCGCGACCGCCTCGGTCCGACCGTTCAACGCCACTGGCGGACCCGCGAACTGTGTCCATTCGAACGTAAGGGGTGTGTCTCCGAACGCACTCGACCCGCTACCGTTCAGTGTGACCGTCGTCCCCTCCAGCACCACCTGATCGCTCCCGGCGTCCGCAACCGGACCGGTCGAGGCGATATCGATCATCCCTTCAACGAAGACCGTGATGAAGTCCTGGCTCGTCAGTTCGCCGTCACCCACCGTCAGCGAAAACTCCAGGACGATATCCTCATCCAGACGCGGAGCCACGAAGCTCGCTGTCACGGCGTGGGCATCCAGCAGGTTCACCGGAACGCCCGAGGTCTGAGCCCACTCGTACGTCAACGACTCGTCGTCCGGATCGAAGCTCGCCCCCCCGTACAAAAACACCAGCGCCCCCGCGTCGACCGTCTGGTTCTCGCCAGCGTTCGCCGTAGGCTGGGCGTTGGTCTCCTCCACGTTCAGCTCCAGCGTCAAAACCACCGCAACACGACCGCGTATGTCATATGCGGTCGCCTGGACCAGGTACGATCCCGGCTCCGTGAACGAATACACCTGGTCGGTCCCCGCCCTCGCTTCCCCGTCTCCGAAGTCCCATTCCCAGGTCCATTCGTCCACCACCCCGCGCTTGGACTCGACCGAAAAGACGAACGCGTTCTCCCCGATGTCCGTCTTGCTCGCGACAATCACGTATTCGCCGGGGTCCTCATCCTCGACGACCGTCGCCGGAAGAAGGTCCGGATCGTTGTCCCCTCCGGGCGAGTTGTCTCCCGAGCTTTGTGCTCCCGGAACAGAACCACAACCGCTTATCGAACCCATGACCAGCAACAACCAAAAGGAAACGAATGCGGGAATGACGGTCGGGTGGCACCGATGGACGGTGGACTTCACGGCTCCCCTCCCCCCGATCCTTCCCCACCGGCGCGGCGCTCGCATCGGTCAGCGAGATTCGGAAGCGTTGCGCTCCCTTACGCTCAGGCAACGCCTGACGTCACGGCAATGCCCGAGTACACCTGGTGGAGATGGGCGGTATCGGTAAGGTACGATACGTGTAGAACTCCGGTGACCTGAACGCATCGCGTGAGCCTGTTCAACTTTCCCGATCGTAGCGATTGTGCCTGACGACGCACCCGGGGTGATCCCTTAGGATGCTTCGGTCGCCGAAATATCGGGCATGAGGATGCTCGCTCGGAAGGTGCCGACCTCGTGGCATTACAGGACCCGTTATCCGTGACCGCGCCACCGGCAGCCGCCCTCATCGCATCGCCCCATAAAGAAGTCCTCGAGTTCCACCGCCCGACCGGTAACCGACCACGCAACACGGACGCCCGAAACCTCGTTCGTCCGCCGATCGGACCCGCGATCCACGTCCCAAAGAACCGATCCACGACGCCACGCCCGCCCCCGACACCAACACCGCCGTCAGGCTTGCCGATCCCCCCATAAGGGGCGACAATCACATCTTGAGACGCAAGAGGCGTTCGCGGGGGCCGATAACCGCCGTTACCAGTAAGTCCGATAATCTGACCAGAAAATGATCGTCCTGGGGATATCCTGCTACTACCATGACGCCGGCGCCGCCCTGGTGCGCGACGGCCGGCTCGTCGCCGCCGCCGAGGAGGAACGCTTCAACCGCCTCAAACACTACAACGACTTCCCCGAACAAGCCCTCGCCTACTGCCTCAAAGAGGCTTCCATCACCATCCACGACGTCGACCACGTCGTCTTCTATGAAAAGCCGCTCGTCAAGTTCAACCGGATACTCGAGACCATCCTCGCGTCCTGGCCCTTGAGCTACTCACAATGGCTCAAGGCGATCCCACTGTGGCTTTCCCACCGCCTCCGCATCGGACGCGAAATCCAAAGCAAGCTCGGTATCGATTCGGACATACTCTACTGCCAGCACCACATCGCCCACGCAGCCAGCGCCTTCCTCGTATCGCCCTTTGACGAAGCCGCCATCATCACCGCCGACGGCGTCGGCGAGTGGACCACCACCAGCTTCGGCGCAGGTCACGGAAACCGCATCGACATGCATAAGGAGGTCCGCTTCCCCCATTCCGTCGGCTTGCTGTTCAGCGCGATCACCGCCTACCTCGGCTTCCGCGTAAACGACGCCGAATGGAAGGTCATGGGCCTGGCACCCTACGGTCGACCGGAATACGTCGACAAGTTCCGGGAGGTCGTCGACATCAAAGACGACGGCAGCATCCGCCTGGACCTGCGATACTTCGCCCACACCCATTCCACGACGCGAACCTTCAGCCGCCGCTGGGAGTCCCTCTTCGGACAACCCCAGCGCGACCCCGAGGCTGAACTCACCGATTTCCATCGCGACATCGCCCACTCCGGACAGAAAACCGTCGAAGAGATCATGCTCAAGGCGGCCGCCCACGTTCAACGCGAAACCGGAATGGAAAACCTCTGCCTCGCCGGCGGCGTCGGCTTGAATTGTGTCGCAAACTGGAAAATCCTCCGGCAGTCCGGCTTCAAGAACATCTTCATCCAACCCGCAGCCGGAGATTCCGGCGGGGCGCTCGGCGCCGCCTTCTACGTGTACAACACCGTCCTGGACAACCCGCGAACCTTCCGAATGGACCACGCCCTCTGGGGCCCGTCCTTCGATTACCTCCAGATCAAGGCGACCTTGGATCAAGCCCGAGCGAACTACGACCATGTCGACGACGAAGAGCAACTGCTGACCCGAACCGCCCGCATGATCACAGAGGGCAAGGTCGTCGCCTGGTTCAACGGACGCCTCGAATTCGGACCCCGCGCCCTCGGCTCACGGTCGCTCCTCGCGGACCCCCGCGACCCCAACATGAAGGACGTCATCAACGCCAAGGTCAAATTCCGCGAGGCATTCCGCCCCTTCGCCCCCGCGGTCCTCAAGGAACGTGCCCACGAATACTTCGATATGCCCGAAGGCATGGACGCCCCCTACATGCTCCTCGTTCCCGAGGTCCGCCCGGACGCCCGTTCGATCATCCCCGCCGTCACCCACAAGGACGGCACCGGCCGCGTCCAGACCGTCACCGAAGACACCAACCCCCGCTACTACCGCCTCATCCGCACCTTCGAGCGACTCACCGGCGTCCCCGTTCTCATCAACACCTCCTTCAATGTCCGCGGAGAACCGATTGTCTGCACGCCCCAAGACGCCTATCATACCTTCGTCCATACGGGCATCGACGCACTCGTCATGGGCAACTTCGTCGTCACCGAAAAGCCCGACGCGGTCGATTACGACGCCGGCATGCGCCGAAGCGTCTCGCTCGAAGCAGGATTGAAAACCGCCGACAGTGTCACCATCCGATAGGTGAACCGGGCGACACCGGAGTTGAGCACGAAACGATGGCCAAGCAATCGCTCATCAAGGAGTTCTTCCTCTTCGTCAAGGAGGAAAAGAAGTGGTGGCTCATCCCGCTGATCGCGGTCTTACTGATCGTCTGCGGACTTTTCGTATTCGCCGGTTCGCCACTTGCGCCGTTCCTCTATCCGCTCTTCTGACCGAGAGCTGGCGTCAGACTCGCGAAGCGTCTCCGCTTTCGCTGCACCGCCGCTCGTTTCGACGAAGTAGTCGATCGCCGCCGTGTGCGCGTTGGCCGAACCGTTCCCCGCGAACACCCCGACCGCCGTGACCTCCATCGCCTGCGTGAACGTCGTAGCCGTCGACCAGCTCGTCCCGTTCAGCGAATACCGAACCGTGAACCGGTCGCCTTGCCGACTGACGCGCAGGTACATCGGTGGCGAAAGCGCCACGGTCCGGATCGTCCGAATGCTCGCACTGCTCCCGAACAGCGTGGCCGCAAACACCTTCGTCTGTCCGTTGAAGTGGTGGAACTCCACGCGGATCACGTGGTCCGCATCTTGCTCGATGACAATCCCTTGGCTTTGGAATCCCGCGTCGAGCACGGAATCGAACTTCGCTTCCACCTCGAAATCCGCGTCGTTCGCAGCCTGCACCAGCCGCGGAACGTCATACTGGAACGTCCAGATGTCGTGTACCTGACCGTTCGCCGGGATCGCAATCTCCGCATGACTTCCCGTCATCAATAGCGCCGAGTCGCTGAACGGGTCGACATACGTCCATACATCCGTATCGAGCACACCCGAGTCGAACTCGTCCGAGACGATCCCCGACGTGATGATCGCGTCCGTGGTGAACGTCAGATCGCCCGACGCCCCCACATTCCCTGCCGCGTCCTCGGACACGACCTCGAAGTGATACACCGTGCCCGAATCAAGACCCGTCAGCACGAGCGAATGCGACGTCTTGTACACTGGGTCCCAGACGCTGTCCGTGTAACTCCCCGAAAGTCCGTAGTCCACAAGGCTGCTGGCCGCCTCGTCCGTCGTCCACGTGATCGTCGCGGACACCTCGTCGACCGCCGCTTCGATGTCGAAAACCGCAGGCGCCGTCTCGTCCGCCTCCTGTACGAACACGGCTGTCACCGTCATGTGGTCGTTCACCGTCACCGACACCGGGTTGACACTCCCGGTCACGTCGCCGCTCCAGTGATCGAACAGCCAGCCCGTATCGGCAACAGCCGTCAGGTCCACGTCGCTGCCCGCACTGTAGATCGCCAGGTCCGGATCGACCACCACGCTCCCTTGCCCCACGACATCCGTGGAAACCGTGAGCAGCCCCGCGTCCTCCGGCTCGATCGGCGACGCCGTGTCGAACACGTAGTCCACCGTCACCGTATGGGCGGTGTCCGCCCCGGACCCCGCGAACACCCCGACGCTCGAAACGCTCATCGCCTGGCTGAACGTCGTCCCCGTCGTCCAGCTCGACCCGTTCAGCGAATACCGCACCGTCCAACCGTTCCCCACGCGACCGACACGCAGGTAGTTGGGCACCGACAGCGTCACGTCCCGGATCACCCGCGTCGTCGCCGTGTCACCGAAAAGCGTAGCCACGTACAACTTGGTCCGTCCCCCGAAATGGTGGAACTCGACCCGGATCACGTGATCCACGTCCTCCTCGATCAGGATGCCCTGACTCTGGAACCCCTCCGACAGCCCCGACTCGAACTTCGCCTCCACCTCGAAGTCCGTGTCCTCGACCGCCTGCATCAGCCGCGGCACGAAATTCTGATACGTCCACACGTCGTGCACCTGCGGCGTCGCCGGAATCACGATCTCCGCCTGGTGTCCGGTCATCGCCACCGACGCGTCGCCGAACGGATTGACGAACGTCCACACCTCCGTATCCAGGCCCGGACCACTGAAATCGTCCGACCTCACCACCGACGGCTCCGGGGCAACCGTTGTCAAAATCATGTCACCCGACGCCCCGACGTTGCCGCTCGCATCTTCCGACACCACCTCGAAATGATACGAAGTATCCGGCAAAAGCCCCGTCAACGTGATCGAATGCGCCGTCTTGTACGTCGGGTCCCGCGTCGAATCACCATAACCCGCCGTCAACCCGTACTCCACGACGCTCGTCGCAGCCTCGTCCGTCGACCACGTGATCGTCGCCGTCGTCTCTTCCGCGACCACGCCCACGTCCGAAATCGCCGGCGCCGTCAGATCCGCCTCCTCGACGAAGACAGCCGTCACCGCCACGTGGTCATTCACCGTCACCGAAACCGGGTTCACCGTGTCGGAAACGTCCCCGCTCCAAGAATCGAACAACCACCCCGGCTCCGGAGTCGCTGTCAACGTCACGACACTGCCCGCCGTATACCCCGCCAGGTCCGGGTCGCGCACCACGCTCCCCGCACCGACCGCGTCCACCACCACCGCGAGCAGCCCGGCATCCTCCGGCTCGATCGGCGAAGCCGTGTCGAAGAAATAATCGACGACCGCCGTATGCGCCGTGTCAACTCCGTTCCCCGCAAACACACCCACCGCCGCCACCGTCATGCTCTGTGTAAACGCAGTGGCCGTGGTCCACGACGATCCGTCCAGCGAGTAGTCCACCGTCCAGGTGTTGAAGCTGCGCCCCACGCGCATGTGCATCGGCGCCGACAGCGGCACCGACGCAAACGTCCGCGTCGTCGCCGTCGACCCCATGATCGTCGCCACGTAGATGTTCGTGCTCCCGCCATAATGGTGGAACTCGACGCGAATCACGTGGTCCGGATCTTCCTCGATCAGGATGCCCTGGCTCTGAAAACCTTCGAAAAGCGCCGACTCGAACTTCGCCTCGATCTCGAAGTCCGTATCGTCCACCGCCTGCATCAACCGCGGAACCAAGTTCGAGTTCACCCACACGTCGTGAACCACCCCGCTCGCCGGCAAACCGATCTCGACCTGGTTCCCCGTCATCGCGACCGACGCATCGTCCAGCGGGTTGACAAACGTCCACACCCCCGTATCCAGAACCGGGGCGCTGAAATCGTCCGACACCACACCCGCCGAAGCAGCCGCACTCGTCGTAA
>JASFUW010000299.1:0-6487 GCA_050050135.1 Phycisphaerae bacterium
AACGATTCCTGGTTACACTGTGCACACATAAGGCTGCTCCTCCGTGAACGATAAACTGGCTTTGGACAACCTGTTTATCCCACGAAGGGCAGCCTTTTGCCATCTATCTGGTGAGAAGTGCGGGCTAAACGTTTACATCAATTACCTGCGGAACAAGATCGAATCGCCCGGCACACCTCGGCTCATTCACACGATCCGCGGCGTTGGCTACATGCTCTCGGATAAGGATCCGCACGAGTTGCTCTAGACGCCGGCACTTTTTACATCGACCGCGCCTGCGTCTCGCGCAATTCCACCACCATGCCCGTTGATCATTGGTAGATACACACAAACGGTGGTGCCTTGCTCGGGTTGGCTGTGGACGCGCAGGAAGCCGCCAGCGTTATTCACAGCTGCATAAACGATTGCCATTCCCATGCCCCGCCCGCGCCGGTCTACTCGCGACTTCGTCGTATAGAAGGGTTCGAAGATTCGCCTCTGCACGTCCGGGCTCATGCCCGCTCCGGTATCCTGAACCGTGAGCAGCGCATAGGGCCGCTCGTCGGCCGGTTCATCGACGTCCTTCGCCAGCACGGGTTCCACCGATACCTTCAGGTGTCCACCATCCGGCATCGCGTCCCTCGCATTTCGAAGGAGATTGAGCGCGACCTGAGTGAACTGATCCGGGTCCATCCTGGCGTGCACACCAGCGTCAAGTTGTTTTTCCACCTTGACGCCTTCGAAAAACGATGGGTCTAGCGACTCGACAATCAACTTCACCGTGTCCGCAAGACAGAGTCTTTGTTTGTGCCCGTGCGCGCTGCCCGCGAAACTGAGAAGACGTTTGGACAGCCCGGCCGCGTGCCGACACGCCCTTAGCGCAGAGCGGATACGCCCTTCGTGTCTCCCGTCGGCAGCGTCTGACAACAGGGCGTTGAGTACGCCCATGATTTGCGTCAGGAGGTTGTTGAAGTCGTGCGCCAGCCCGCCAGCCATCGTGCCCACCGCCTCCATGGTGTGGGCCCTGCGGATTCTAATTTGCAGCCGATGCTGCTCGGTGACGTCCCGTAGGACAAGCGCGGCATAGCGCCTCTCCCCGAACTCGACACGATAGACCTGGACGTCAGCGAATGGTCCGGCTTCCACAGTCGTGCTCGGTGCCAACTCGACATCGACTGCCCGATAGCGCTTTCCGTCTTTGACCGCTGCCCTGACCACGCCCTTCCAATCGACCACACAACGCTGCCATTCGGACCACACCTCCAGGAGTTGTCGCCCTTGGTGTTCCCCCGCCGCAACGCCCAAAAGCCCCGTCTCGCCATCGTGGTACTCGATGATATTGCAGTCTACATCGCAGATCACGACTGCGTCGCGAAGGTTCGCAAACAGCGTCCGGTGCTTCTCTTCCGATGCCCGCGTCTGCGCCTGAGCCAACGATACTGACTCCGCCATCGCGTTCAACGATAGCCCTAGCTGTCCGAGTTCATCCGCACGTCGAGGTGATGTGCGAAACTCGAACTCGCCCTTACCGAATCGCTCTGCCGCTGCGTGCAAATCCTCGATGGGAGTTAATAGCCAGCGCCGAATCAGTACCACTCCGATCACGACCAGAGCGGCGCCGAACACCGCCACCATAACCGTCAAAATGAGCACACGAGTCGATGCCCCGACGACCTCCCGTGTGGCGATGTCGCGTGCCGCGCCCAGAGTCGTTTCGACGACGTGAAGCCGAGATTTCAGCTTAGGGAGCAGCGCTCCCTCCAACCGGCTGGCGAATAGCTCTTGTGCCTTCTGTTGCTCCCCTGCTTCGACCAGCGCTAGGCAATTGTCTGATTCCCTTTCGAAGGACTCCACGGTCGCCAGAAGCGAACGCCACTGCCCTCCTTCTGGCGCCTCGGGGGCGAAAGAGGCGAGTTGCCGCAGTCTCGTCCCGAACTCATCTCGCTTGGTGAAATACGGCCTTGTGGCTTCCTGGCAACCGCCGACCATGTCCCGCAGATGAAGGGACTGCTCTGATAGCAAAGCGTGAAGCTGCCCCGCGTCCGCCGTCTGGTCAATCGCCTGCTCGAAGTCCCGTACCGCGTGCTCCACTTGCCATTGCACCGCGTAGATGGTCGCAGCCGCGACTACAACGGCGAACGCTGCGAATGTGCCCAAGAGCAGGATCAAGCGTGTCCGAAGGGTCATCGCCCGACCTCGGCCTGGTATGCCCAATCCCAGCGCTCCTCTTCTGGCTGTGGGCTGCTTAGAACATGTCCGCCTACGAAAGCCACAATCGTTCTTCCCCGGTGTCGAGCCGATGGCAGCCAGTATCGTCCGTCACTGTAGGGATCGTCAGTTTCCGGCAGCGGCGGCGCGATGTAGAAAGGGTCGATGCCTTGCAGCGCCGCTCGGCCCCCGTCAACATCCATCACCAAAGGAACGTAAGGGTGGTTGAGGATACGGGCCGACACGTGGGTCGATACTGCAGGGGCCAATACCTGCTTCCCGCGAAAATCGACGACAGCCCGATACAAGCGCATGTTCACCGCGAGTGATACGTCCTCGATCGGCTCTAGCGCTTTACGGCTGCAGGGCAAGCCTCTCCGTTTCGTCAACCGCCGAGCACCTGCGGGACAAAGCGCCTGCCCGTCGTCCACCGAGATCGTGCTGACTTCCGCTTCCTCCCGATCCCAAAACTCGTCAAGCCTGTAAAGACTGTCCTGAAAATCGTTGATCCAGAAACGACTTCCACCAAGTGCCTCACTGTCGCCTTGACCGTCTACGCTCTCGCCCGACGCAAACAGGCCGAACTCGACAGCCATGGTCCGCATATTCGACGAACACTGCAGCGACTTGGCGGCGGCGCGCGCGCCGCTCAGCGCGGGAAGTAGAATCGCCATCACCACGACCAAGATAGCGAGCACAACGAGCATCTCGATGAGCGTGAACGCATGGCAGGCGCAGACCCTGAGCATGGCCGGGTTGGGCGGCCGAACAAATCGCCCGACGCCGATTCTCATAAGGTCGCTTCTCCTAACCAACTCTTCGCCGCGAGCGCCGCAGCTACCTCGTCATCGTTGTGCCTCCGGGCCGGTCAGGACCTGCTCGAACAATCTGAAATCCCTCAGATCCACGTGTCCGTCATCCGTCACGTCGAACCGGGCACAAGGTCCTTGGCCCGACTGAACCGTACAGTCGAACCACGTCTGCAGGGCAGCCACATCACGCAGATCCAAATCCCCGTCGGAGTCATTGTCGCAGTGCCGACCGCCTCCCACAATATCTAATTCACTGACTTCACCATCGTAGTTAACGTCATACATACTGAACCCCGAAGCGAAGGTCAGCAACCTCACCTTATCGTCCACCACCCCGTCTAACTGATCATTCTCCCTGATGTATTGCCGCACCGCCCTCGCATCGGCGAGAGACCAGCCACCTGACCCGTCCATATCGCCCACAGCAACATTCGGGAACACGTCCGTCCACAGGAAGAACAACCCAGCGGGATCGGGCGCCATGAAACTCGTGCCAAACAGCGCGGTAACCTCCCAGGCGCGCGGGTCGAGGTGCTCAGCGGGTTCCCGGCCCGCCCAACCCGAGATGATCTGTTCCTCGTCGAGCCCGGTCGGAAAGAGCTCAAGGAACGCCGCACTGAGCCGCAGGTCTCGTAGAGCCTCGTACACCGAAGCGTGATCTTGAGGATTGTGGTTCATCGGCTCGGGTTGCTCGCCGCGCATCAGCCCGGCACCAACGTTCGTAAGCGGGAGCACGACCGAGATGACCGTAACCCCGTTAACGGCGTCGTGCCGAAACCGAAGATCGCATTTCGGTGCATACTCACCCGGGTGATGCCCGCCCTCGACAAAGCTGAAGGCCTCGAACCCGTGAGCCCGGTGAAAGAACGGCCCCCGAATGTTCCAGATTTCCCCCTCTTCGAACGTGCCGTCACGGTCTCCTACAATCTCGACAATGTCCCGGTAGTCGAATTGCCATCCCAATAGTACCAGATGGAACTCCTCGCCATGTCGTTCCACAAACGGCGGCGTAAGGAAATCACCGTCAAACGCTGAGCCATCGACGGCCGCCCGACTCTGAAATGCCGAACGCGTCACCCGCCCCCCGAACCGTGCGATGTTGCCGAGGTATCGATACTCCGGTGCATCAAGCTCACCGCCTGTCCGCACGTCCCCGTCCATATCGATCTCGACAAAACCGTAGACCGGGTGCTCACCGTATCGGAAGGGGTCGAATCTGAAGGGGTCCACGTCTCCCGGCGGATTGGCAAGACCCTCCACCACGACGTCGAGACGGAGGAACGCGCCATCGTTTCGAAACTCTCCGGAAAACAGGTTGATCTCCGGTTCGGACGGGCGCCAGGTCCCGAGCGTGATCCGTCGTAAGTCCACGGCTCGGTGTTCAGTCAGATCGAAAGGTGCATCCGCGCCGGGATCAGTCGGCCGTGCCAGAGCGTCACCCGCCCTGTCGCTGAGGACTTGCCACGCGCTTTGAGCCAGACCCGCTCGCGGTGCGACGCTCAGGATCCAGCAACACGCCACGATCAGTGTTGGCTGCCCTTTCGCCTCAAGCATCCGCACGTCAGCCTCCAAACGCGACACGTCAGGGCAACGCCCCCCAGGTCGCACTTGGTCGCGGCGTTCCTCCACCGCAGCGCTCACTATTATAGCACTTCGGGCCGGGTGATCGAAGATCCGGACAGCAAGACGGGCTCGAAAAATAAGCGTCCTCTTATGTGGTTGCGGCTTGAGGGTCCAGGCGCAGCTCGCAACGATGCTGGCGGTGCGATGGCCGCCCCCTACGCGCTGTCGGCATTGTGCGATGGCCTGAACCACCGACCTCTCACTCCTGGTCCGCCGGTTGAACCCTACCGATGCCGGAAAGCGAACCATAAACTCTGCCATGGTAAACCGGGGTTGGTTACCAATCCTCCGATCCGAGATCACCTCATTCCGTAAGAGCTCCTCAGACGCCGAACAGCAGACCTGTGTAACCGAATCGGCATAGCCCAATAAGAGTTTCCTGATTCTGCTTCTTAGCCGTCGGCCCGCATCCTATGATGAAGAAAACACGTCAGTCAGTGACTGGCTGACAGAGTCGAGTCGCTACGGATGCGGCTGGCAGAAACGCAGAGGCCTTAAGAAAAAGGGGTAAGCTCATGAAGCATTGGAGGATCGGTACTTCGGCGATCGGAATGACATGTGTCCTTGCGTTCCCGGCGTTTGCTTCAGAAGGGCCGAACGACGAGACGGACGGACGAGGTCCCCGCTTCAAGCCGGGCGCGTTCGGGCGAAACGGTGCAATGGTCAGCCCACTTCGGTGCCATGACCACTTCCGATGTCGACGCATGTGTGGTCGGCTCGCCCGTGCCGAATACACCGAATGCGTCGAGAGCGGCGAAGCAGAGGACGTCTGCCACGAACTCGCCCTCGCAACATTCGAGGAGTGCATGATCGACGGTTGTGTCCTGATCGCAAGCTGCACGGGGATTTGCCTGCATGACGCGCACCGCTCCTACGTCGGATGCATAAAGGAGGGAGGCGAGCCCGGCGAGTGCGCGGTCGAGGCCCTGACCGCCCTTGTGGATTGCATCGAGACTGAGTGCCTGGAACCGCCGACCTGTCGCGAGGACTGTCGAACCGATGCCGAGTCGGCGTTCTATCAGTGTGTTGTCGACGGCGGTGATCCAGTAGGCTGTCGGGCGTCGAGCCGCGAACTGCTTTACGTGTGCCTCGACGAAGAATGTGGCTTGGGTTGCCAGATAGACTGCCGCGTCGCCGCACGTGAACAGCTGCAACTGTGTCTTGACGACGGAGGGACCATGCGCGAATGCGTCGAACAAGCCAAGGTCTCGCTCGCCGAATGCCTGGATGGCTGCGAATAGCGCACCGAAACGAGTAGCTGGGGGAGGTTGCCCCATATGCGTTAACTTAAGAAGGCGGCCGCCGCCTGCCGTTGCCGCTTTCGTGGCGATTCGGCCTCCGGGTTATGAGCCTTATATGCTCCCCGGGGCCTAAGTCCTTGCCAGCACGTAACCTACAGCATTTTCAGTAGGTTGCATGTCATTTTTCCAACTCTACATGTGCAACATGTTCACCATGTAGAGCAACATTTTGGGCCTCATTTTGGACACCCCCATGACGAGCGTCAAGACGCCCGCAGGCTCGCGAAGCGATGCCTGGTACACAGGCGACGATGTCTTTATCGGACGGCAAAGAGCCCGTGCGCCATGAACCGTGGCGTAATCCGCGCCCAGCCCGCCAACTCGGGACCGTAGGCATTAGGCGAAGGCCAATGCCAGTCGTTGCCCAGTGAAAGAAGAGGATACCCATCGCTGCGGTCCCCGCTGGTCCATCAGCCGCGAGACGCGTGATTCACGGCTGCAGGCTTGATCCTGCCGCCGCGCCTCGCGGTTCCTCAAGATCGGCCGCATCCGGCCGACTTGGTGCTACAATTGACGGAGAAGTGTGGTGCGCCGCGGAGGGTGTAGGTGTGAACGGCAGAAATC
>JASFUW010000300.1:0-6460 GCA_050050135.1 Phycisphaerae bacterium
AAGCCGTAGCGGACCGACGAGCACCCGCGCCGGGAGGCGAAACGGGAGCTTGTCGTTTTGCCTCGGTGGCTTGCCGATGTTCAATCGCGAACCGTCTCGGCGCGCAGATCGCCGTAGATGACACGCACTCGAGCGCCGTCCAACCGCCAACGAATCAGCACGGCGTTCGCATCGCCCGGTGTCACCGAATCACCGAAGTATTCGGGCTCGCGACCCTCCTCGCGTAGCATTCCGTAGAACTCGGCAGCCGTCTGCACGTGCAGGACCTTGGCGCCCGTACGCTGAAACGCCGGGTCGGATGGATCGGGTGGGCCCCCCTGCCGGTCGACCTTCGCACGCACCAGCCGCCCGAACTCCGCCGGCATCCCTTCCGGGTCCATCGACGAGGGGTACCGCCCCCCCGCGTACTCGGCGAAGTAACGCAAGCCCTTCAACATGGTCTGTTCGTCGGCGGACGGCTGCCCGAGCATGACAAAGTCGTCGGGAATGTCCACGCGAAACGTATCAGGCCCGAACGGAACATCGAACCGGAACCGGTCGTACGTCGCATGCCAATCGGAACCGGGTTCGCCGGCTCCTTCGAACTTCACGGGAAGGCGCGTCTCCGGATCGACCCACAAGCGTGCAACCACGCCCGGTGTGTAAACGCCGAGCTTCGCGCCCGCGATCTCGAAACCTTCGACCTCGCGCCCTTCGAGTTTACGACGCCCGAGGTACTTGTCGGGGTCCTCGGTCAGCTCGCGCAGGCGGGACAGCCACGCCTCCGGCGGATTGAATAACGCCTCGGTGGTCTCGTCGTTGTCGATCTGCAAAACCATGTAGGTCCCGTCCTGCCAGTTGATGACGGTGTTCGGTCCGCCGATGGGTGAAAACCAGGTGAAGCGTCTCCCGTCGGCGACCTCCATCTCGCCCCGCCCGCCGTGCTCGGATGACAGATAAAGCTTCCCCTCGCCCGACAAACCCGGCGAGCCGCCCTGCAGCCGGCACACGATGGTCTCGACGCTTCTGAGCCGCTCGAGCACATCGGCGAACGCCACGCTGTCGGTGCCGTCGGCGAACAGGAGAAACACGATTACGATGGCGGCCGCTGTCGCCAGCAGTCCCGCCGCCCTTCTCGTCTTCGGGTGTTGCATGACAAGGTCTCCAAGCCATCGCACCCCGTGCCTCGACCAAACCTGCCGACCGGCGATCGGTCGCGAGGCGGGAAGCGAGGTCATCAGTTGTTCGCGCCGCGCATCACGGTCACGATCCAACGCCTCGTACGCACGAGTAAGCTCGAGGTGTTGCTGTCCAAAAGCCGAGACCCGGCGTCGGCACGCTGAGCAGACCTGAAGGTGCTCGCGGACGGCACGCAATGCCTTCTCATCGAGAACGCCCATATCGAACCTTACCAAGTCTTCGTTTGCGGGGCAGGTCATGGCGCGACCTCCTCCCTGCTCATCAAACGTGCGAGGCGCTGCCGCGCACATGACAGCACGCGATACAGTCCTGATCTCGAAAGGCCCACCACGCTGCGGGCCTCGTCCGCGTTCTGACCCAGCAGGTAGAACGCGTGCAGAGCGAGCCGCTCCTTCTCGGGAAGCGAGCGGATCGCGGCGCGAAGCGCTTCCACGCGTCCGCCCGGTTGGCGATCACCACCCCCCGTCATGTCGCCATGAACCGAACGGCAATGCTTCGCAGCCCCGCGCCTGTCGCGCAGTCGACCCCGGCGCCACTCCCGACAAACCTGTCGCGCGACACCGACCAGCCAGGCCGAGAACCGGTCCGGAGTCCGCAACATGCCGAGCCGTTCGTACGCCCGGAGGAAAACCTCCTGCGTCAGGTCGGCGGCCGCGTCGAGGTCGCCGGTGGCGTCGAAACAGACGGCTCTAATCAGACCGGCTCGGCGGTCATAAAGCTCGCCAAACGCCTCCCCATCTCCGCTCCGCACGCGATGCACGAGCGTTGCGTCGGTTGTCGGCACGCCGTCGTCCTCCGTAAGCAAGATGCGATGGCCATCAGCACTGTACTAGTGACCGACGCCCAGGATTTGTCCAGCACAAAAAGCACACGCCTCAAATACACCTGAAGGGTGAGGTTGCTGGGAACGGCACCCTCGACAGGAGCGTTATCGGTCCTGCGCCCAATATGGCAATGACTCGGCGCTGACCCTCTTCCGCACGTGATATGTCTACGGTTGCTCCGGCGAGCGCAAGGTCGAGGGCGCCGGGGCTCCGCGCGCAGCGCACCTGCCCGGATGCCTTCGGACCGGTCAACCGGGCGTGCACCGACCGCGCGCATCTTGACATTTTGCGGTCGGACCGGTAAAAGGAGTCGCTTCCATCTATCGGACCGCAGGCGGGCCGTGCGGTTATCGATCGAAGGTCGGCGGCGTCGGAGGTCCGTCCGGCAATGTGAGGGAATCGGTTCCACCTAGGAAGGAAGCGCCACGCGAGTCGGCCGGCTCGCCGTTCCGCGAACGCCGCCACAAGCGGCGCGTTTGTGGCCCAGGTGGTGCGAACGACAGAAGGAGTCGCTTATGCAGGTTGTCATACTCTGTGGGGGGAAGGGCACACGCGCTTATCCTTTCACAGCGTACTTTCCGAAAGCCATGATGCCCATCGGCGGAACGCCGATTGTCGTGCATCTGATGCGTCTGTATGCCGATCAGGGGTTCACCCACTTCGTGCTCGCCGGCGGGCACCGAATTGAGATGCTGAACGATTATTTCCGCGGGCGCTTCCCGGAATGGAACGTCGAAATCGTCGACACCGGTGAGACCAGCGGGACCGGCGAGCGCATTCGCCGCTGCCAGCCGTACGTCGGGGAGATGTTTCACGCAACGTACGCGGACGGGCTGGGCGACGTCGACCTTCACGCCCTCGTGAACTTTCATGAGCAGCACGGCGGCCTCGCGACCGTGACAGCCGTACCGCTGCGTTCGCAGTATGGAACCATCGTCTCGGAAGACACCGGGCTCGTGACCGAGTTCGTCGAGAAACCCGTCATGCACGAGCACTGGATCAACGCCGGCTTCTTCGTCTTCTCCAAGGGCGTGTTCGAGCGCTGGGACGGCGATGTCCTCGAATCGGAGGTCCTCCCCAGGTTGATTCCGCTCCGTACCCTCTTCACCTTCCGCCACGGTGGGTTCTGGAAGTCGATGGACACGAGTAACGATCAAACGGAGTTCGAGCGTTTGTACAAGTCCGGCGAGGCCCCCTGGATTCGCAGCGGCCTCGAGACCGCCCCGCAGGAGGCCAAGGAACGATTGGCAAGCGCGTAATCATGCGAATGCCGAATCGCGAATCTCGGAGGCCGGATCACTTTGTTTGTGTGGTCGGTGGAACGGTTCTTCCGCATACCGTACCTGCCGCCGAAGGCGGGTTTGTGGTCCGCAGGTTGTGTTTCTGGCGTAAAGGGCGGCAATGATGGCGACGGGTTCTGACGCGTGGACCGGGCACACCGTGCTGGTCACCGGGGCGAGCGGTTTTCTGGGCGGGTGGCTGGTCAAGGAGCTCTTCGACCGCGGTGCCAGAGTCGTAGCACTCATCCGTGATGGCGCCCCCTGGAGCATGTTGGTCAGCGAGGGGTACCTCGGCAAGGTCGAAAGTGTGCGGGGAACGCTCACCGACGCCGCCCTCATTCGACGCACCCTGTGCGAATATGAGATAGACACCGTCTTCCACCTCGGCGCCCAGACGTTGGTCGGTGTCGCGAAGCGCGACCCCGTCGGCACCCTCGAGACGAACGTCCGCGGAACCTGGACGCTGCTGGACGCCGCACGCCACGCCGGGACGGTCCGGCAGATCGTGGTTGCGTCTTCCGATAAGGCCTACGGGACGTCCGCCGACCTCCCCTACCGAGAAACGCACCCGTTGCTCGGCGAATACCCCTATGACGTTTCCAAGACCTGCACGGACCTCATCTGCCGGATGTATGCCCTGACCTATGAGGTGCCCGTTGCGGTCACGCGCTGTGGGAACCTGTTCGGCGGCGGCGACCTCAACTTCAGCCGGACCATACCCGGGTTGGTCATCGCCACCTTGAACAACGAACGCTTCCGCATCCGCAGCGACGGCAAATTCGTCCGGGATTTCCTCTATGTCCGCGACGCAGCCGAGGCGTACATGCTGCTGGCCGTAAAAATGAGGGACGACCCCGCACTTGCCGGCGACGCCTTCAACTTCTCGCTGGAACTCAGGCTCACCGTGCTCGATATCGTAAACAAGGTCCTGAATATGACCGGCCGGACCGATCTGGAGCCGATTATCGAAAACATCGCCACCAGCGAGGTGCGCGAGCAGTACATGGCCGCGGACAAGGCTCGTGAGCGACTCGGCTGGTCGCCGAAGTACGGCATGGACAAGGGACTGGAGGAAACCATTGCCTGGTACGCCGACTTCAATCGGCGGCGACAGGCGGGCGGATAACCGGGCGAACGCCTACAACGACAACTGTGTGCGAACGACGAGGCACAACCGAACGACTCCGTGATCCGTAGCTGGTCATTCGCAAACCCCGGATGAACGTCGCACTCTATTATCCTTGGATCTACCTGACCAGCGGCGCGGAGCGCACGATCGTCGAGGTTACGGGGCACAGCCGGCATGACTGGACGATCTTTACGAATCGCTTCGAGCGTGCGAACACGTTCCCCGAACTTTCCAACCGCCGCGTGGTCGAGCTTTCCGAGGTTCCGGTCCGGCGCACGCCCTGGGCCGTCGCCCGCGCCGCCCTTCGCGTGCTCACCCAGCGTCTCCCCCTTGACGGATTTGATGCACTCGTCATCCTGGGCGAGGGTCTGGGTGATTTCACCGTTTTCCGCACCCCGAGGATTCCGATCGTTTGCTACTGCCTCACGCCCCTGCGGATCGTGTTCGACCCGGTATATCGGACCCGCTATTTGCAGGAACGCAGTTCTCTGGACCGGTTGGCCGTGCGGTTGGGTTCACCGGTCTTTCGTGCGATCGACCGGCTCGCATGGCGACGCTACAACCATGTATACTGTGTAAGCGAAGAGGTGCGGCGTCGTATCCTCGCAGGTCGGCTCGCCGGCGAGGACAAGCTGTCCGTAGCGCACGTCGGCCTCGGCTTTGACCCGCCGACACCGAGCGGGCGGTTCGAGCCGTTCTTTCTCTTGCCGGGTCGGATCATGTGGACGAAGAACATCGAACTCGGGATCGAGGCGTTCCGCCGTTTTCGAGCCGCCTCACCCGACGGGCAGCGATTTCGCCTGGTGGTCGCCGGGATTGTCGATGATAAGAGTCGGCCCTATCTCGCCAGGCTACGCGAGCTCGCCGGCGAGGATGGCGGCGTCGAGTTCAGGATCTTCCCGAGCGATGAGGAGCTGCACGATTTGTACGATACCTGCCATGCGGTCCTCTTCACGGCGTTCAACGAGGATTGGGGCATCGTGCCGCTCGAGGCGATGGCCTTCGGGAAACCAGTCGTGGCCACAG
The DNA here is from genome assembly GCA_050050135.1 of Phycisphaerae bacterium. Lineage (GTDB taxonomy): Bacteria > Planctomycetota > Phycisphaerae > UBA1845 > UBA1845. The sequence continues at coordinate 5,439 of JASFUW010000300.1, forward strand.
ACCGTGGCGGACCGCGCGAGTCCGTCCAACATGGCGTTCAGGGTTTCCTCGCTGAGCCGGAGCCCGACGCCTTCGCCCGGCGCATGGCCGAACTTGCAAGAGACACCCAAATGGCACAGTCAATGGGGACAGCCGGCCGAGAGCGGGCCCGCGAGTTCACCTGGGATCGACTGGCGGAGACCATCGATCGAAAACTCGAAGAACTGGTGGTCAACCGGACAGGCGCACCGCTCGGCCAAGAGCCCGGCGACAACCACGCCACGGTATCCCTCCGGGATCGCTAGGGCCGCCGTTGCACGCGCACCCGAATCCGAACATGCGCCATAGACCCGATGTGATGACAACCCTCAATCCACAGACCTCCACCCGTGACCTGCTCACGGTGCTGTTCCGTCGGAAGTGGTCCATGCTGGCCATCTTCTGCGTCACGACGCTGGGAACGTTGGTGTGGGTGACGCTGATTCGGGAAGACGTCTACGCCGCCTCGGCGCGGGTCCTGGTCAAGGCCGGTCAGGAACAGGCTATGCCCCCCACCGTCCTCAACGAACGCAACATGATGGTGGTCGGACAGCGATATCAGGACATCCGCACCGAAGTCGAGATTCTCAGCAGCGAAGACTTGCTGTCACAAGTCGTCGACGAACTCGGGCTTGACCAACCACCTCCGCCCGCCATCGTCCCGGAAAAGCTCTTTCCCAAAGTGAAATTCCATACACGGCGCCTGGTTAAATCGATCAAGGAATGGAAGAACGAGCTCCTCATCCGCGCCGGCTTCCGCATCCGCCCGACGCCGCGACAGAAAGCCCTGCACATGCTCGAGGAAGGCATCATCGTCGATCCGATTCCCGACTCCAACGTGATCATGGTTCGTATGGTTCTGCCTGCGCGGCAGTACGTCGGACCGATTCTCGAAGAACTGCTCGAGCGCTATCTGCGGTTCCGCCTTACGGTGTTCGTCGACCAGCGATTGGTCGATTTCTTCGAGTCCCAGGTCACCACAGCCACGGAACACCTGAGCCGGG
>JASFUW010000301.1:0-6457 GCA_050050135.1 Phycisphaerae bacterium
CGTCCAGCACGAGCGTTCCAGCGTACTTTGCGATACCGGGGTCGGCGAGGGTGTCAAAAACCAAGGTCGAGCCGAACCGGTAGTCGAGCGTCGAGACGTCGACAAAGGGGAGGTCTTGGCAACAGGCAAAAACATAATCTGAGCGGAGATGGTCGATGAACCCGGGTGTGCATTCGTTCGCGTGCCCGACATAGCTACATGTCGCCCCAGTCCCGAAGGCTGCGACACAATCCGCGTTCACCGTGCACGCTTCCAAGGCTGGATCGATCGTACCCAGCGAACCGCTGGAATACCCGGTCGACTGGATCGCCGCCTGGTACACCTTGAGTGATTCGGGATCCCACTCTGATACGAGAATTTCGAGGAAGACGCGTTGTCCGCCGCCGGTGAGGGTGATCTCGTCCCCGGCAATCGAATGGGCTCCGCTGGCGGAGACCGGAAGCAACGCGATTTCGGCACCTTGCGCGGTGAGACTGAGCAACCCTCCGAACACACAGCTCAGGACAAACGCCTTCGACACCTTCATGGTCAAACCTCCCAGATTCGGACCCTCAACGCGAACGGCTGTTGAAACAGGCTCGCGTGTCCGTGATCAGTCGATCAGTCTGTGACAACACCCCGTCCCCGCCCACGTACCGCGGACGTAAACATTGGAAGTGTGGCCCCTACCCGTAACGCCCCCAACAAGAAGCTCTCCCGTTCGTGACGACCGCTGGCAGGCGACTCGAATCGCCAGGCGACCCGGCGCTTCGCGTTCTTGTGAACACCCGAACGGTCTGCGCACATCACACCCTGCCGATGGTCGATCGTCGTCCGATACTTGTACCATAATCGCGCCTCGGCGTCCAGGGTTTTCCGGACAAATCGGAAGCGTTGAAGCGATAGTTGCCGACCGAAAGGAGCTGACGTCGGTCGCAAAGATCGTCGGCCGGAATCACGCGCTGAGGATGAAGTTCACATTTACGGTGGCGCCCGGAAGTGCTCGCCTGGAGGGCACACGGATCCCTCCGATTTTGCGCATCAAGCCATAAGTCCTCGCGCGGCGTGGGTTTGGCGGACCTGCGCGAGTTCAGCGTTGCGACACCGGTGGATGCGGGTCGGGCTGACGATGAACGGTCGCGCGCCCGGTCAGTTGTGGTCTTGCGGATGTCGGCAGGTCCCGGCGCCGGGACCTTGGGGAAGCTGCCCCTTCGCGAACAACGCGGCCGCCTCACCGACCGACTGCGCAGCGCACACAAAGGGCGTGATGCCTCGGCTCCGCAGGTCCGTTACCAGTCTGAACCCCATCCCTCGTGTCACGAGTGCCTTGCAGTCCGCAAGCGCGTCGAGCAGGGGCTCGTGGGAATGGTGCGCACTATCGGCAGGGCTGTGCGAGCCCTCCGTGCATTCGCCCCTGGCGTGGGCGGTGCCGTCGTTCGCCCGAAACTCGACGCGGGAAGCCGTGCCGTCAAGGGCGTCATAAACGACAAACCCGCGACAGCGTCCGGTATGTGCGGCGATCTGTGACTCGTCGTCGGTGGCGATCGCGAACCTCATGGCGTATCCTCCTTCACCGGTGTGGGCGACTGTGCTTCTTGTCCAGCGCCGCCGCGCCGACATCGCCGGACCCGCCGGCACTGTCCGTGACCCTCGCCGCCGTGACCGCGATCGTCGTCGGCGCGACAGAAGTTCACGCCCTTGCACGACGGGCAGGCGCCCGGTCGACCCGTCCCGTAAGCCACCTCGAAACGATGGCCACAATCCTTGCATTCAAACACGCGTTTGCCCTTCATCGTTACGACACCCCCTTTGATTGAAAGTATCTTGCCGTTCACCAGGGCGTCCGCGACCTTGTGGCGGGCCTGCTCGAGCACCCGCCCGAAGGTTGCGCGTGACACCCCCATGTCCTTTGAAGCTTCGTCGTGATAGAGACCCAGGAAGTCGGCCAGCCGCAACGCCTCCAGCTCGTCGAGCCCCAATTCGGTCTCGGGGAGTCGCCGACCGGGGATCCCGCCGGGTTTGAAGACGGCGGCCTCCGTGCGAAACGCTACGCGCCGACATTTGTGAGGTCTGGGCATTACCACTCGCTCCCACCGCCGCTTAGCGGTCTTGTTATAAGCATATGTTCATAATGCAGCGGTGTCAAGGACGATCTGATGGCGTTTTTGCGCTCGCATGTGGGACATGAGGTTGCTGCCCAGGACGTCAGCGCGTCTCGGCGGAAGCCTGGCGATCAACCGGCCTGGCCGCGAGTGCGGGGCCCGCTACTAGCACGTCGCGGGGGCAGGCACTCTCGGCGCCGGCGTGACAGGGCTTGCCGGGGGTCGCAGTGGGCGAGTACGGACCCAATCGTAATAGGCCCACTGCGTCGCGAAGAACGACATCCGCATCCAGATCCGGGCGAAAACGAAGAACTGTTGGATCACCAGCAGTGTGATCATCGACACGAGTGTGGTCTTCGAGAACAGACCGGCGACGACGACGTAGACGCCGAAGATCAGCCCAACGATCAACAGGTTGAGCAAGTATAACGGAATCGTATGCCAGAAGCGGCGCAGGCAGAAACCGAACGACACCAAAAGCGCACCGAACATACTGCGGCGCCGGTCGACCACGGCGCGGATCTTGGCGTAGTCGAACACCATGAGGACGAGCGACGTCACCGCGAGCACGACAAGGATGCTTCCCGCGCGCCACAGGAATGACTCCCGATCCGTCACGGAGGCTTCTCGCGCTTCCTCGATATAGTCGCTGGCAAGTGCGGCGAACGCACCCGCGACGGCCCCCAGGACGGCGACCAGCAAAATGAGCAACCGAAGGTACCGCCAGAAGTACTTGGCTGCATCGTGAAAAAACCGCCGCAGCGAGACGCGATGCCCGACGGTCAGCGCGGCTACGATCCCACCGGTCAGAAAGACGCTAAGCAGCAGATAGAGCACACCCAGCGCAACGGCCGACGTGCCCAGGCCCTTGAACGCGCTCGCGTGGTGGTGCCAGAACTCGAGACCCGTCTCGAGCGGAAAGTGCGAAACGAAGTCGTCCGCAAGGTCCGTCTTTGCCAACTCGCCGGCAAGACGGCGGAAGGGGACGACGAGGACGGCTGCAAACAGCACGTTGATCACGTACAACCAGAACAGCACGCGCTTGTGAAGCCATATCCTCGCCGTTCCCTCGGAGAACGCATCGAACACCTTCATTCCGTTTCTCCCGCGCAGCGCGCGTCCAACACGTCAGCCGAAAATACTGAAAAACTGCAACAACGACTGCATCCAGAAGAAGCCCTTCATCGCGAACTTGTTGGTGACGAAGTCATTCCTCTCGATCCGGAAGCTGTTGTTCAGGCGGTTCACGTCGAGCGGGACCAGCCGGTCGGGGTCGATCGACGCACGGATGACCTTTGCGGGTCTGTCGAAATGGTAGACCTTGACCCGGGCGATACCGTCCCACGTGTCGCGGACGATCTCGCCATCCGAAAACTCGACCATTGTTTCCATGGGGAAGACGATCTCTCCGATCCGGCGGAACACGACCGTAGAGTGATGCGGTTCGCATTGGTCATCCTCGTCCTCTTCATCCTCATCGTCGTCTTGCGCGTCGTCCGCGTCCGCCTGGTCTTCCCGGTCGTCTTCGTGTTCACAGTAGTCGTCGCCGAGACATCCGTCTTCATAGGCTTCGAGTGGTACGTTGGCGATCGAGGCGACTCCGTAGTCGAGGGAGGTGGCTTCGTCGATGACCTGGTCGAAAAACCAGTCGAGATTCTCGCCCGCGACTTCGTTGGCTACGGCGCGAAAGTCGTCGCGGCAGGGGTGTCGAAACTTGAAGCGCTGAAAGTATGTCCGCATGATCCGGTCGAACCGCTCGCGCCCGAGGTGGTTCTCGAGGGTCGCGAGGATCAGGCTTGTCTTGTTGTACGACAGACCGAACCCCACGCTGTGGCGCCAGTGCGTGAACGTCGGCGTTGCGAGCGAGCCGTCGTTCATTCGTTCGGAGGTTATGTAGGCGACGCGCGAGGCCTGCGAGCTGCCCAGCGTGATCCCCATGAAGTCGATCATCCCGTTGGTTGGTCCGTAGAGGTCGTCCGAAATCCGGTTTTCGCTGTACTGCGTGAAGCCCTCGTCCAGCCAGGCTTCCTCGAACTCGTTGCTCGCCACGATCCCGTACCAGAACTGGTGCATGAACTCGTGGATGGTCACCATTTCGGTCGGTCGGGCACCGGTCCCGGCCAGCTTGTCCAACCACCAAAGCGCCCCGCCGGTGATTAACGTGGGATACTCCATGCCGCCCGCCCCGCTTCCGGATCGCGGATCGACGATGGTGAGATTCGGATAGGGGTACGCCATCGGGTCCAGCCAGGCGTCGACGTGATCCAGCGCGCCCTTGACCGATTCGAGATACTTGTGGACGACGCCCTGGTGTGCGGGTTGGTAGAGCAGCCGAATGTCGACGACCTGCCCGGTTGTTGCACTCTGCCAGACCCCTGTCGCTTCACGGAACCGGGCGTCAGCCACGCAGGCGAAGTCGTGAACGTCCTCGGCGTGGGCGAAGACGGTCTGTGTGCCGTCGTCGTTGTTTTGACGCTTCCGGATCAGACCGGTCGACCCGACGACATACTTTTCCGGCAACGTGAGCTGCACGTCGTAAACGCCGAAATCGGCATAGAACTCGGTGCTCAGATGAAACTGATGGCAGTTCCACCTTCCCCAGGGTGCGTCGTTCGGGACGAAGCGCATCCCCGGCGGCTCGTAAACACCGATCTTGGGGAACCACTGGGAAACCATGAAGAAATCATCCTGCCACCAGCCGGTCCGCATGCTGTTCTCCGGAGACCTCGCATCGAACTGGACGTGGATGGTCGCGGTGGCGCGTGGCGCGATCGGTCGGGGCAAGTCCACTTTTGCGACCGTCTGATCGTCCGTGTTTTCGTCGTCCGGATGGTGGAACTTGATGCGGTCGGTGACGTCTACCCCGTCCACCTCCATCCGTGTGATCCGAATCCAACCCCACGTCTTGTCCTCCGACCAGGGAAGTTCCTCGGGCCGCTTCGGCTCACGCGTCGAGGCTCGCGCATACAGCCGCTCGCGCGACATCGTCGACTTCGCGCTTTTGAACGCGTTGAGGTAGAGATGGAATTGCAGGTCGGGGACCTGGTCGTACGACGGGTTGTTCCATGTCAGGACCATGTCGCCGGTGATGCGCTTGGCATCGTCGTCGAGCGTGGCCTTGATGTCGTAATTCGCGATCCGCGGGCTGAGCGGCTCGTCGAAGATCGGCGTCTGGGCGAGCGCCAGCGCGGGGCCGTACGCGAGCAACGCGCATAACGGCACCATAAGCGGGACAGCGTGTGCACCATTCCTCGCAAAACGCAGCGTCCAGTGTGCCCCATTCTTCGCGCAGCGAAGGGTGGGGGACGGATGAGCTGCGGCGTGTCGCTCCGTCGCCCACGTAGCCAGGAAGGATACACCACAATGCGAACGGATGGTTCTCATGGCCAGCACCTCCGCTTACTCGGAATCCCTGAGGATTGTACAGGTTTACTTGATCGGCGGAAAACCCTTGCCTCGGTTGTGCGTCAAGTGCGCGAGTGCTGTCCGAACAGCGTTGCGACATCCAATGCGAGAGACGGAGAGAGGGATTCTTGGCGGGTCTGTCCTGAGCGGGTCATCGCGGCTGGCGACGAGCTGGGCCGCTTCCTCACTGGCGCGGTTCGGAATCCAGCGGTTCGACGTTGTGCGGTGTCGTCAGACCTCTTCGATTTCCTTGGCCTTGGCGGAGATGATCTTGTCGATCTCGTCCTCGTGTTTCTTGGTCAGTTTCTGGACGCGTTCTTTGGCGTCCTTGGCCTGGTCTTCGCTGGCGGTCTTGGCTTTCTCTTCGCCGTCGATGGCTTTGTTGGCGTCGCGGCGGGCGTTGCGGACGGCGACCTTCTGGGCTTCGGCCATCTTCTTGACCTGCTGGACGAGTTGCTGCCGCCGTTCGCCGGAGAGCGGTGGGATCGGCAGGCGGATCGCTCTGCCGTCGCTTTGCGGGGCGATTCCGAGGTCCGACGTTTGCAGGCCCTTCTCGATGTCCTTGAGCGTTCCGGGGTCAAACGGTTTGACGAGAAGCGTGCTGGGGTCGGGCACGCTGACGGTGGCCAACTCCCGCAACTCCATCGTGCTGCCGTACGACGCCACCTCGATCTTGAGATGCTCGATCAGTCCGGGATGAGCACGACCCGAGCGAATGCCCCGAAGCTCCTGCTTGAAGAAGTCGATGGCCTTGTCCATCTTCGAGGAGCACTCTTTCTCGATCTTCGTCGTCGGCATCGTCTTGACCTCCGTGTGAACTTGCTCCTACCCCGGCAGGGCGACTCGCTCGCCTCCAATCCCGCTTCCGCAATCGTCAATCCTCACCCCTCTTGGTTCCGCCGTCGATCAGCGTTCCGACCCCCGAGCCGAGCACGACCTCGCGCATGTTGCCGGGCTTTTTGAGGTTGAGC
>JASFUW010000302.1:0-6411 GCA_050050135.1 Phycisphaerae bacterium
CCTATACTCACACGAGCCTTTGTCGTCATCAGGGAGAGAAATATGGGTCAGCGACGACCAAGGGCTTCAGCACGAACCACTAATAGTCGCAGAGAATCGATTCCTGTATCATGTCAACTACGTTCCCGACAATCCGATCTCGCCATGCGGAGCCATTTACTACACAAACACACCCGCGGTGTTTTGCGGCGTGACCGAAGTATGGCGCGTCCCGGTGTGTGCCATAGCCACTTCGCCGGTCGGAGACCCCATGACGCCCGATCAGGGCTCCGGCACCAAGAACCGTTACCTCTCGTTTCAGGCAGGTGACGTTGAGCGGCAACAGGCCGTCCGCGTTGTGTTCGATTCGCTTCCGGGGTACGAGTATGCCGAGGGCCGGACCATGTGGGTGCAGGAGCCGTTTGAAGTGAGCGAAGCGTCCGGCAGCAATGATGATACACCACCACCGACGTTCTGGGCGGCGCGGCTCGGCTGTGCGCCGTTCTACACAGATTGGACCACCTACGAGACTGTTCATGTGTTTGACGCCAGCGTCATCGAAGCTAGCACTTACGAACTCCGCGCGATCAACGTCGGGTGCGACACGGCTGATCTCGGAGCATACTCCGCCCCGCTGATGGTCAACACGAGTAGGTGCGGTGACGTCGTCGGCGACTTCGACCCGGCAACACAGATCTGGACAGCGCCTGACGGTATCGTGGACTTTGTAGATATCTCGGCGGTGGTGGAGAAGTTCAAGAACACACCGGGCGCGCCTCGGAAAGCGCGTTGTGACGTGGCTAACTCGACCGTTGAGTTGCCGTACCCCGACCAACTCGTCGACTTCGTCGACATTTCATGTGTGGTCGAGGCGTTTCGCGGTTCCTGTTGCCCGCTGGCCGGGCCGCCGAACGATGATCCTTGTGGGAGCCGGTAAGCATCCCCCGGAGTAATTCGCAATTCGCAGACGAACACCTTGCCTCCGACACCGGTGTGCGGGTAAGAAACCCGGATAGCGAACCAAGGAGTGGTGTCGGATGCGGATTGCGTATGGGGTACATGGATACGGGCAGGGTCATGCGACGCGGAGCATGTCTGTGCTTCCTGCGCTGCGCGAGCGGCACGAGGTGTTGGTGTTTGCGGGGGGCGAGGCGTATGAGGCCATCAAGAGCGAGCACCCGGTCGTTTCCATTCCGTGTCTGGCGTATCACTACGGTCCGAACGGGAAGCGGTCGCTGTGGCTTACCGGGCGGCGGGCGGCGCCGCTAATCCTGGACGTGCTTCGGCGTGGGCCGACGTTTCGGACGGTGGAAGAGAAGCTGCGAGAATTCGACCCGGATGTCATCGTGTCAGACGCGGAGATGTTGACGCATTGGGTCGGAAAGTACCTGGGGGTGCCGCGGATCAACTTCGACCATTTCGGCGTGCTGGCCTATTTCAATCCGCCGATGAGGCGGCGCGACCGCCTGTTCAAGTGGCGCGAGGTGCTGGCGTATAAGCGGTTGATCCGGAACCCGGAGCGGGTTCTGGTCTCGAGCTTTTACGACGCAGAGCCGACGCGGAAGGGCGTTCGACTGATCGGGACGCTGCTGAGGCCGGAAGTGGCTGAGCTGAAGGCTACGGACGGGGAGCACCTGCTCGTGTACATCAACAACGGCGAGCAACTGTATACGCCGGATATTGAGCGGGCGCTGCACGAACTCGACTGCCCGATGTACGTATACGGGACTGCACGAGAAGGGCAAGATGGGAAGCTGGAATACCGTCCGCGGAGCAACGTCACGTTCATCGAGGCGCTGGCATCGTGCCGTGCGGTGATCAGCTCGGCGGGGAATCAACTGGTCGGCGAGGCGATCCACCTGCGAAAGCCGATGCTGGTGATGCCCGAGGACTGCATGGAACAGTGGATCAACGGGATGGCGCTGACGCGACTGGGGTTGGGAAGACACATCAGTCGAAAGGACTTCTCGGCGTCGGTCGTCCGCGGTTTTCTGGACGAGTTGCCGCGGTTTACGGAATCCATGCGATCGCACGCGGGGGACGGATCGCGTGACGCGGTTGAGGCACTGGAGACGTTCTTTGAAGAGTTGGCGGGCGGGGTAACGTGCGTATGAGCGGGGAAGCCGGGAGGCTGAAGCGCGGAACCGGTCGTCGAGGTGAACCGGACGCAGGACGCACACGGGCTGGCTTTGCTTCCGGCGCGCCGGGATGCCACCCGCGATCGTAGTCGCGAGATTTATCAAACGCGGTAGCTGTCACCTCAAGCCGACGGCGACGAAGTTGTACCCGCCTAGCCAGTGGCGTGTTTGAACACGGTTGAAGAAGGTTGCGAGCCGCTGCAAGATGGGTCGGTCGGTGTCTACGTGGTTTAGGCGCAGGTAACGGCGGATCAGTGCACCGAGCGGGCCCCAGCGCTCGAAGCGGCCGAACTCGAGGACGACGAGACGTCCGCCGGGCGCGAGGCGCTCGACGGCGCGGTCGAGCGCGTCGGCCCAGTCGGGCATCATGGCCAGGCTGTAGCTGAACAGAATGCAGTCGAAGGACGCGTGGAGGGGCAGCACGGCGCCTTCGGCGGCGATCAGTTGAACGTTCTGCCATCTGTTGCGTGTGATCCGCGACCCGGCACGGCGCAACATGGCGGGCGAGAAATCGACGCCGATCAGCCTGCCGGAATCAACGTCGAGTCTGGCGATGATGGGTTTGAAGTTGGCGCCGGTTCCGCAGCCGATCTCGAGAACGAGGGAATCGGGTTGGATGTCCAACCAGGCGATGGCGGTCTTCCTTCCGCGGAGGAAAGGCCACCTGGTGAGGTTGTAGATCGGGGCTTGGAGCCGATAGAAACGCTGAACCGGCGTGTCGGTCACGCTTGCAAACTCCGCGTCGGGTTACGCGTTATCGAGCGCCGACGGGCTGGTACACCTGCTCTTGGGTGTCGACGGTCTCGGGGTGAGAGGCGAGAATCTCTTGCGGGGTTTGCTCAGCCCGCTTACCGACCTCTCGATGCCACCAGAGGATTTCGAGCTTGCCGTTTTCGTGCTCGACGATGGCGGTACAGTTTTCGACCCAATCGCCGGAGTTGCAGTAGAGGACGCCGTCGAGGTCGTGCATGGCCGGCTGGTGAACATGTCCGCAGATGACGCCGTCGACGCCGGCGCGCTTGGCTTCGTTGACCAGTGTTTTCTCGAAGTTGTTGACGAACTTGACGGCGTGCTTGACCTTGCGTTTGATCGCTCCGGACATGCTCCAATAGGGCCACCCGAGCCATCGGCGCACGCGGTTGACGACGCGGTTGAGGAGGGTCAGGTATCCGTAGGCCCAGGTTCCGAGGTGGCTTATCCACTGGTGATACATGACGACGGCGTCGAACTCGTCGCCGTGCACGACGAGGAATCGTCGGCCATCGGCGGTGGCGTGCGTCGCTCGTTTTCGGATTTCGATGTCCCCAAAGTGGTATCCGACGAAGGACCGGAAGAAATCGTCGTGGTTTCCGGGGATGAAGACGACCTTGGCCTCCCTGCGGGCACGCTTCAGGAGCTTGTGAACGACTTCGTTGTAGAGGCTCGGCCACATCCAGCGCTTCCGGAGCGCTTCGACGTCGATGATATCACCTACCAGATACAGGTGGTCACACTGGATTGAGCCCAAGAAGTTGTATAGTTGGTCGGCCTGGCAGTCGCGCGTACAGAGATGTACATCGGATATCCAGACGCTTCGGTAAGATGCTTTCATCAAGTCGCAGCAGCTCCAAGATGATGTCGCAAGCTCGGCACACCGAGGGCGAGCCGTGCGAGGAGGCTTGCGCATTTTGCCATGTTCTACATCGGGAACGCAAGCCGGGAAACTGTTAGCTTTTGATTAAGATTGTCGAGTGCCGATGGCTCGTTCTGCTCGCCGGGCAAATGACGGGCGAAGGCGGTTGGGCGTGGAGGTGCGAAGGTGCGGCAGGTGATTTGGCGGTCGAGCGCGGGAGGGGGCGAGGGTCGCGGACCCGCCGCTCCGGTAAATGCAGCGAAGATTCGGCGCGAATTGCGAGATCATTGAGGAAGGGACTCGGGCTCCGCGGATGGAGCCCGAGTCCCCTGCCCTGAGGCATCGTGCCTGGTGTTCTGTGCTTGTCTGGCCGGCCCGGTGGTGTCGGCCGGCCGGCGCCTACTCCACGACCAGCTCGGGCTTCATGGGGATGGCGTTGGCCATGTTGTAGAAGTTCGGCGAGGTAGCCAGGACGGTCTCGTGAACCTTCTGGAACTGTTCGGGTGTTGCGTCGCCCTTGATGTGGACCTTGTAGCGAATCTCGTCGTACCCGGCCTTGACGTCCGGGTCGAGGGCGAACAAGCCTCTCAGGTCGATGTTTCCTTCGGTCTCGATTCGGAGGTCCTCAAGCTCGATGCCTTCGAGTGCACAAACGGATGCATACGTGATCATGATGCAGGCGTTCATGGCGCCGAACAGATGTTCCTGAGGGTTTGCGAACTGGTTGGTGCCGCCAAGTTCGAGCGGTTCATCGATCGACATGCGGAAGTCACGCTTCACGCACTTGTCGCCGATTCCGAACTCCGACACGTGGGTGTCGACCCTGGTGCCGCCCTTCCATTGCGTTGCGACCTTCCATTGTGTCAGCCCGTTGGCAGGGTCCTGTTTGACCTGCTCGACCAGGTTCCTGACAGCTTCCGTGTCGATTCCGTTGACGATGGTTTTGGTCGCGGTTGCCATTTTTTTCTCTCCAGCCTTTGCGGTTTCTCGATTCGGCTTCACGCCGCGTGAAGTCGTTGGGGGTAACTAGACCATTCGGCGTGCCATAAGGCGGGATGTTCGTAAGTCTTTATTTGACAATATGTTACGGCCTTGGTTCAAGTGGAGAGCAGGTCACGCTATCTCGTCAAACGCGATATCTCGTTACTCGAGGGAACGAGAACTCGCCGGTCGTCGATGGGTAGCGGCCAGGGGCGGGGTCGCCGCGTATGGAAGCGCAGCCGAAGCGAGAACGTGATGATCCGTTACGGGGCGGGTTTGGGGCGGCGCTTAATTCCGAGGGATTTGATTCGCGAGTTCAACGTGGACGGTGGGACGTCGAGGAGGCTTGCGGCCCCGCCGGCACCGGCGACCTTGCCACGGCTCGCCTCGAGCGCGCGCCGGATGTTGCTGCGTTCGAGGTCCTCCATCTCGCGAGCGGTCAGGATCTCCCGGGAGGTGTTCGGCGTTGCGGCTGGCGCGTCGTCGACGGATCGGTCCGCTGTGCGAGGCATGGCTGCACGTAACTCGAGGTGAGCGCCCGACGAAAGGATGATCGCTCGCTCGATGACGTTCTGTAATTCTCGAACGTTGCCGGGCCAATCGTATCGGCGAAGGACGTCGAGGTCGTGCTCGGTGAGCGGATCGATTCGTCGGCCCATTCGTCGGCCGTAGCGCTGGGCGAAGGCGGAGGCGAGAAGGGTGACGTCGTCGCCGCGGTCGCGGAGGGCGGGGACGGCGATGGGGAAGACGCTCAAACGATAATACAGGTCCTCGCGGAACTCACCCTCTTTGACGCGCTTGTGCAAGTCGCGATTTGTGGCGGCGATGACGCGGACGTCGACGCGATGGGTTTTGGCGGAACCCAACGGCTCGAACTCGCCCTCCTGGAGTACGCGGAGGAGCTTGGCCTGGAGGTTCAGGGGAAGCTCACCGATTTCGTCGAGGAAGATGGTGCCACCGTCTGCGAGGTCGAAGCGGCCCTGGCGACGGGCTGTCGCGCCGGTGAAGGCTCCCTTTTCATGTCCGAAGAACTCGCTTTCCATGAGGTTCGTGGGGATGGCGGCGCAGTTGACGCGTATGATGGGTTTGTCGGCGCGCGGGGATGCGTTGTGGATGGCGCGGGCGACGAGTTCCTTTCCGGTGCCCGTCTCGCCGCCAATCAAGACGGTGGCGTCGGTTTGGGCGACTTTGCCGATCGATCCGAGCATGGCGGAGACGGCGGGGCTCTGCCCGAGTATTTCGGTGACACCGGGCGGGTCGTGGACGATGTCGCGGAGGTATTCGGCTTCCTGGGCGAGTTCGCGGATGCGTTTTTCCGCCTCGATCCGCTCGTCGATGTTTCGGAGGATGAGGGTGTAACGGTGCTCGCCGCCGGCTTCGTAGCGTGAGAGGGTGGCTTCTGCGGGGAAAGGGGTGCCAGAGCATCGGCACATCTCAAGGTCGCAGGGTATCCAGAGCTGGTCGGGCGTGTGGACGTCCGCGTTGTCGAGCTTTCGGACGAAGGCGTCTATCTGTTTTTGGCCGGAGGGGTCAAGGAAGTCGCGAAGGTTTCGCCCGATCAGGTCGCCGGCTGCGCCGTGAAGCAAACGCTGGCCTGCGGGGTTGACGTGGTTGATGGTCAGGTCGGCGGTGAGTGAGACGATGGCGTCCATGGCGCTGTCGAACAGACGTGAGAGTTGTTCTTCGCGGGTTCGTACTTCC
>JASFUW010000303.1:0-6411 GCA_050050135.1 Phycisphaerae bacterium
CTCGATGGCCGGGCCGCACGTGGCCGCTGTCGCCGCCATGATCCTCTCCCAGTATTCCGCTCTCTCGAACGAACAGGTTTCCGCCCGGCTGCTCGGAACGACCGACGAGATTGTCACACAGAATCCGTCCGAGTCGCACCTCCTTGGTTCCGGTCGCTTGAATGCAAAGCGGGCACTCAGCGAAGCTGAGCAGCCCGCGATCGTGTACGTCGATCACGAGATCCGCGATGACGACGACGGCGACGGACACCTCGAGCCGGGCGAGCGCGCATCGTTGGTTGTCTCACTCCGCAACTTGTGGGCACCGACGACGAGCGCTATCGTGACACTCGAGACTACCGACCAGCACGTTGAGATTTTGCGGGCCCATGCCTACTACACGGCACTTCCCACTGGGGACGAGGTTGACAATGCTTCTAATCCACTTCGAATCGCGTTGGATGCGTCTGCGTCTCCGACGGCTGTGCCGGACTTGACTCTCACAGTGAACACAAGCGAGGGCTACGCTAGAGTGCTCGGCATGTCCTTGATGCGACAGATTCGGTTGCAGGCAGGCGACTGGCCAGGACCGGTTGTCGGCAGCGTCGAGCCCATCCCGTACGATATCGACGGCGACGGCCAGCTCGAACTGCTCGTCAACTACCTGGAAAACGGCAAGATGGGCGTCATCAATCCAGATGGGTCTGTCGCCTCAACACTGGGAACCGGGCAGGAACGGTTCCAAGGCATCGCAGCCGGCGATGTCAATCGAGATGGTCATATCGAGGTTGTGGCAGTCTACGGATATTCAAGTGATCCTGTCCACTATTACTTGTCTCTTTGGGGCATCGATGGTAAGCTTGTCTGTCCGCCGCGCTTGCTCGAACATGTGCACTCACGTGGCCGCAACCCTACGCTATACGACATGGATGGTGACGGCGACCTTGAGATCATCGTTGCAGGCGTCACTCATGATCGAAATCACGTGGCTGTCGGCGCGTTCGATTATCAAGACCACACACTCGAGCTGCTTTGGGAGACAATCGTAGACGTACCGGACGTTTACTACCCAACGGACGTTTCGGTCGGGGACATAGACGCGGCTGCACCCATCGCACCACGTAAAGACACTGCTGGGCCGGAACTCATCTTCGCCACAGGCACCTCGAACTACAATGACGGAGGGCACGTCTTCGTACTGCACTCCGATGGCCGGGTTGCAGACCGATGGCCCGTCAGCACGGAGTACGGAGTTGGTTTCGCACTGCCACTTGCGGATCTGACCGGTGACGGCAATCTCGAGATTATTGTCAATACTTATAACGGCGGTCAGCCCGACGGCTTGGTCGTGTGGGATTACACAGGCGCTGTATTGTGGACTGGCATTGGCATCTCCAAAACCCCAGTGGTTGCGGATCTCGACGGCGACGGTGATCTGGAGGTGCTCACACAGAAGAAAGCGTACCATCATGACGGGTGCGACACAGGCTGGCACTACGATGTGCTCAACCCGAACGGCGCTACCGTGGGCGATATCGATGGCGACGGCGATATGGAAGTTTTACTAGGTGCCTCTAATAGTGATGGTCTGGTGGCCTTTCACTACGACGGTACACCTGTCCCAGGCTTCCCGCTGTTTGTGGACCGACGCCACAGACTAATATTCATGACACCAGTGATTTCCGATCTAGATCGGGACGTCGATGTTGAAGTCGTCGTCGGCGGAGAGTACTTAGCGGCCTGGGACCTGTTCGGTGCCTACGACCCCGGCAAGGTGGAATGGGGCATGTACCAGCACGACCCATATCGCACCGGCAACTACCACACGGAGATCAATTTCCCGCCGGTCTGGAACGTTGCGCCCGAGGACGTCACTTTTGTACGCACCAGGGAGAGCGAGTTCTTCGTCCGCGCAGGCGATCCTGAGCGTAAGTCGGTGTCCTACCAGATCCAAGGCCCGCCCGGCGGCGCTGTTTTCGAGCCCGATGGTGACGGCTGGAACTTCAGCTGGCAGCCGTCCCAAGGCGATGTCAGCCAGGACGTCACGTTTGGCGTTACGGATGCGGACGGCGAGCACGTTGAGAAGACGATCCATATAACACTTCTTGAACCCTCCGATTGGGACCAGGACGGCGATACCGACCTGGAGGATTACTTTCCATTCTGGGTGTGCCTCAGCGGGCCCGAACAGCCGCCACCGTACGTCGAATGCAGCCCGGCAGACTTCGACGCCGACGGCGACATCGATTTGGACGACTTCGCCGCGCTACAGGATACGTTCAGTCCATAGGCCGTTGGTACGCGGAGCGCCTCCCAGAGACTCTCACGACTGGCGGCCGTTTTAACCACTGCGGAATCGTTGAACTCTCAACGGACTACCCATCACTGTGGGCACGGTATTTCATATCCACCGTTACAACGATCAAGTTGTTTAACAAAATTTGGCTTGACTCCCCCAATGGGCGTTGCTACGGTTAGTTATCGGATCTTCATCCCTGGAGGAACCACCAGGTGGACCTGTTGCTCAGCCTCCGTTCGACACGTGGCGACCCCGGTCGATGGTACACGGGAATGGCGACAAGTCCACGAGGAATCGTTGGCTGACTGTTCTCGGCCCCATGTCGCAACCTGATGGTGGCGACACCATGACAGCCGAATGCCCTGGCAGGTTTCTGGAGTTGGTGGAGGAAGCCTCATTCGCTTGGCCTTCATTTCAAGGAGGTGTTTCTGACCATGAGACACAAAAAGCCCAATCTGAAGATGTGGTTGGCGTTCGTCGTACTGTTCTCGTGCGGAGTCCCGCCTGCACTCGGGAACAGCCGGTCATGCCGCGGGCCGCAGCAGTTCGAGACGACCGAGGTCTTCAGGTGTGTGTCCGAGACCGGGCTGGTTCGGTTGGGGCTCCTGCCGGGAACCGCCTCAGACACCGCGTACGCTGGCACTGGGGAAGGGCAGATAACTCCCGAGGTCTACGGTAAGAACGCGGTCCTCTGGACCGAAAATGGAGTGGAGGGGATGCCGTCCAACGGTAGCCTCGTCGCGCGGGCCGACCTCATTCCGCTCGGCCGGCGTGAGGTACGGCTCGATCTTATTCCGGGGCCAGTTGCGGTGCTGATTCTCGCAATGGGGTGTCTACTCGTCCGCTGCCGGCGCATGGTAAACCCCGGGCTCGCGTTGGCTATTGGCTCTTGCTTGTTTCTTTCGGCACTGACGGCGTCAGTTAACGGACCGCGCGTTCGCGGGGCGCGTTAGGAGACGAAGAGACGTGTCAAAACCACGCGGCGACTGACCCTCTTACTGGCCTCTTTCGTCCGACTCGTTGAGACTGCCGGGCACCATCGAGGACTGGTTTCGTCGGGCACTCGTTCTGTGTTCGAGCATGGACGTCCGGTGTGCCGCGGTCAATCTCTTGCCGGCATTCGAAGCACGAGACGGAACCCTACGCTATCGCTCACGGCACTTGGACGCATGCCACCTCCGCCGTGGATTCCGAACCTATCCTCTGGTCCCCCGTCGGCCCAGGACCCACCTGCATGTCGGCGCAGGCCGCGGTCTTCGAGCCACCAGTCGTCAAGCCATTCGGAGACACTCCCAGACGTATCGAACACTCCGAACGGCGACTCATCGCGTGGAAAACTCAGCACAGGTTCAAGTCCGGGCGTCAGACGGGCATAGCACGAGCTCATCCATTTGGGGTGAAACTGGAAGCCGAATACGAACTTCCGAACGGCGCTTTGCGGCATGCACGCCGCGACCCAGTCATCGAGGGTCGGAAGCGCGTAGTGATGATCGAGGCCTGCGACGCGGGCACGTTCGGTCTTCCATTCCGCATACGCACGGGCATCGTCCCATGAAACACCGAACACCGGCCAGCGGGGGTCCCAGGATGGCGGCAACACGAAACGACCGCTGGCGTCACGCGGTAGATGGCCTCCTTCTTTCGCGTTTTCCCTTGATCTTGGAAATAGCGTCGGCGCGTTGGATACGGTGATTCGCTCTTGTGTTGTCGGATCGTTCAGGAACTCGATATACTCATCAACGGTCACCTCTGTTTCCTTCATCCAGAATCCCGACGGAGGATGCGGCAACCGCGACCGTGCGACGTAGCGGAAACCCGGGGGGGATGTCCCGGCAGGATTGAGCGCGACCTGGGCGTACCCGCGCGGGTACCTGGTGCCGCTACTACCTTGTCTGGCGGCGAACACGAGGGTTTCATGGCCCTTCTTCCGGAAGAGAAAGACGTAATTGCCGACGTCCAGCTTTAATCCTTCGATCGGTGTGGTTCCGATTCTCGCTTCGGGGCACAAGAACAGCGGCCGCGATGTCACCCGGACATCCAATCCGGCCGGCAGCACAAGTTCTGTCAGCGATCCGTCACTCCATACCTCCGCGGGCACATCCCCGTCCTCGGCGACCGATCGGGGCTCCGTTACGGTCACCCCCAGCGCCTCGAGGCTCTCCGCGCACGCTGTAAGGCGATTCCCGCCGTACTCGAACGCAAAACAATTCGGTTCACCCTCACGCCATTCCTGGGAATCTCCGCGCCGATGGTAGAGAGCATGTGGACCTCGGATCGGTCTCTCATCGATGGAAACGAGTCGCGCAAACCGTGGGATGTCGCCGGCACCTTGGCTTACCAAGAGCGTGCCCTCGATCGGGAATCCCGCCACCGAAGTAATAACGTCGCCGGCTCGGATCGGCCCGGCCCCTCGCTCGACCCGCAAGCAGACCGTCCCGGGCACGACGGGTAGCGCCACGTCTCCGACGGGCACCGGGACGATCCTGTGTTCGCCGCCGCGCGTTAAGACGGCCTGATCGACCTCTCGAAAGAGATAGGCCTCAGCACCCGGGGGCGTGGTCTGAAGGTCCAGCAGTCGCCGCTGCCTGAGCTGCGCGATCAGGTCTCCCGTGGGGTCGTTCATGGCGATTCGTTTGCGTAGTAGCTCAGCTTTGACCTGATCGCCGCCATTAAGTTCGTCTAGGTATTCCTGAACGAGCAGCTCGCCGCGCATGTGCTTCAAGCGGTTGGGATCTGCCCCAAGTTGCTCGGCCCGGCGCAAGAGCTCGAGCACGGTGTAGTGATTCGCCACCCGCTTTTCACGCACCGACGCGATCTCCTCCTCCACGCTGCGCATGCGCTCGTCCATATCCGGGGTGAAGTACTCGGCCACACGTTGAAATCGATAGTCGCGCAGCTCCTTCTGTATGTCGTAGTAAGTACTGCGAGCCGACCTAATCTCATCAATCAACTGGCTCGCTTGGGTGACGGCGAACTCGACCGCTTCGCGCCGCCCGCGCTCCATCTCGGCGGCACGGTAGATCGCCGCAATAGCCACTGTTGCCCCCAGTAGGCACGCCGTCACTGTTGCGATCGCCAATCCACGGAGATGGCGTCGAAGGTACTTCCGTAATACATACACGGCACTGTCGCGCCGAGCGTCGATCGGCCGGCCGGCGAGATAACGCCTGACATCGCCCGCGAGTTGCGCTGCGCTCTGATACCGACGCTCCGGTTCCTTACTCAGTGTCTTCTGTGCGATCGTTTCCAGGTCACCCCGCAACGTGGAATCCAGTGCGCCGAGCTTCGGCGGTGGTTCGTGGTTGATGACATGAAGCGCCATGTGGACGGGGATGCTGTTCACATCATAAGGAAGTGCATCGGTGAGCATCTCAAACAGAATGACCCCCAGGGAATACACGTCGCTACGTATGTCGATATCGTCGACGCGCCCCGCTGCCTGCTCCGGGCTCATATATGAGAGGGTGCCGAAGACTGTTGTTCCATCGGTCGCCAGCGTGGTGATCGCAGCGTCGGCTCCGGTCACCTTGGCGAGCCCGAAATCGATGATCTTCGGTCGTCCCTCGGCGTCCACCAGGATATTCGACGGCTTGAGGTCCCGGTGAATGACACCGCGCTGGTGGGCATACTGGACCGCGTCGCAGACTTCGCAAAACAAGTGCAGGCGTGCCCCCACACTCAGGCTTTGTTGCCGCACGTATTGCGTGAGCGGTGGGCCGGGTACCAGTTCCATGGCAAAGAAGTCGTGGCCGTCGTCCGCGGTACCGGCTTCATGGATGGCCGCGATACCGGGGTGTCTCATCAGGGCGAGGCTGTGTACCTCTCTTTTGAGCAGCCGCTCGTTGAACCGATCATGCTGGCCCACGCTACGGACGACTTTCAAGGCCACGTCACGACGCGGACGCTCCTGAACGGCACGGTAGACGACGCCCGCGCCACCTCGCCCCAGAATGCCGGTGATCTCGAACCGACCGATCCGAGTTCCAACGCGCGTGTCAGGCTGGTGTGCCGGGTCCAACGGCAGTATCCCAACATGTGACGGCAGTTCGAGGAAATGTTCCGCCTGTGTTTCGACGGCCAGAAGCGACTCGACCTCCTGTTGTAGATTGGCGTCACCCTGGCATGCTTCTTTC
>JASFUW010000304.1:0-6407 GCA_050050135.1 Phycisphaerae bacterium
CGGCGCCGCCATCCTGACCGGTTGGGCAAGTTGGCTCCTGGTCAACTCGGTATGCCACGATCCAGTCACCCTGACCATGCAGGGTTGGCCGCCGTTGATCAGCGCTTCGGTGGCGCTGGCCGTGTGTTGCATTCTGCTGGTGCGGCTGGGTTGCCCCCATGCGCCGGCGTGCGCCTCCGCGCTGATTGTCGCGTTGGGCGCGGCTAGCAGTCCCGTTGCGCTGATCGGTATGGCCGTCGGCGTGATGGCGTTAACCGCTCAGGCCGTCGTGGTCAGCCGCGTTGTGGGCGTCAACGTGCCGTTGTGGTTCCCGCGCCGGACCATGCTCGAATCGGCGCTTTGAGACGATTTCGTCGCCGACGACATGTGCGTAGAAGCAGATTCCCTTTCCCACGTTTACAAATACCGACACACAATTCCTGTGCGACACCCCCTCGGGAAGTGATATAATCGCGTGGAAGCGACTCGGACTCTGCAAGGTGGGCGGCTCGTCTCATGGCAAAGCAGTGCACGGTCTGCAATCGATCGTACCCATCGCGTGCCCGTTTCTGCGCATTGTGCGGTCGACCGCTGGTCGCTGAGGCGTCCCCGCACGGTCCGCGTCACGGACGGCTGGTGTTGGCCGTCGTGCTGTCGGCCGTGGTCACATACGCCGTGGTCGCCGCTTCGCGCTCTCCCGATCAGCTCGAGAAACGGTTCTTCAATCTACCCGATGAAAAGGCCGCCGCGCTGTTCAACATGCTGAAGCCGGCCGACGTGAAGGTCATCGTGGGACGCGACGGCGGTAATGTCTCCATCAGCGGAACAGCCGGCGAGTGCGATGCGCTGGCGGAGTTCGCCGGTCTGATCGCCCGGTTGCGTGGTCAGCCCTCGTGCGCCGTCAAGGAGCACATCGAGCACGCCCGCAAGACGTGGACGACGAGCAATACCTACCGCCTTCCCCGCTCCAAGGCGGAAACGCTTTTCAACGCCCTGGCTCCGGACGACGTTCCGGTCCTTGTTTCGCGGGACGGGAAGCGTGTGCGCGTCGAGGCCAATCCACACGACCAAGCCACGATTCGGCACGTGGTGCAGATCCTCAGAGGCCGACGGCTATAGGGCTCCGTGGCATGCAGGCTGACACGCTTCGGCGCAGACGAGCCGTGGCGTCTGACGTGGCGCTTCCATGATCCCGTCGGTCCCGCCTAGTGAACACAGTTTTCGTACGACGGTCGTCCAACGCCGTTGTGCCAGAGTCCGGTGTCGATGAGGTCCGCAGGGAGTGTGTCTTTCTGCCAACCGTCGCCGCGGACGATGATGCACTCGTAGCCCGTCTGGCGCGGATCGGCCGGCCGAAACACCAGCTCGTTCCGGTAGTGCAGGGCGTACCCGTGCTCGTCCTCGCTTCCTTCGATGTAAACTTTTTGTGTCTCGGCGTGGGCGTCCACGAACGCGCGGTTGAAGGTCCAATCCCCGCCGTGCCATCCGCGAACGGCCTTGGTCGGACCGGGATCGACGCCCGGCAACCCGAGCGTCTCGGTGCAGGTCGGAAGCTCACTCCTGCATGCCCACGCCCAACGACCGATGTTCTCTTCGAAATACAGCGTGCGCGCAGGCGTCGGGACGCGCGATACCGGCCTCATGTAAGGCGAGTCGGAATACATCCAGCCGCCACTTGCGCCGGCGATCATGAACACGTTGGCGGCGTAGCTGTTGCCGAAGTGGTCGAAGGACGAGCGTTCCGAATGCTTGACCCAATCCGGGCAATGGGCCCCGCGCGGTGGACCGTCGTCCCCCGGACAGCGGAACAACGCCAGGTCGAGCCGGGTGTCATGCCGCCACTGGTTGTGGTCGTTGAGGTTCTCGTTGAAGCCGCCTTTGTAGAGAACATCGTTCAGCGGTCGTGTCCCTGGCCCGAAACCCGCGGCTGTTCCGTATCGGCTGCTCATCCACGCGAAAGGACCGGACTCCGGAGCGCTGCGGGCGAGGGCAAACGGATGACCGGGGCTGCCGACCCCGGCCTTGCCGCCCCATTCGTACGCGCCGATGAATTGGGGCTCCATGCACGGCGATCCGCAGGGCTCGCCGGGACATTGACAAAACTGGAGCGGGTGCACGGGGATGCCCCAGCCGTCGGCGTCGTCGGCCTCGTAGATGCGACAGCTCATCGCAATGTGCCTGATATGCGAGAGACACTTTTCGCGCTTGGCGCGGTCTCGCGCGGTCTTTAGCGATGGGAGCAAGATCCCGATGAGCATGGCGATGATCGCCACCACGACGAGTAGCTCGATCAACGTAAACGCTCGTGCGGGTTCTGTTGTGTTCCTCTTTCTGTGTGTGCGCGTCGACATCTGATTCGTTCTCCTTTGTGTGCGGTCTGCGTTTGTTCGCCAGGCTGAGCGCGCAGACCGGCTATCCACGACTCGTTATGACGCAGCAGCGGCACAGGGACGGCCTCGTGCACGTCGGGCGCCTGCGCTGACCGCTTTGAGTGCCGCTGGGACCGTCCAGCGTGGACATGTGGCGGCGGTGCACGCCACCGCCTTGCATCGTCCACAGGCGTGGCACTGCATGACAACCGAGCCCGACTCCGGTGTCGACGGGTGAGTCGGGCGACCCGAAACACATTCGGGCCGATGTTGTTTCCGTTCTATTGGACTTCGCCGGCAGCGGAGCGGCGGATCAAAAAAACATGGTAATCCCGGAGGTACTGCAAACCGGGCGGGTGGTCACACGGGGGGGTGACCGTGCGGGCAGAGACGACGCGGGCGCCACCCTTACGGGTGACGCCCGAGGTTTCTGAAATCTGTGCTACCCCGTTACTGACACGGATCAGTCATCGGCGGACCAGGCAGAGCCTCGGCGGTGGCGGCAAATGCTTCTACACAGTAGCTGATGTCCACGAAATCGACCTTCTGGTCGGGCTTCGCCAGTGTGGTGGTCGAGTTTCGCAGGTCGGCCCGTGCTTTGAGCACCGCGTCGGGCTCGTTCTTGAACTTGTCCACCACTGCGGTGATGTCCACGAAATCCACCACGCCCTGCGGCGATGAGCACGGGGTGACATCGCAGTCGCCCCCGACGTCACCGACCGCGCTGAGACTCATGCTCAAGGCGGCGGAGTAACTCGGCGCGTGTGCGGTCTCGCAGCCCTCGTCAATCGCCTGGACCGCGAACGTCGCGCCCGGTATCACCGCGTCGTCGTACACGTCGACCTTTCCGTAGGCCGACCAGTCGGTGTAATGAGGTTGGCAGCCCAAGCCCGCGGCCCAGAACGTCGGCGCCGGCGTCGGGTCGGAAGAACCCGATGCCTCCGTCACCGTGTGCGGCTCCTGCACCCACATGGTGCGCCCCTCGGCGTACTCGTAACCGGGAAGCGAACTGAATGTCACCCGCAGCGCCGTGTTTTGAGCGGAATTTCCTGGTACGAAAGTGAGGTAGCGGTTCCGCGTGCCGAATCCGATGTCGCCGACGACGGGATCGTCGCCCGGGGCGTCTGTGGTCGGGCAGCAACTCTCGCCCGCCTCGTTGCACACTTGACCCGGGCACGGGTCAGCACCCGAGGTACATCCGGCCACACCGTCGCAAGTCTCCACGCCATCGCAGAACACAGCGTTGTCACAGGCGTTGTCGTCGGGTGTGTTCACACACGTGTCGCCGCCCTCATCGCAAGTATCGACGGTACACGAGACGCTGTCGTCGCAGTCCACGTCGACGCCGGGCTGACAACCGCTGATCGCGTCGCAGGTCTCGGCTCCGTTGCAGTAGAGTGTGTCATCACAGGCGGCGTTGACGGGTTCGTTGGCGCATTGGTCGGCGTCCTCGTCGCAGGAGTCGGTGGTGCAATCGACGCTGTCGTTGCAGTCGACGGTGGTGCCTGGCTGACACCCGGTAGCGGCGTCACACCATTCATTGCCGTCGCAGAACAGCGTGTTATCGCAGGCTCCGTCGTCTGGGGTATTGACGCACACGTCTGCGCCCTCGTCACAGGTGTCGACGGTGCAGGTCACGCTGTCGTCACAATCGGGTGCGACACCCGCCACACAGGTCCCGGCTGCGCAGGTTTCCAGGCCGTTGCAGTACAACGTATCGTCGCAGTCCTCGTTTTCCACGCACTCGTCGCAGGTGTCGTTCACTTCGTCGCAGATCTGCGGGGCGCATGGTGCGCTGCCCGCGACGCAGGCGCCGGCGACACAGGTCTCCTCACCATTGCAGTATTCGCCGTCGTCGCAGTCACCGTCACCGAAGCAGTCGACACACGTGTCGGTGACTTCGTCACACAGTTGCGCGCCGCACGGATAGGTTCCGGATGTGCAAGATCCGGCGACACAAGTCTCCGCGCCGTTGCAGTATTCTCCGTCGTCGCATGGCATTGGTGGTCCGCTCTCGCAGGCGCCGTCCGCACAGGTATCGTTGATGGTACAGTCGTCGCCGTCGTCACACGGATCGGTATTGTTGGTGTAGACACAATCGCCCGCGTCACAGACATCGTCAGTGCACGGGTTCTGGTCGTCACAATCGTCGTCAATGTCGCAGCCTTCCTCGGCCGTGATCACGACGTTGTCGATGGCTGACTCGATGATGTTGCCCGTGCTCGACCCGTCGGCGGCCCCGAAACGAATTCTTACCGTACTGGTCAAGGTGATGACCGTATCGAGCGAGAAGCTTCGAGGGGTCCAAGTGTTGGCGCTTTGGTTCGTGCCCAGCGTTTCCAGGTTCACCCAACTGCTTCCGTCGTTGGGAGAGACGTCCGCCACGAAGAAATCTCCGCTATCCTCGCCGAGATCGCGGTTATAGTGCCAGCGTACGAATGAGAGATCGGCCGTGTCCGCACCGCTCAAGTCGATGGCTGGCGACATCAAGTAGACAACACCGTTGTCAACGTCGTCGGTTCCGAGCGAGGTGTTCTGGGCCGTGAACGCACAGCCCGCCCCCTCGAACGGATCTTCCGGCTGAGCCTGGTCACCGCCGTTGGACGTGCCCGTCGGGTTGCCGATCACCCAGTCACCGGTGCTGGCTGTGCTTCCCGGTGCGTAGAAATTCCAGCCGTTCACGTTGCCGTTTTCGAAGTCGTCCCAGAACACGGTAGGGAGACATGTGTCGGCGTCCTCATCGCAGAAGTCGCCGCCGCAGGGATTGCCCGTGGTCTGGCAGAATCCGCCGACGCAAGTTTCAGCGCCCGTACAATAGAGCCCATCGTCGCAGTCGTCGTCGATCGTGCAGGTGCAGTAATACAGTTCGAAGTCGTCGAGGTACCAACCGTCGACGCCGTTGCAGTAATCCTTGCCGAACTCGAAGCGGAACTGGACCGTGTCGCCGCCACTGGTGACGTAGCTGGTCAGGTCGATCAGCGACGTTCCCCATCCGCCACCGGCTCCGCTCCACGCGGCTTCGCCCGCGATCGGGTTCGTGTTGTCGCCGCCGTTGAGACTCGTGTTGTAGGCGTTGTAAGTGAAGGCGGAAGCGGGAATGAGCTCCCATGCACCGCTGTTGACGCTGATCTTGACATTCCCGCCATCGTAGCCTGCCTCGGAGGCCATGTAGTGCGCGAAGGCGAGTGTCGGTTGGGCGAACTGGGCCGGCATGGTAATGACCGGACTCGTAAGCAGGTGGACCGCGGACTCTTCGCCACCCGTCGGGCAACCGTCGGCAAGATTCTCGCAGAACCAGCCTGTTCCGGGTCGCGAGAGGGGCAGGCTGCCGACCTGGACCCAGTTATACGGCGTGTCGGGCGTTCCCGTCAGGGAGACGGTCCAACCGTTGGTGCCGCCTTCGAAGTCATCGCTGAAGACAGCCGCACGCGGTGAGCACTGGTCGGGCGGGTTCGGGTCGAGAATGTCGACGGTGGCACCGCAGGCGCCGTCGGTGTTCATCTCGACGGCGAGCAGGGCCTCGTCGACTTCGACCGCATCAGCCGCGG
Organism: Phycisphaerae bacterium; assembly: GCA_050050135.1. Classification (GTDB taxonomy): domain Bacteria; phylum Planctomycetota; class Phycisphaerae; order UBA1845; family UBA1845. The sequence continues at coordinate 5,897 of JASFUW010000304.1, forward strand.
TGAACATGGCGGCGATGGGGGTTCCGGTGCGCGGGTCGTTGGGGCTGGTACCGATCAGGTCGGTCGCGGCCTGGTTCAGTGCGAAATACGCGTCACGGAAATCAGAAGCCGGCGTCAGGTAGAACAGCAACGTCCGGTACCAAACTGCCCCGGCTTTGATGGGGCCGATGGCACTCACCGTGTAACCGTTGTAGGTCTTACCATCGGTCATTATCGCGAAGGCGTGGTTGGGGATGCCGCTGCCGCTGTGAACGCCGCCGTTGTCGCTGGCGGGGCACGTTTGCAGCGGGCTGTTGGCGTAGTCGGGATCGCCGAAGCAGGTTGGGTCCCACATGTCGCGGATGGCGCCGCCGAACGCGGTGGCGTCTTCACCCATCAACCAACGGACACCGTCAGGGTAGCTTGATGGCGCGCTGCACGCGGTTCGCAGGTTGTTCGGGGTATCCTGCCCAGGTCCGGTGGGGTGTGAGGGCCAGAACGGAGGGCCGCTTGGTGCGCCGGGGAGGCTTAC
>JASFUW010000305.1:0-6372 GCA_050050135.1 Phycisphaerae bacterium
CGCTGGAAAAAAACCTCCCGGCAAACTGGCGTTAGATACCCGACGAATTCTCAGTTCGTCAGCCTGTGGACAGGAGCGCACAACTCTCGGCATGAGTTGCGTCGTCCCTCCGCATGCAGCAGCGCTGTCCCAAGCAACAACCTCCGAGTGAGCCCCGTGTATTCCGTGATTTGCGGTTTGGTCTCCGGTGGAGCGCGTTTCTTTACGGCCGAGCGCGCGTTCGGCGTGTGGGGGATGCGTCGTCCCCTCTTACCTAGTCGGATCTTATCGAAACGAATCGGGCACATGCAAGCCGGAGGAAGCGGGCTTGCAGTTTTTGACGAATCGTTTGAGGCGTCCACGCTTTGTACGGGGCGCGGCGAGGTGCGCCGGCTGAAACCTTCGCGACACCGTTATATGAGGTGTTTCGACGCCTTGTGGGCGCATGTGGACGTGCGGAGAAGTCCGGCCTTATTCAGTTCGTATGATGAACCAAGTCGGTCGACATGGGTTGTTCGCTGACTCGGGTGCGGTTGATGTGGAGACGCGTGTCGCGCGGGCGAAGGAGGGCAAGGTGCGGGGTCGCGGTGGTTGGATCAGGTAGGTGAGACCGAGCGTTGGCCGCATTCGCCAACCGTACCGTACAAGAATGTACAGCGACGTGGCGGGCGAATGTTCGCGATCTGCCCGCGCGTTTCCTGCCGTGGTTTACGGGTCGCAGCCGCCGTCACACTCGTCGGGAATCAGGTTGGCGTTGCAGTCGTTGTCTGCGAGTTCGCATTCGTCAGGGATACCGTTGGTGTTGCAGTCGAGGGAGCAATCGAGGGGGACCCAGTTCGCGACGGCGATGTTGGATTCGTGGAGGCCGTCCTGGTCTTCGTACCATGCGTGGATCTGGTCCGTGCCCTCGCCGCCGTCACCGACGTAGGCGAAGGATGCGAGCCCCTGTGCGTCCGTGGTGGCGTTGCCTGCGACGGAGGCGTTGGGGCCGGCGATGACTTCGAAGTTGATGGTGATGCCCTCGACGGCTGACGCATCGGCGGAAAGGCGGGCGGTCAGCCGGTGGCGCGTCCTTACCGGTATCGCGTCCGCCCAAGGTGTCAGGCGGATGGGTGGTTCGACGCCGACGACAGGCACGAAGCCGCCACAGATTCGCACGATGCTGGAGTCGGTCAGGGTGGTGGTGCCGTCCGCGAATCGAGTTCCGGCCTGCGTCGCATATAGACAGCCGTCGGGACCTACCTGCGCGAGATCGGCGTGTAAGCCACCGTCCGCGAAGAAGGCTTGTGTCGGTGTCTGGGTGTAGTCACCGGCGGGGAAATCGAAGCGGGTCATGGTCCCGTCGACGTTGACGGTGAGCACGAACCCGGGATGGGAAGCGTGGACGGCGACCGCGGCCGGTTCGTGTGACGCCGACTCATGGAAAACGGGGACGGTCGCGACGAGCTCGCCCGCGCGGTTGATGATGGTTAGCGCCTGCTGGGTCCGGTTGGCGGCGAACAGAAAGTCGCCGGATTCGTCGAAGGAGAGGCCCTGAACGGTTGCGCCTTGCAGGGCTGAGGAGAAGACACGGGCGCCGGTGAGTGCGGGGTCGATGGTGAGGATGCGACCGTCGGCCGCGACGTAGAAGACTTCGCCGGTTTCGGGGTGGGCTGTGATGCCCAGACCGTTTCCGGGAGGTCCGCCCGCGTCGAGCAGATCGCCCGTTTCGGGGTCTATGTTGGTGACACCGAAGGCGGTATTGGAGAAGAGCGTGCCGTCGGCGTGGTTGGTCAGACCGCAGCCGGCGTGACTGTCGAGCACGTCGATGACCGGATGCACGAGGCTTCCACTCACGAGCTCAACCGTCTGAGCGTCGAAGCGATGGAGGGGGCTGTCGGTGAACAGGCATGAGTCGACGAGCAGGTCGCCGTCGGCGGTGAAGGCGATGCCGCCCAGGAAGTCCGGCGTGGTTGCGTACAGTTTTTGCGTGAACCCGGGTGCGAGGAAGTCGAAGGGGGGGCGGGCTGCGTCGGCGGCGGCGTTGCTGGTTTCGCACAGGTCGCACTCGTCGGGGACCTGGTTGTCGTTGCAGTCGTTGCTGGTTCCCAGGAGGATGTCCAGTTCGTCGCGTTGCTCGTTGCGATTGCAGTCTTGCGTCACACACGTGACACTGTCCTGCACATAAAAGACCTCTCCGCCGGTGAGGCGAGTCGGTTGTGGTGACTCGAAGACCTCGACGCCGAGCAGGTGGTAGGCGCCGCCGTCGAGTTGGTGGGCCGCGACCTCGAAGGCGATCAGATCGCCGGGGACGAGATCGTCCAGGTAATCGAGACCGGGCAGGTCGTAGACGGGCAGGTCCACGACGAAAAGACCGGTCAACTCGGGGTCGAGGTCCAGCGGTCCTGACGGTGTGTCTTCGGTTACGGCCAGCTTCACCCAGCGGCGTGGCCCGCAGGGCTCCATGTCGAGCCCGTCGCGCAGACGTATGGCCTCCAGCGTGAACACGAAGCAGCCTTCGGGGACGGGGCCGGTGCGGTAATAGAAAGCGCGGACGGTCAGGGCGTGTGCCGGGTCGTAGGTGTGGGGCAGCTCGGTCTGGAAGGCGACCGCGGGCAAGGGTACAACGCCGGGCGCGGCTGAGCCGAGTACGGGGTCGTCCACGGCTGAAAGCAGCGAAGGCCATTCGTAGGGCACGGTGGGGTCTGCGGCGTAGAAATCGTCGATGAAGACGCTGACGAACTCGGGACCTGCGGGCCCTTGAGGGCCTTGCGGTCCGGTTGTTCCGTCCTGCCCGTCGTCGCCCGGCGGGCCGGCGGGTCCTTGGCAGTCGTGTACGTCGACAAGGCCGTCGGCGTTTCGGTCCTCCTCGGCATCCGCGACGCCGTTTTCGTTGAGGTCCCAGCACGAGACGCCGTCGATGCCGTCGACACCGTCTGCGCCGGGCGGGCCGTCGGCGCCGTCGGCTCCATCCGTGCCGTCCTGTCCCGGGAGGCCCCGACAATCGCGAGCGTCCCAGGTTCCGTCGGTGTTGGTGTCTTCCTGCGGATCGGGGACGCCGTCGCCGTTGAGGTCCCAACAGTCCAAACCGTCGGTGCCGTCGCGACCCGCGGTCGGGTCGGCGGATGTGTCGTCTTCCTTTCCGGTTTGGTCCGCGCCGGGCGGGACCACCTTCCAACCGCAACCGGATACAGCCGAGAACAGAAGCATCAGCGCGCACACACTGACGATCATCCCAGCCGCTGCGTGATTGAACCTCATGCCCAGCCTCTCCCCCCTCCGGACCACGGAAGCGACGTATGCGTCGGATTCTACGTGGTCCGGTTTCCCCAAGATGCGGGATGTTGCGCGCGGTTGGCGCGCAGCCATCAACGTCGGCGGACGGGCCGACATGAAGTTTAGTCATGCAATGAGTGTCAAACAAGCGAGACGAGTCGTCCGGATAACGTTCACTTGTGTCGCTGGATGGAGGGACGTATTGATGGCACTATGTGGTTTTTATCGCGCCCTTTGAGGGTCTGGCTGCTCGAGGGGCTCGGTTTACCCAGGGCGTTGGCCTGGGCTGTGTCATTTCGGCCCTTCGGGCCTGATACCGTGTTCCAAAAACACCACGACTATCGTCGGTCGGCGAACCGCAGGCGTGGCCCTGGATGGAACTCCGCGCGGGCGACCGCGGCTCAGGTAGTGGCAATGCCTGTGAAGCACGGTACCAGACGGTTTTACCCGGCGACAGGTCGTGAGGGCGGTTGTTGGTCCGCAAACTCGGGAATTCAAACGGCGTGGTAGATTTCGCCGCCGGTTTTCTTGAATTCGTCGGCTTTTTCCTGCATTCCGAGCTCGATGGCCTGGGACTCGGGCACGTGGTGTTTGGCGGCGTAGTCGCGGACGTCCTGGGTGATCTTCATCGAGCAAAACTTGGGGCCGCACATCGAGCAAAAGTGCGCCGTCTTCGCGCCGTCCTGCGGGAGGGTCTCGTCGTGGAACTGACGGGCGAGGTCGGGGTCGAGCGAGAGGTTGAAATGGTCCTCCCAGCGGAATTCGAAGCGGGCCTTGGAGAGTGCGTCGTCGCGGTGTTGGGCTCCGGGGTGTCCCTTGGCGAGGTCGGCGGCGTGTGCGGCGATTTTGTAGGCGACGACCCCGGCTCGAACGTCGTCGCGGTCGGGCAGTCCGAGGTGCTCTTTGGGTGTGACGTAGCAGAGCATAGCGGTCCCGTACCAGCCGATCATGGCTGCGCCGATGGCGGAGGTGATGTGATCGTAACCGGGGGCGATGTCGGTGGTGAGGGGGCCCAGGGTGTAGAAAGGAGCCTCGCCGCAGACCTCGAGCTGTCGATCGACATTTTCCTTGATCATCTGCATGGGGATGTGGCCGGGGCCTTCGATCATAACCTGGACGTCGTGCTTCCAGGCGGTCTGGGTCAGTTCGCCGAGGGTGTCGAGCTCGGCGAATTGTGCCTCATCGTTGGCATCGGCGATGGAACCGGGTCTCAGGCCGTCGCCGAGTGAGAAGGCGATGTCGTAGGTGCGCATGATCTCGCAGATTTCCTCGTAATGTGTATAGAGGAAGCTCTCCTGATGGTGGGCGAGGCACCACTTGGCCATGATCGAACCGCCGCGGGATACGATTCCGGTGACGCGGTTTGCGGTGAGCGGGATGTAACGGAGGAGCACGCCGGCGTGGATGGTGAAGTAGTCGACGCCCTGCTCGGCTTGTTCGATGAGGGTGTCGCGGAAGATCTCCCAGGTGAGTTCCTCGGGGACGCCGTCGACCTTTTCGAGTGCCTGGTAAATGGGGACGGTGCCGACGGGGACGGGGGCGTTGCGGATGATCCATTCGCGGGTTTCGTGGATGTTGGGACCGGTGGAGAGGTCCATGACCGTGTCGGAGCCCCATCGAATGGCCCAGAGCATCTTGTCGACCTCTTCCTCGATGGATGAGCTGATGGCGGAGTTGCCGATGTTGGCGTTGATTTTGACGAGGAAGTTTCGACCGATGATCATGGGTTCGGTTTCGGGGTGGTTGACGTTGGCGGGGATGATGGCGCGTCCTCTGGCGACCTCGTCGCGGACGAACTCGGGCGTGATCTCGCGCGGGATGGCGGCGCCGAAGTTTTGGCCGGGGTGTTGTGCTTCGGCTTGTGCGAGCTGATCGCGCCGCTGGTTTTCACGAATGGCGATGAACTCCATTTCGGGCGTGACGATTCCCCGACGGGCGTAGTGCATTTGGGTGACGTTTCCGCCGTTTTTGGCGCGGAGTCGCGGGCGCTGACTGCCGGTAGGAAACGGCGTCGTGTCTGCGGCGGGTCGCAGGCCGTCATAGGACTCGACGTCGTTGCGTCTGGTGATCCAATCGAGGCGGAGGGGGGGGAGTCCGTCGTGTACGTCGACGGGGGTCTCGGGGTCCGTGTACGGTCCGGAAGTGTCATAGACTGTCACTGTCGGTGCGGGCCCTTCGTCGGTGGCGTCGTCTTGTCCGGCGAGCGCGGGCGCGGGAGAGAGTGCGATCTCGCGCATGGGGACGCGGAGTTCGGGGTATTTGTTCCCGGTTACGTAGGTTTTGCGTGACGCGGGGAACTGGGCGATGCCTACGGGGGTTGACCTAGCGATTCGGACCGGGTGCGTGGTTGCGTTTGAAGATGACATACGATTCGCTCCTCTCTATGCGTTCGAGGAACACTGCGAATTGGCAAGCGCCGTCCCTTGCGCGGGCTGTTGGCGGATTGGCGGCGGCCCGTCGCAATGGGTCATCGCTTCCCTACGCAGGTTCCCGTCGGGTGGTTCGATCGGCCACCCGCGGTTTAGCCTGATCAGGTTCGAAGGTTGTGCTCTCAGCCCGCAAAAGCCGCGGGCACACCTAGCGACCGATAAGTTGTACCGCGCCGGGCGGGCTCGGTCAACGCGGGGCGTGAATCGGCTGTGACCGCGGTGTGCGGCGGCGGGCGAGGCGGGTGGACGAGGTGGTCGGGCGCCTGGTGTTGTGGTTGAAGTCCTAACACTAAGAGGCCGTGTCGCCGATGAACCGGGGAGACCGGCGCGCGCGTGTGGCACGCGGGTCCGTTCATCTTTGGTGCGCTGCAGAGGCGTACGGGTGATGCGCGTTGCGGCGCGCCCAACCGCCTGCGAACAGTTTTGGTGGAGGCCAACGCGATGAAGGCGAGCGTCCTTGAAACGATCAAGAAGTCGGCTGCGGTGCCGTCGATGCCGCAGGTGGTCCTGCGGTTTCTGGAGATCATGCAAGATCCGGGTTTCGAGTATCGGGACCTGGTGAAGGTCTTGTCGGCGGATGCGGGGACGGTGAGCGAGGTGCTGCGGCTGGCGAACTCGGCGCTGTTCGGGGTGCGCAACAAGGTGGTTTCGCTTCAACAGGCGCTGACGCTGCTTGGGCCAAAGCGGACCCGGTCGCTGCTATTGGGGC
>JASFUW010000306.1:0-6361 GCA_050050135.1 Phycisphaerae bacterium
GTCGATATGGATCATGACGGGTGGCTCGACTTCGTGGTGGGGAACGGGAACGACATCCGGCGGGAGAAGCTGTCGGTTTATTACAACAACGGTGACGGTACGTTCCCGCTGACGCCGAACTGGCAGTCCGATGACAATGAATACAACGGGCATATCAGCGTGGCCGACGTCAACGGGGACGGTTGGGCGGACGTGGCTGTCGGGTTGACACTGGATGGCAACGGAACGCCGACGGCGAGACTCCATCTCAACAATTCGGGGACGCTTTCGTCGGTTCCGGACTGGGCATCGCCGGATGCGATCGCGGCGTTTCACGTGGCGTTCGGGGACGTGAACGGGGACGGTCGGCCTGACCTGGCGGTGGGGACGGGGTTTCCGTATGACGGGACACATCGTTGGCACAACTACGTATACATGAACGTCGGGGGGGCGTTGGAGGCGACGGCATCATGGGTTTCGGACGATACGTTCGACTACATGGACATTTTCTTTTGCGACGTGAACGACGACGGTTGGCTCGATCTGGTGGGGGTGGGCACGCGAACCGATACGTGGGTGTACCTCAACAGCGAGGGCACGCTGGCGACGACGGCGGTGTGGCACACGACGGACGACAGCACGCAGTTTTCGGTGATGGGGACGTACGGCGATATCGATGGGGACGGGCTGACCGACCTGGTCGTGACCAACAACACGCAACTCAGTCGCGGGGGCAAGCGTCTTCACGATATGAAAGGGCTGCGGCCCGTTGGCGATCGTGATTCGCGGGGGAACGGTTTTGTCCGCCGTTATGACGGGCTTGTGGGCGGATTGTTCACGACCACGCCGACGTGGCAATACTACGAACAGTACGGAGCGGCTGTGGCGCTGGCGGACCTCGATGGCGACGGTGACCTTGATCTTTCGACGGGTGCCTGGTTTGACGGGTCGCGTTATTTTTTGAACTCGGGCGGTGTTTTGCCTTCGACGCCGGATTGGTCATCGAGCGAGCCGAGCGTGGTCGAAGCGATATCCTTCGGTGACGTGGACCGGGACGGCGTGCGCTGGCCGGTGGATTCGTTTGACGTGACGGGGACACCGGATCGGCACCTCTTTCGGTTAAACCGTCAGCCGATCGACGGGATCGAGTCGGTGGTGGTGGACGGGTCGGTGCTTTCACCGGACGAGTTTACGTACAGCGGCGTGCACGGGTGGGTGAGCATCGGGCCGGCGGCGCTTTCGTCGGTCGAGGTGCATCACCTGTACACGCTCAAACCGGAGCAGGCGGTCACCAACTGGGACGACGGTCGCGGCAACTACCTGTATTACAACCTGAACAGTGCAGCCAGGTTCGGCGACTTCAACGGCGATGACGAGGTGGGCGCGTTCGACTACTTCGCTTTTCGAGACTGCTACACGGGCGAGGATGGCGGGGGGGTGGCTGAAGGTTGTGAGGCCGGTGACGCTGATCTGGACGCGGACGTCGATTGTGCGGATTGGGAGCGGTTTGCGAGCGTTTGGAACGGCGGCGGTGATCCGCCGGATCTTCCGGTGTGTTTAGACGTGGAGATACCGGCGGCGTCGACGTGGGGGATGGTCGTGGCGGCGCTCGGTTTGCTGGCTGCCGGGTGTATGGCACTGCGCAGGAGGGGCGTTCGCGGCGTAGTCGCGGCGGGATCGCAGGCGTCGCGCTTTGGCTCGAGAGCTACACGCTGACCCGAATTGGAGGTTCAAGGAGGTTTGTCGATTCCGTCCCCCACCCTTCGCCGTTCGGGTCGATAGACTGACGGAAGTACACTCGGGGCAAAGGGTGGGGCGCCTACTCCATTGCGGACTGCCGGTTGTGTGGCACTTAGGAGGGGTGCCAGAGCCGCGATGGCCCGGACGACCGCGCGGGCTCAAGCCCGCGGCTCGGGGGGTTATTGGTCGTCGGTGTCGGACCACCATTTCTTTTTGGTTCGGATGGTCTCGATCTGGACGAGGTCGTGGTGTTCTCCGCGGTTCATGCCGGGGCAGGTGGTGTGTGCTTCGTTCCAGGCGTCGGGTGATCGGAGGTTGTGGTTCCAGAAGGGCCATGTGCGACACTGGAGCGGTCTGACGGGGTAGATGCTGCACATGGTCTTACCGCCCTCGCGTTTCAGGAAGATGCAGTCACCGTTTCGCTTTTCGGTGAGGCTATAGCGAAAGCCGACGCGCCGCAGGTGCTCGGCATCGAGCCAGCCGTCGGTTCGGCCGAGGAACTCGGAGATTCGGCGTATCTCCTCTTTCGTGGCCCAGACGTAGCCGGGGGCACCACTGCAGCAGTTGCCACACTGCGTGCACTCGAAGGAAAGCCCGGCTTGGTACCATTTCGGCTTGGGCATCGTGTTGGCGACGTTTCCTTGTCGGCGGATTGCAGGAGTCGGTGAGGGGCGATAGTCATTCGGCTGTCACAGCCCGTCCCGGCCCTGCCTGTTCCGGAAACGCGGAGTTTATCCGGTCCCGAGTTAGCGGTCCAGGGAGCGTGGGCGTGGAGAGGGCCGGGGGACGGACTCGTGTGCTTTTTCCGGACCGTTGTACGCTTCCTCGGCGTGCTTCGGCGGGGTCGAGTGAGGTGCGGAACATGACGAAGGACTCATGGGACTCGAGCGTGCGCGCCGGCGGGCGCGGCGCGCATCAACCACGAGCGAACCTGTAACCACGGACGGAGCGGCGGATGCACCGACATAGTCTGGTTTGGCTGGCTATCTTCATCGTCATTGCGCTGATGTTCCTGCGCCTTCCGCAGATGAGCGCGAGACAGAGCACGGTGCTGAGCACGTACGGCTCGCTGGTCGAGGTGGACGCCCTGGCCAAACAGAAGTATGTGGAACGGATCGCGGGGGAGCGGCTGGTGGATGGAGCGATCCGGGGGATGCTGCGCGAGCTCGACCCGTATAGCGGATATGTGTCGGCGTCGGAGCTTGCGGCGTTCGAGCGTCGCAGCAACGGCGAGTACATCGGGGTGGGGATCGAGGTGGGTCTGGACGACGGTCGGCTCAAGGTGATCGCGCCGGTCGAGGGCAGTCCGGCTGCCCGGGCGGGCATCCTCGCGGGCGACACGATTCTGGCAGTCGATGGGCGGAACGTGAAGGACCACTCCGCGTTCGACGTGGAGGAGTTGCTCGGCGGCGAGCCGGGGACGAAGGTGCGGCTGACGGTGGTTCATCGCGGTAGCGAGGAGCCGACGACGGTCGACGTCGTGCGCGGACCGGTGAGTTTGATGACGGTGCGGGGGGCGCGGCGTGAGCGTTCGGGTCAGTGGGTGTTTTTGATCGATGAGGAGCGGCGCATCGGATACATCCGTGTCAGCAGCTTCTTGAACAACACGGTGCGGGCGTTCGACAATGCGCTTTCGCAGCTTACCGGCGGAGGAATGCGCGGGTTGGTGATCGATCTGCGGTTCAACCCCGGTGGTATCATGCCGCAGGCGGTCGCGATGGTGGACCGTTTCGTGGACCGGGGCGTGATTTTGACGACGGTGACGCGTCGTAAGGCCGTTCGGCGCTTTCCGGCCACGAAATCGGGGACGCTTGGCGACATTCCGCTGGTCGTCCTGATCAACGGTGCGTCGGCGAGTTCGTCGGAGATCGTGGCGGGTGCGCTTCAGGCACTCGGTCGAGCGACTGTAATCGGCGAACGGAGCTTCGGAAAAGGAAGCGTGCAGGAGCTGATCGAGCTGAGTGAGCATCGGGCGGCGGTCAAGCTGACGACGGCTTACTACCGGTTGCCCGACGGTCGGATCATCCACCGGACCGACCACAACACAACGGAGGGCGACTGGGGGGTCATCCCGGACATCGAAGTGCGGCTCGACGCGGATGAGGTGGAGGCGATTCGTCGGTCGCGGGAGAGGGTTGATCATTCGTTTGGGAAAGGCGGGCGGGTCGAGGTGGGAGCTACGCCGGGTGATTCAAGTGCATTGAATCCGTCTCCCTCTCCCGAGGAGTCGGGATCTGCGACCTTCGGGCTTTCAGGTCGCTCGGGTGACGGAAGTGCACTTGGGGCGAAGGATGGGGCACCGACGCCGGCGGGGAGCGGGGTGATCGTGGATCGACAACTGCAAAGCGCGCTGGAGCGTGTCCGGCAGATTCTCGAGCAAGGGGGCTGATCGGGCAGCAAGTGCAAGGAGCGTCGACGGCTGGATGCGACGGCATCGGGGCAGCGAGTCGGCGGGTTTTTCATGTACGGGGGACGCGGGAGGCTGTTGAAAAAGGGCACAGGCACCTCCCCGGCGGCCACTCACGACACCGTGGACGGGTCGGCGCTTTGAGCCAGTCGCCTTTTTCGACGGAGTGGCGGGCGGGGGTGCGGTAGAGGAGCGCATACACGCGGGCGGGGCTGCGAACGGGCGGTTGCATGTCAGGATTGATGCGTTTTTTGGGGCAGAATGCAGGAAACTGTCACAAGCGGTGAACCGTCCGGGCTGTCAGGTGTATCAGTGGTGGTAGTCACCGAAGGAGTGAGCGAAATGCCAGCGACAGCCTTGGTCATCGCGTCTCTTGTCACGAGTGTGGCACTCGTCATCGCCGACTTTTTGTGCGCAGACCAGCGCGGGTAGCGGTCGACGGGATTGCTCAGCCTCTCCTTTCCGCCCCCGTATCAAGGGGGACCTGAATGGTCTTTCCAGGACCCCTTGAACCTGCCGGATGGTAGCGGCGCGGTGCCGGTGGTAAGCGTTCCGCGTGCCGGTGCCGCGTCGCGTAAGTCCTACGGCCAGCGTCGGAACGCGAGCCGCTGGCGTCGATCTGGGCGAAGCTCCGCGCGGGCTGAAAGCCCGCGGCTCAGGTAATCGCGAGATTTGTGAAGCACGATGCTAGCGGGGTGTGAGGACGTACTGAATCTCGGCTGGTTCGTCGGGCTCAAACAAGTCGAAGGCCGACTCGCACACAGGCTCAAGCAGCTCGTGGAACAGGTCGACCCAGTCGTTCTTGATTTGTGCGCGGGTTTGCGGCGTAAGAGCGGAGGTCATCCTGACGAGCAGGGGAGCGATGGGTCTCAGGCCGATGTCCCATAGATGGGCATGCGTCTTGGTGACAAATGGTGTCACTTTCTCGATGGACAGCCCGGCGGTGGTGAAGCGGTGTTCCCAGGTCGATCGGTCTGCGAGGGTGGGCCAGCACGCGACGCGGCCACGACCGATGATGTCCAGAAACCGCGTGCCGAGCGACTCGCGGAACGCGTCGAGTGTGTAACGCCTCATGCTGTCGAGCTTGACCTGAAGGATGATGCGGCCGCCGGAGCGGGTGATCCGGCGCAGTTCCGCAAGGAACAGGTCGATGTCGGTTACCCAGTAGGCGGCGTTGCAGTAGAGGGTTTGGAAGGCGTCGTCATCGAACGGCTGCAATTGGTTGCTGTCGTGTTGGACGAGTCGGGCGTAGAGGTTCAGCCGGTGGGCCTTGGTGAGCAGAGCCGGTTTCAGGTCGGTGCCTACGTCGACGGTTTGCGCCGGCCGCTTGATGATGGCGGGTGCGTAAGCGTCCGAGACGGTGTTGAACATGTCTGCGTGTTCATTCTTGACGCGGTCGAGGCCGCCGACGTCCGTGAAAACGTCGAAGTCGGGTTCGAGAACGCCGCCCGCGTGGAGGAACATAAAGAGCCCATCGCCACATGCCACGTCGAGGCACGGATGCTGGAGCGTGCAGCGTGAGAGCGCGGTGCTGCGCAGGGTCATCCATAGGGCGTTTTCGGGGCGGAGCCAATAGGCGTCAAGGAAGTGACGCAGAAGTCGGGACGCGTCGGGCACGGGTAGATCCTGCTGTGCTGCAACTAGATGCGTGTGCATTCGGCGTGCTCCTTCAGGAAAGTGCTTACGTTGATGGTATCCACGCGTGGGAGTGCCAGGGGGTCGCTGTCGCGCTCGATCCATGCCTGTTGCGTGGTGAAGGCGTGTACGAAGCCGGCTTGGCGACATGCGTTTCGGGCGTCGTCGTCGAACCGGCCGTAGGGGAAGGACAACGGGCGGATGTCGGACCCGAGCCCGTTGCGCAGGACGTAGGCGACGCGCTGCAGATCCTGACGGCGCTGAGCGGCGCTGAGCCGGGTGAGCGGTTCGTGGCTGTACCCGTGGGCACCGATCGTGTGGCCCAGGCGATGCAACTCGACGACCTCTTCCCAATCGAGATACCACGATTTGGCCCACCGCGCGCTCGAGCCGACATGTCGCTCGAAGAGTGACTGTATGGCGGCATTGCGCGTGGCGATGGGCAAGACGTTGGTCAAGAGGTGCTTGAGCCGTGCGCGGGCGGGCGATTCGTAGTCGTAGAGCGTTTCGGCGGCGTGGGTATCGAGGGAGTCGAGGGTGCTCAGGACGTCGGGTTCGTGTTTGGCGAGTTCGTCGCGCAGCTCGTGCTCGAAGGCTTGC
>JASFUW010000307.1:0-6341 GCA_050050135.1 Phycisphaerae bacterium
CCTTCCGTCGCTGCATGCGCTATGACATACCAGCGCAAGCCAGAACGCGCAAATTTACCCATCTTCACATTCTCCAGGTCGAAGCCATTGCAGGTGGCTGAAGAGTTACGATTTGTTCAAGGGCAACCTGATCCAAACTACCGGCGGTCATGGCTGGCAACTCAGGCTCTGCGACGCAAGCCGATCACGCCACGCCGTGGCCTTCGTCGGTTCTCCAAGACCTTCGTACTCCTGGACGATCGCGCAGACTCCAGGAAGCACGTGCTTCAATTGTTTCGGCTCGGTGTCCACGAAGGTACTCAGGCGGCGTTCGGCCTCTGCTAGCTTGTCTTGAGCCAGGAGAACCCGAACGTAGACATGTTCGAAGGGACCGTGCCATTCGGGGCCGTAGCTGCTCGCCGTAGCGCGGCGAAGGCCATCCTCGCACAACTCGGCAGCGTCGGCCAGCTTGCCGCGCTTCATCAGCAGGTGAGCCAGGCGCTGCTGCGAGGCGAGGGTCATCCAATGATCCTGGCCTTTTACGCGCTCCATTAGCGCCCACTCTTCTCGATACAACGCTTCCGTTTCGTCCGTGTAGGCTTTCATCGCATCGAGCGTAGACGTAACTTCGAAGATGCCTCGCAGAGCCTGCTCGCTGTGCTCACCGAATTCAGCGAGAATGTCCCTGCGGAATTGCCTGGCCAACGCGAGGGCCTCTTCAAGGTCAACTCTCGCCAGGCGGTGGGATTCCAGGAGGTTCAGCATCGTTGCGAAATATACAGGGTGCGAAACGCCACGCCCCAGGCGCTGCTGGGCGTCAAGTGATTCGCGCACCGGTTCGATCGCTTTGTAGGCTTGGTTGTTTTGCGTCAAGAAGTCAGCATAGTATTTCAGCGTTTGGGCATAGATTGGCTGATCAGCGCCGTGCCCCCGTTGGATCTGCGACAACATATCTTTGAACGTCCGGTCCGCGGCATCGAGATCGCCTTGTTGTGCCTGCAGATACGCGACATTGAATGTGAATTGCGGTACCGATGGATCGGTTAATGGCAACAGGTCTCGCCCTTTTCGGAAGTCTTCTATCGCCCCGATGAAGTCTTTGTTTCCAAACTTGACCAACCCACTTGCGGCAAGCTGCAACGCACGATTCTCGTTCGAGACGGTTTCGTCGAGATAACGTTCGGCTGTACCGACGATCGCTTCTAGTTGTTGGATTTCGGCGCCGGGATCATAGCATTGTGCCAACAAGGAAAGAGTACGAACAAAATCGTCGTTCGTTACGGTAGACAAGGATTCGAGATCTTGCAATGATCGTTCCAACATGCTTCTTGCGCTTACGTAACCTCCGCCCTCGATCAGCGTTTCCGCCGCGTCAGTTTCCAACCGTACAGCATCCGCCAGCTTGCCGCGCTCGCGGTAACTCCTCGCCGCTGATTCGAAAATGGTCTGTGATCGTGCAATTAGACCGAGCCTATGATATGCTCTGCTAAGGAACCCTCGAACAGATCGATCGATCGACGGTTGGTCGTCAAATGCAACCAATCCGGATTCTGCGAAGCGCAGAAAATCGCCTAGTCTGGTCTCTGCAGACAGCATTGGTGTCTCTCCCTTGATGTCTTTACGCGTCTGTTCACCAAAGCCAAATACTAACTCGAGGTATTCGAGCACTGTTGCCGTCCGGTCTCTCTCCGCCTGAGCCGCGTCTCGTTCCGCCCGGGCGCGGCCTAGCCCTGCAAGAGCCACGGCCAGCCCGATGGCAAGAGCAAGGAACACGGCCGACCCCGCGCCGACAAGCGTCTTATTCCTGACCACGAACTTCCGAAGTCTGTACCCGACGGTCGGCGCTCCGGCCTCGACCGGCTCGTTCCGCAGATACCGGCCGAGCTCGTCGGCCAGGGCGTTGGCACTTTGATAGCGCCGGTTGCGGTCTTTCTCCAGGCACTTCATGACGATCCAGTCGAGATCGCCACGGAGCATTCGGCATAACCTGCTGACCTCGGTGCGACGCTTGTCCGCAACGTTGGTCGAGGTCGGACCTAGCCCGCTCAGTCGTGTGCTCGGCTTGGGCGGATCGACCTCGCGGATAATCCGCTGAATCTCAGCCAGGGCTGCCTTCCGGAGCGTCACGTCGTCGAAGGGCCTGGCGCCGACCAGCATCTCGTAGAGCAACACGCCGAGCGAATAGATGTCCGTGCGTGTGTCGATGTCCAGGGCCGTCAGGTCGGCCTGCTCAGGGCTCATGTAGCCCGGCGTGCCGATGAACTGGCCGTGCTCCGTGAACAACGTCTGCTCGACGAGTCGCTGTTGCGTTGCCTTGGCCAGGCCGAAGTCGATGATCTTCGGCTCGGGCATCCCGTCCTGGTCGCTGACCAGCACGTTCGACGGTTTGATGTCGCGGTGAATGATTCCTTTCTGATGGGCGTGCTGGACGGCCTGGCAGACCTCGATGAACAGTTGCAGTCGCTCCTCCGTGTTGAGCCGGTGCAGATCGCAGTAGTCTGTGATGGGTAAACCGGGAACATACTCCATTACGAAGTAGGGGCGGCCGTCCTCGCTCACGCCCGCGTCGAAGACCTTGGCAACACCGCGGTGGCTCATCAGGGCGAGGGCTTCTCGCTCGGCCCCGAACCGGGCGAGCGTTTGCTCGGTGTCCATCCCCTGCTTGATGAGCTTGAGCGCCACGCGCCTGCGCAGCGGCTTGATCTGCTCGGCGAGATAGACGATGCCCATGCCGCCTTTGCCCAACTGGTCCAGGATCTGATAGGGGCCGACGTGGGCCGGCCGATCTGCCGGCTGCGGTTCGGGCCGACCACCTCCGGAGATGTCCGGCAGTGACCGGGTCTCGTCATCCCGCTCGGGGCCGTCCGACGGTCTGGGCGGATTCGAATCTGTCATGAGTTACTATGTGGGACCGGCAACCAATTGCCTCGCCTCAAAACCAATGTCCCGGCCGTGCCAAGCAGAGAGATAAAGACGGCAAGGCCCCGTTCCGAAGCCGTGGGAACCCCTCGACCAACGCGGCCGCGACCGACATGTGGTCAGAACGGTGAAGCGAAACGTCATTCTTGAAACCCCCCGGAACGAACTTGCGATGTCACTACCCGGCACCGACAGACTAGAGTCCCAGCGGTGAGCACCAAAACCAGCATTACCGCAAGCCCCCAGTCGCTGGTCGCAGGGACGACCGGCTCGTTTCGTGAGAACCGAACGTGGTCCCAGTCGATATCGCCTGACGTCCCGTTCGCGATGCTGCCCGAAGCGATCTGGACGCCGTTGAAGCTTGTAGTCGGGGCGTTCCATTCGGCCGCCAGCTCTTCATCAATGAACAGGCGCGCCACATTGCTATTCGCCTGTGATTCGAGTCGATAGGTGCGCATTTGGTAGATAGCCCCGTCAACGAAAAGCAGTTCGTTGTTCGCATCGCGAACGTGGAGGCCATCATCGCCAAACGACACGACGTATCGATGGGTACCGTTCGCGAAGTCAAAGTACGTACCGTTCGAGCCTTCGATTTGCTGGGCCTCGAGGCGTACCTCCCAGGAGTAGGCGAATTCCGGAGAGAGTCCTGCCGAATCGTAGTCGAATCCGCCTCGGAAGATGTACGCACTGTTGTCCGTTACTCCGAACAGCCGTTGCTGTAGGACGCCGCCCATGACTGAGTAGACGCTTGCTTCGGGTGTTCCGTTATCCGCACGATAGACAACTCCCGGATCAGTCGCCGTCGGCAGCACGCCGTCGACGCCGAAGTCAAAGTCGAAGATAACCGTGGATTGCGCATTAGCACGCCCGATTCCAAAGCCAAGAGCGACGGCAACGACTATAGCTTTCATTAACATCTTCACTGTTCCCCTCGTTACGGCCGTAACGGCTTATTGGGGGCGTTACGTAGGCCACACCAGCCAAGTCCGAGACTTCACGTCGCCAACGCCTGGGCTATCGCAACAATTGAATGGCGGGCATTGACACAACCGCTCCACTTCTCGATTCTCGTTGCAGTGCGTTGAGAAGCGTAGCGGCCTCCCCCGTGGCGGCCGCGGAGTGGCAAAGAACACTGATTCGCCACCCGGCGAACGACTTCTTCAACACGCTGGTAGGGGCCCGAACGCTCTACGACCGCCAGCCAGAATACCACACACGCGCTGCACCGGGCAAGCAAAAACTGTCTACGCGCCCCTCGACGGGACCTGTCTCCTACGGTCGCGCCAGCGCAAGGGCCCGATCGAAACCGCTTTACCACGCCCTGTCGCCATTGGCTATGACCTCCGCCGTCTGACGGGCGGCAGTTCCGCCCGACTTGCATACGCAACGCCAGTTCGGTTCCTGCGCCTGAGACAATCATGGAGGTGGAATCGAGTGACCTGTTCGTGGGTTGCGCAGGATCCGGGCCAACTTCGCGTAACCACTGTCGACGACGGGCCGGAGTGGCTTGGATCCACGAATACAAGCAAAGGAGTTGGACGATGAACACGCGACGACGGTTGCTTCCTTTGACGCTGGTTGTCGCCTTGGTCCCGGCGACGTTGGCAGCTTTAGTGAATGCGTCGGAGGTGTCGTATCAGGGAGAACTACTGAAAGATGAACTGAGGTTCAGCGGTGCCGCGGGCTTCAAGTTCGTGATTGTCGATGCGTCGGGTGAGTCCGTGTGGTCTTGTGACGGTTCGAGCGTCGGGGGGAGCGAGCCGGCTGGCTTCGTCAGCGTGCCGGTCGACAACGGCCTGTTCAACACCCAGTTGGGCAGCGAGACGGAGGGGATGATTCCGATCGACGCGGTTGCCTTCCGCGGTCGCGAAGGACTCGCTCTGCGCGTCTGGGTCGACACCGGTGACGGCTTCGAACTCCTCCCCGATCAGCCGATCGGGAGCAGCGTTTCGGCACTCCAGAGCGGTGCCACGGAGCAGATCGCCGAGATGCCCATCGGTGCGGTGCCCCGCTGGGACGGCCAAGCGCTCTCGGAGGGAGCGATATACCAGGAAGGCGGGAAGGTCGGCATCGGCGTTGGTGATCCGCGTGTGGCATTGGACGTGGATGGTGATATTCGATCGAAGTCAATCGATTTGCGCTATGAGCCGCACGGCGGTCTCTCGCTCGGCGCCACTGGCTCAACGTTTCCACACAGCTCAAGTCTGTATTTTCGAGGGAGCCAGGCCGGGGAAGGATTCGCCGACGCAGCCATCTTTTGGAGGGATCACGCCATCATGATACGGGGCGGCTCTCGCGATATCGTGCCCTTCAACCTGAACATGGAATCTGGGAACTTGCTTCTGAATGCAGGGCGGGTGGGCATCGGCACCAGCACCCCAGATGCGCTACTCGATGTGAACGGCGCGATTCACGCGCTGTCACTCGACATCCCTTTTAGCACCGGCGGCGGTATTCGCCTACGGCCCGGCTCGCAGTCTCCCCCACAGACGCAGGGCCTGTACTTCGTGGGCAGCGATGCGGGGAGTGATTTCCATAGCTCGTACCTCTACTGGCGCAACAACGCCATTCGGATGCGCGGCGGGTCACGCGATATTGAGCCTTTCAGGCTCGATATGGAAAGCGGCGATATGTTCCTATCTGAGGGCAAGCTTGCAATAGGAACGCTCGCACCCACGGCGGCCGTTCACATCAAGAATCCGGATGGCGGCCACAGGTTCCTGCGTATGGAGCGCGATGGTCTTGATGCGTGGGAGCTGGGCTTGACCACGAGCGGCTACACGGGCTGGACCCTATGGAACGCAAGCAGAGGCATCACGTCCCTGTTCGCGTCCGAAAACGGCGACGTCGGGGTCGGGACGAACAGACCGCAAGGCAACGTCGAGATCGCCTCCAGGCCGGGCGAGAATGCCGACCTGCTGTTATGGCGCAACGGCGCACCCCGAGGCGTCAATCTGGCCGCGGGTGACGAAATGTTCTACCTGGCCTTCTTTGATGGCCAGACTTACGACGACAAGCTGATCGTTCGCGACGACGGGATTGAGGCTCGGGCCATCATCGACGCCACGGCCGGCATCCGATTTCCAGATGGCACCATCCAGACGACGGCCGGAGGCGGCGACAACAACCCGTCGGCGTTCTGCTATTGGGGGAATGAGGTCTACTCCTCGGGCGCTAGCTGCCAAAACGGATGGAACTCCGTTCGATGCGACAGCAATCCATTCATGGATCTACAGATTGCGGTCTTCACTTGTATGCCGGACGGATCCTGGTCCGAGTCGTCTTCGTGTGAATCAAATTACCGAAACTGTGGCGAGTAGTATTGCTAATCCCGTAATCCAACTGGCAGCGCGTGTTCTCCTTCGGGAAACACGATTGCTTGTTCGCGAAGACCTTAAACTAATGGAGGCGAACCAATGCTGACCGCCAGCCTTATCCGAACC
>JASFUW010000308.1:0-6341 GCA_050050135.1 Phycisphaerae bacterium
CGGCGCGCCTCGGGACGATCGCCACGCGACTGCTACTGCTCGCCGCCCCCCCGCTCATCCTCTGGCTGCTGACCGCCCTTTATTTCGCTGCGACCGGTCGGTGGGCCGAGTTCTTGGACGCCGTATTCCTGTTCAACCTGAGCTACAGCGGCACGTCGGAGAGCTTTTTGACCCGATTCGCCCGATTCTTCAGCCCGCCGCGCCACCCGTTCGCCTTCGACAGCGCGTTGCCCCTGTGGATCGGAGCCGCCGTCTCGGTCCCGGTCCTAATCGTCAGATCGGTCGAAAAACGCTGTCGACCGGCGCTCGCCGTGCTGGTTCTGCTCGCCGCCGGGTTCGTCGCGGTCTGTCTCCCGAACCGTTTTTGGCCACACTACTACCACCTCCTGATTCCCCCGGCCGTGATCGCGGTCGCCGCCGCCGCGGGCTGCGTCGCGCGCTGGGGACAGACCTCTGTCAAGTCCCGATCGACCGGGAATGCCCTCGCCGCCCTCGTGTACGCCCTCGTTCCTGCGTGTCTGCTCGTCACCGAATACCGCGAATACCTGAGTCAGCCGTTGTTCGGAATCACCGCCAAGCGTTACAACTCGCGCGACTTTTGGGGCCGGGCGCACGGTGAGAACGTACGCAAGGTCACCGATCCGAGCGACTCCATCTTCGTCTTCGGCAACGACACCTCCATCTACTATTACGCCGATCGCCGCTGCGCCTCGCGATACACCATGATCACCGGCATCCAGGCGGCGTACGCGGGATCAAAGCGCCGCCGTGCCACACTTATGTCAGAACTCGAGCAAAACCCCCCGCGCCTCATCCTGGTTCTCTTCGACGAAAAGCCGTTTCCCGAATGGCGCACGTTTCTCGAGAATTACTACACCGACCCCGTCGGCTGGGATTACAACGACAAGACCGACAAGCCGATCATGTTCGTCGTGGTTCGAAAGGACAGCCCCATCGAGCGGATCGACTGGAACTGGGACCGCGCCCAGGTCGGCGGCTGGTAGCCGACAGCGGCCGGAACCAGCCGCGAGCAACGCCGTCGGATCGGCTCGAAGCGTAACCGTCCCTCAGGACGATGACGCCCCGTCCACCCTTCGCCGCCTGCGGAGAATCCGCGATATCAAAACAACGAGCGCGAGGCACACCAGCAAAAGCACGAGCAGCGGCCACAGCGGCGCGCGTGCGTCCACCCAAGCCACCTGCGACACCGACGTCGGGATCGGCGGAAGCAGTCCCGCAACCCCCGACGCCGCGGGCGAACCCGGTTGCGACGGTCCCGCCGACGCCCCAGCACCGGACGCCGCGAGAAGGGCGAGAAGCTCCGCCGGGTCGATCGTCACCTGCGAGTCCGCCGGGACGCTCGGCGCCGTGCCCCCGGGCGACACCATCCACCCCGGCAGCGAAAACGACGGACCGTCGGTGAAAACGTCGACCCTGAAGCGCACACCCAGAAAGGTGCCCTTCGACGAGGTAATCCGAGTGGCACTCGTGACCGTGTAGCTGAAGGACACCCCGATTTGCCCCTCACTCGAGTACAACCGGGTCCCGCGCCCTCCCTGCAATTCCGTGGACAACAGCCTAAGCCCCCGGTACCTGACCGGAACGGTGTAACTCAAGACATTCGCGGCAGCCGCCGTCAAACTCGCGAGCACCAGCGCGACGATCGCGAACCGACGCAGCAGAATCCACCGGTCTCGACGGCGCCGCTGGAGGTACGACCGCATCAGCGCTCCCGCTTCGCAACTCCGCCCCACCCCCTCGGTGCCGCATTCCGGACATATCCCCGACACGTTACCCGTAAGGTCGTAGCCGCACGTGACGCAAGACCCCAGCCGACGACGACGCCACACCCGCACCGGTCCGCGAAAGAACGAGACCACCGGATAACCACCCAGAATCAGCGCCAAAAGCCAGGCCGGACCCGACACCCGATGCGTCACCAACCCGCTCGGAATCGGCGTGTTCGAGGCCTCCGACATCAAGCCGAAACCCAAAAGAGAAACCTCGAACTTCCGCGGGGTCCGTGTGTTCGGAACCGAAAGCCAGTGCCAGACACGAAGCTCCAACCCGTCCACAACCAACATGAACGACGAGCCATGTTGCGCCGTCTCCCGATAGAAATACACGCTGTCGCCGTTGACGAAGCTCGCCACGGAACCCGCCACGAGCCCGAGCGCGCACACGACCAACAGGACAATCGCGAGTTTTCGGATCATGACTGTGCCAGGACGCGACCGCAGTCCGGGCAGACAGGCGAGGCTTCATCGGTCAAATCGAGCCCGCACTCGGGGCACGAAAACGTCTCGATCGGCGGCGGCCGGCGCTTACGCGGCTTCCGCTTCCGGGCAAGGAACCCGCGCTCGCTCTCCGGAACCTCCCGCGCAAACACCCAGATCGCCACGTAGATCGGACTGCACAAGGCCGCGAAGATCAGAAGATCTCGCGCCGCCCGCGCACCGCCGACCAGCCAGAACAGGGGCGTTAGCGCTGCCAACACGACCAGAATGATGACCGTCGAGCGGACCATAGACGGGCAGTCCTCTCTTAGAGCCACTGATTGCGACGCCGATGCGAAACGTACTCTAGTATTATACGCGATTCCCACCCGACAGTAGGACATCAAAATCCCGGGTTTCGACGTTTTCTGACCTTCTCCCCACGCGCGTCGACCCCGGGAACCTCGCCGTCGCCCCATCAAGCACCCCCCCCGCCGCTGCCGATACCGACCAGTAGCACGTCGTCACGCGAATGCCGACGTCGCTGAAGGAGCGCTGTGTGGACCGACCTCGACCGATCGCCGTCTCCGAGCCCGACCTCACCGGACGCGAGCGGCAATACCTGTTTGACGCGTTCGACTCTTCCTGGGTTTCCTCGAAGGGCCCATTCGTCGCCGACTTCGAGAATCGATTCGCCGAGTTCACTGAAACGGCCCACGCCGTATCCTGCACCAACGGAACAGCCGCCCTCCACCTCGCGCTCCTCGCCCTCGGCGTCGGGCCGGGGGACGAAGTCATCGTGCCCGATCTGACCTACGTTTCCTCGGCCAACGCGGTCCGCTATGTCGGCGCTCGACCCGTCTTCGCCGACAGCGACCAAAACACCTGGAACATCGATCCCCCCAGCACACGGCGAATGCTGACCGACCGAACCAAGGCCGTCATCGCCGTCCATCTGCTCGGCGTACCCGCAGATCTGAACGCATTGCGGCAGATCGCGGACGAGCAACGCTGCTTCCTCATCGAGGACGCCGCCGAGACCCCGGGCGCCCGATGGGCCGGACACCCCGTCGGTTCCGTCGGTGATGTCAGCACTTTCAGCTTCTACGGCAACAAGATGATCACCACCGGTGAGGGCGGAATGGTGTGCACGAACGACGACCATCTCGCCGACCGGCTCCGCAAACTGCGAGGACAGGCAGCCGACCCCGCCCGCCACTACTGGTTCGATGAAATCGGATACAACTACCGGATGACCAACCTCGCCTGTGCCATCGGTCTGGCGCAGTTGGAGCGTTTCCACGAGATCGCCGCCGCCCGCGCCCGCGTGAAATCATGGTACGACGATGCCTTCCGCGATTCCACACCGCTGGCGAGCCTGCAACACTGCCCCGACGAAGCCGACCCGGCATGGTGGATCGTCGGCGCGGTCCTGGACGACGCCGCGCCGGTCACCCGAGACGTCCTGCGGACGCACATGCAACAGATGGGGATCGAAACCAGGCCCTTTTTCCCCGCACTCAGCTCATTGCCGATCTACGACGATTGCCGAACGGACGACGGATGCCCCGTCGCCCGGCGACTGGGAGCGTGCGGCATCATGCTCCCCACCCATACCAACCTGACCCGCGACGATGTCGACCGTGTGGCGAACGCCATGCTCTCCGCCATCCAACATCCGGTGGGTGCACCATGAGAGTCCTGTTGTGCGGATACCATGAAGCGGGCTACCGTGCCCTCCGGACCTTGATCACCCGCGGGCACGAGGTGATCGTCGCGACGCACCTTACACCCCCGGGGATTCCCTCCCTCGCCGACCTTGCCCGCTGGCAGCGGATACCGTTCGTCGAGGACTCACCCGACGAGCTGTGTGACACCGCCCGAGCCTTCCGCCCGGACATCATCTTCTCCGTCTACTATAGAACGGTGCTCCCGGCAGATATGCTCGATCTCGCACCGCGCGGCGCGTTCAACTTCCACCCCTCGCTCCTGCCGAAACACGCGGGTTGTTTCTCGGCCGTCTGGGCCATCATCGACGGGGACCGGACGACCGGCGTCACCTGCCACCGTATGACCCGCCAGGTCGACGGCGGGGACATTGTCGATACCCTGCCCGTTCCCATCCAAAACACCGACACCGGAATGTCTCTCTACTACCAGCTCGTCGACGCGACGGCGATCGTGTTCGACCGCGTCCTGCACCAGGCTGAGCACACCCCCTTGATAACCAGGCCACAGCAGGGTGTCCGTTCTTATCACCCGCGTGAGGTCCCCCAGGGCGGTGCGGTCGATCCCTATTGGCCACGCGACCGGATCGAGCGATTCATCCGAGCCCTCTATTTTCCACCCTACGAGCCGGCCCACGTGGTGCTCGACGGCCGACGTCACCCCGTCCGCAACATCGACGAATATGACCGCCTGCTGCGACCGACACATACGAAACCTGAGCGGGAGCACACGCTCTCGACCGCCCCGTCATAGCCGCCGCGTCCGACCAAAAAGGAAAACTGTCTCTTGCGAGTCGTTATCAACGCACAACTCGACCCCGAACGCAGCGGCGGCATCGCCCAGGTCATTCTCGGTTTGGCCCACTCACTGGGTAAACTGTCCGGGCGGGAAGAGTACGTCTTCGTCTGTTCCCCCTCGTCAGCCCCGTGGCTTGAACCTTACATCGGCCCCAACGCCACCATCGAGGTCAACGCGAAGAAGGACGCACCACCGACGACCGGCGTCCGCCGTTCCGACGGGTTCTGGGAATCATTCGCCCCCGACGTATTGCACTTCCCCTACCAGACTTACACCCGAACGGACATCCCCAGCGTCTTCAACCCCCATGATTTGCAGCATCTGCACCTCCCCGAGTTGTTCACCGACGCGGAGCGGGCTCGCCGCGAAAATCTGTTCGAACAAGCCTGCCGCCTCGCGGCCGCCGTGGTGACGGCCAGTCGGTTTGTCAAAGACGACATCCTGGCGCACTGCCCCGTCCGCGCGGAGAAAGTGCACGTCATCGGCTGGGCACCGCCCTCCGCCGCTTACGAACGACCGCCCCACGAGACCGTCGACCGGGTGCTCCGGAAGCACGATCTTCCCGACGGTTTCGCCATCTATCCCGCCCAGACCTGGCCCCACAAGAACCACCGCCGCCTGCTCGAAGCCCTGCACCTGCTGCGCGAACGACACCAGGCGGTCATCCCCCTCGTCTGCACCGGGTCAACGACCGAGCACTTTTCTGAACTGGCACGGCTCGCGGACCGGCTCGGGCTCAATGAGCAGGTGCGATGGCTCGGCTGGGTCGACGCGACCGATCTGATGGCTCTGTATCATGCCGCCCGGATGATGATCGTCCCCACGCGATTCGAGGCCGTCAGCTTCCCCATCTTCGAGGCGTTTCTCGCCGGCATCCCCGTCGCCTGTTCCGCCGTCACCTCACTCCCCGAACAAGTCGGCGACGCCGCGATTCTCTTTGATCCATTGGATGTCGAGAATATGGCATCCGCAATCTCGAGGCTCTATAAGGACGGCGAGCTTCGTCGAACACTCGCCACGCGAGGCCGGGACCGGCTGGCGCAAACCTCCTGGACAGATGTCGCGGAGCAATACCGGGCGGTTTACCGACAGGTCGCCGGATCGCGCGACCGCTCTTTCATAGGCAGCCGCGTGCCGGCGTCGACGCACGGAGGATAAGACCGATGCCCCATGAACTACACACCATAAGCGTGAAACGACCGACCGGGCGAGTCGACATCTCCGAAGAACCACAAGCCCTGCTCGCCGATGCGATCGTCGAGGTGGCAGGTCGCAGGAGTACCCATCAGCGGCTTCTGGAAGTCTGGCGAAACATCCACGCTGACAAGTACCTGTCAGAGACGATGAAGGCGTTGCGCGGCGCGGTCGAAAACGACCGATCCTATTGGGATATGTGCTGCGCCCTGGCCGCGTATACCTCCTTGCACTCACCCACACGGTACCTGGAAATCGGTGTTCGCCAGGGTCGCTCCGCCGTGATCGTTGCAGCCGTAAACCCCGACGTCGATCTCTACCTTTTCGATACCTGGCATCGAGACTACGCCGGAGTGCCCAACCCCGGGCCCGACTTCGTCCGCCAGCAGCTCGGACGTGTCAACC
>JASFUW010000309.1:0-6319 GCA_050050135.1 Phycisphaerae bacterium
CGGACAGCGGGGTGCGTGTCAATTCCGGGAGGTGCGCGTTTCGGCAAGGGGCGTTGTTGACGTGGTCACGCGTCGTCGGGCGCAGCGTCGGGCTCGTAATCCGCGGCGTCGAGGAGCTTGACCCTCGGGCTGAACACGGCGTGAAAGCGTTCGATGGTCTCACGGAACTGCTGGTGCTGACTCGGCCAGTTCCCACGTTTTGAAGGGTCGAAGTCGGTGAACGTGAGACGGATCCGGCTTTCCTTCCGGTTCGGAAGCTCACGCCAGTCCCACGCTGGCCCGATATCTCCTTCGATCTCGGCCTTGTCCTCTGCGAGTAGGCGAAGATGTGCGATTCGGTCGTCGCCGTATATCACCAATCGGACACTCGCATGATTCATCTGCGTGCTGACAGCCGCCGTGATTCGAAAGTTGCTCCGCCCCAGCGCGAACCCTGTCCACACACGGCACCGCGAGGTTCCGGCGCGGGTGTTCTCGGGTCGGGTGGATGAACGACGTCGGCCGGGTGCCTTTCGGGAATGGCGCTGCGCGGCGGGTCATTTGCCTGGTCGACACGTATGGGGTATACTTGTGATGCGTCGGCAGCGTCGATTCATGTCCCTTCGGGAAGTCTGCCGGAAGCAGAAAGGAGCACGTTATGAAGCGCATCTTTCGAATGGCGTGCCTCGCGGTCGCGATCACGGCGGTTCACACAGGTACCGAGGCTGAAGAAGTCGTTGTTCCGTTGGATGATTTTCTCGGTGTTTACACACTGAACGAGTACACGTATCTACCCATCGATGCGGGGGTGTCGCTGTCGCGGGTCACGGGTGCGCGCATCGAATGGGCGGGGGAGGCGACGGCTGGTTATGCATGGTTGGGCGGGGTGGAGTGCGAGCCCGGGTCGTGGGACATCTTTCCGCTGCGATTCTGGGCGTACCTGCGGGAGAACGACGAACCGCGGGCAACCACTCAAAGCGACTTTGCCGGGCACAGTACGTATCCAGAGCCGGAGCCGTTCGACACGGTCTCCGACTTCTCGCTATGGTGGAATGAGACCTGGGACTTCCTGCTCGACGGGCGCTGCGAACTGCGGATCGATACGGAGTGGTTTCCGATCAGCTTCTGCTCGGTCATCGTGCAAACCGAGGGGGTCGGCGTTCTGTCGTCGGCCCAACTCGTGATCGAAGGGATGCGCCACGGCGATTTCGACGGCGACGGTGATGTCGACATGGGCGACCATGACCAGTTGACGTCGTGCTTCACCGGCTCTGACGTTGGGGCCGTTCCTCCACTCTGCGAGCCGGGCGATTTCGATGAAGACGAAGATATCGACTGCGTGGACTGCAGCGCGTTCCGGTCGGCGTGGACCGAACCGGGAATACCGCCGGACTTCTATCTGTGTCAGGGTGTTGACGTTCCCGCCACGTCCGTCTGGGGTCTGGTGATCATGACCATGCTGGGGATGGTTGCGGGAACGCTCGTGCTGCGTCCTAGCCCGATGACCGTTGCGTAGGGCCGCTCGTGCGGGCCAGCCACATAGAGCGGACCGGTCCGCGAATCCGATCTGCACCGTCTGTGTGGGAGAGGCCGGCGCACCGGCCGTCTGATTCCGGGCACGACGGCGCCTATGAATCACTCGCGGTTTGCCTTCGACCGCACGTCTGTTTCCGGTTGATTCATCCACGATCACAGGTACGATGCGCGTTGCGTGTTTCCCTAACTATGCTCGGACTCACCGCAAGCGGTCCGGGGTCCCCCGAGCAGGCTGGAGCACCTGGCGGTACCGTGATGCATGCGTGACATGCGACATCGTAAGTCGAAATATACGGTCTTAGCGGTTCAATGCGCGCTGGTGGCCCTTGGCGCCGGGTGTGTCGGCTGCCGTTTCCCGGCGGCAGGCGGTTGTAGTCACGGACATGTCGTGTTGATCCGGGGCCTTTGGGACGTGTTCTCGCTCGGGTTGGATGAACTCGGAGAACGAATCGCCCGGGAAGGATTCGAGGTGACGGTCGCCCGTGGAAGGCGCTGGCGTCAAACCGCGATGCTCGAGGCCGACGCTCGTTCTGGAGGGTCACATCATGGGCTGTTGGTCGTTGGCGGACACAGTTACGGAGCCGACAACGCGGTTCGCTTCTGCCGCGAACTCGAGACAAAGGGTGTTAACGTAGACCTGTTGCTGTTGCTTGACGCCACATCGCCGCCGCCGATACCGGGTAACGTACGCCGGTGTGTCCATTATTACGAACCGACGGTCTTCGGAGTGTTGCTTCCGTTCGCATTGGCCGGTAACCCGGTTCAACTCGCAGACCCGAACGCACGAACGGAACTTGTCAACAGACGGATCTCCGAGAATTGGATCGTGGCCGCAACGGACGTCGTCACCCACTTCACGGTCGACGCGGATCAATCCGTCCATCAGCTTTGTCTGGGGGAGATTCGCCGGTTGAAGGGGCGCGTTGAAACGCCTACTGGGTCGCACGTCCGGCGTGTTCAGGCGGAGGATTGATTCATATGGCGTCGTCCGCCGCAGGTGCAGTCGTGTTGTTCTACTGGGGCTATGTCCTAGCCAAGCTCATCCGCCTGGGAAGGAGGCATTCGGCATGGCGCAGCGCGGCGCTTCCCACCCAGCCGTTGGAACGGTTGATGTGGGTCATTTGGGTACCGACCGTCCTCGCCTGGATCGCCCTCCCGTTCGTGGTCGGCAACCAAGGTGAGACACCGCCCCGCTGGCTGGCCATCCCCGTGGTGTTCCAGCGTCCACCCGTCGAACTGCTCCGCTGGATGGCGGTTGCGATTGCACTCGCAGCGCTGCTGATGTCGATTTCGTGTTGGCGCTTCATGGGCCGGAGATGGCGGATGGCGGTCGATACCGACGTGACCGGTTTTCTCACGAATGGTCCGTTTCGATGGGTCCGCCACCCGATTTACGCACTAAGCATGGTACTGATGTTGAGCACGGTTGTCGCCGTGCCGGCCAAGATCATGCTTGCCGTTGGCCTGGTCCACATTATGCTGCTCTGGATCAAGGCCGTGAATGAAGAGCGGTTTCTGGCACACCGACACGGTACGAGCTACTCGGACTACGCGAAACGAACCGGGCGGTTTGTCCCTCGAGTCTTCGGATGATGCCGGCCTCCGAGATGGCAGCTTGTGGCAGCAGGAAGCTTGCTCGCGAGGGCGTCGAATCGACCGTCGTGCCCTGCTCTGGTGGGGTGACATCCTGGCGGGCATGTGATCCGTTTCAACAACTGATGCTGCGGTGGCGTGAGCTACATCCGTATAACGCGGCGCACGCCGTCATTCTGCCAGGACGCGCAGACGCCGCCGCGTTGACCGAGTCGATTATCCAGACGTGTCATCAGTCGGGTGTCGGCGACGTCGAGATCGACGTACGAGGGTCGCGATATCGACTTGCGCCGCTGAGCACGCTCGCCGTTACCGAGACCACTCTAGCGGACCTTTCGGCGAAGACGATGGCTCGACTGCTCGCGGAGCAGGTGAATCAACCGTTTCCTGCGGCCGTTCATCATCCATTCCGATGGCTGCTGGTCCGGTCGCCCGCCTCTCAGATGCATGGCCTTATCGTCTCCTACGACCATCTGATTGCCGACGCGTTCGTTATACAGCGCCTCTTGGCTGCCGTGCTTGCCGGGTATCGCGTTGGTGCACCCATTCCGATCGACTGGCGGTTTTGCCATCGCGACCGTCACCACGGTTCGATCAAAGGCTGGCTACGCTTCGCCGGCTCCGTCACGACTCTGTGCGCGCAATACCTGCGTCTAAGGTATGCCCATCGAATCCATGAACGAGCGGCGAACGTGGACGCAACGGCGGTGGAGATGTTTGAATCGCCGCTTCGGGTCCCGCCAGATCTCCGGACCGAGTTGCGCGCGGCCGGGTTCGGCTTCAACGATTTGGTGCTCGCGGCAGCGGCAAAGGCGGTGGGAATCACGACCCCGAAGCGCATCCACGCACCGCGCCGCCGCAGCGTCGGGCTGTCGACGGTCTTCAGCGTGCGCGACGTCCCGAGGCAGCGGCGAGAGCCGGAGTTCGGCCCTCGGCTGGATACCCATACCGTACTCGTTGCGAACCCTGAGGACGACGCGCTGACGCTGGTGCAAGAGTGCGCCCGCCAAACGAAGCAGCTCAGGCGCCGCCTGAGCAACTCATGGCAACAGTCGCTCGCCCAGTCATTTGCGATCCGGCGGTTCTGGCCGGTGATGAGAATCCGGCACGAGGCAGCCAGCTACCGCAAGGTGTTTCCTGTTTGCCTCGGGGTCAGCACTTTTGCGGACGGCGTTGGGTGTGAGGGCGGGCCGGCACCGATGGTCCGCGTCATACGGGCATGTCCTACCGGCCCGGCGTTGCCTGCGGTATTGGCGCCTACCCTTTTCGGGACGAATCTGGAAATGGCGCTGACTTACCGGTGTTCTTGTTTCGATCGCGCCGAGGCGCGGTCGCTGCTCGATCACACCGTCAACGAGTTGAGTAGGCTGTTCGAGCGTTTCAAGCCCGCTGGGTGAGAGTGATTTGCGCTGGACGACGCGTCAGGACCCAAGCTGCGAAACCACTTCCGCAGCCGACAGGGAACGGGGACTGATCACCGGTCCGGTTCCGGGGGCCAGATGAGCGTTCGGGCGATTCGAGCTTCGCGCCCGATCGCTGCGCGGGAAGAGGCGCCCGGCGCGTGCCAAAGCGTTCTTATCCGGCGAGATGCTTGTCCAGGTTCTCGATGCAGCCGTTCCAGCCCTTGGTGTGCTCCTGCTTTTCCTTTTCGCTGGGCAATGCCTCGTGGCGAAGGACGAGGTCGGTCCAGTCGCCGCGCTCGTTGAACTCGACCGTCACGAGCGAGTCAGTGACCGGATCCTCTCTGGTCGGCTCGAAACTCCAGGTGTAGACGAGCTTCTGAGGCGGAACCACTTCCTTGAACTCGCCGAAGATTTCCACCTTCGATCCGTCGCCGGGGTTGACCACAAAACGATATTCCCCGCCGACGCGGAGATCGACGGTGGCCTTCGTCACCTGGCATGTCGCCGGCCCGAACCACTGCATGATCTGGTCCGACTCGGTCCACGCAGCGAAGACGCGATCGCGCGGGGCGTTGAAGGTGTGGGTCAGTTCAACTGAATGGTCCGTAGTTTGCTGAGCGGTCATCCTCTCTCCTTTCGTTTGGGTTCTTCCCTCGTTCTCTTGTCGCGCGCTTGTTTGCCAGGTTCGTGCGGCTTCGTGGCAGTCGACCGCTCCCTGACGGTCGCGGCTCGGTTTTGTTCGCCGCCCCTCGTCCGTTCGAGGTACTTTTCGAGCGCTGCGAACTGTCGCTCCCAGAACGCTCGATAGCGGTTGATCCAATCGGCGGCGTCCTTCATGGTTCCGGCCTCCAGGCGGCAGTGGTGGACGCGGCCCTCGACGTCCCGCCGCAAAAGTCCCGCCCGCTCCAGCACCTTAAGGTGCTTGGATACCGCCGGGAGCGACATGTCGAACGGGGCTGCCAGCTCCGAGACCGTCGAACTACCCCGCGACAGCCGCGTCAGAATCGCCCGCCGCGTGGGGTCCGCCAGGGCGGAAAAAACCGCATCCAGCCTGTCCGATGCCGCCGCCATACCTTATATTTAACCTTTCGGTTAACTGTTGTCAAGACAGAAATCCACTTTCCTGGGGAAAGAATCGTACCTGGTGGCGGCGGGCAGACGGGTCCGCGGAGGGCGGGGGCATACAGCGGAAGGTTCCCCGAAAACACCAGGCGAGGCGGGTGGCCCGCCTCGCCCGTATGTGTCGGGGGCTTGTTGGGCGCCGGTCCGATGAAGGGCGGCCAGTCGTTGAGTCCGCGGGTTCAACCTCCTCAATCGCCTCTGGGTAAGGGGAGAGAGGATCTCGCGCCCGTTGTCATGCGGGGAAGCTGAGTTGAGGGGTCCGCGACCCCTCCCACAACTGTCGTGTGGTGGTCGGCGGCATTGCTCTCCACCCCCCTGCAGTCCCCCCCTCGAAGGGGGGACGGTTGGGGGGCGAATCCGTGCATCAACTCCCGGGCGAATCACACCACGCCCTGGTCGAGCATGGCGTCGGCGACCTTCAAAAAGCCCGCGATGTTGGCTCCGTCGACGTAGTCGACGTGGCCGTCTTTTTTGTGCCCGTACTCCACGCACGCGGTGTGGATGCGCTTCATGATGTCGCGCAGGCGAGCGTCGACCTCTTCGCGCGGCCACGCCAGCTTGAGGCTGTTTTGGCTCATCTCGAGGCCCGACGTGGCCACGCCACCCGCGTTCGCGGCCTTGCCGGGCGCGAACAGGGTCTTGTTGAAGCGGAAGCACTCCACGGCGTCGGGCTCGGTTGGCATGTT
>JASFUW010000310.1:0-6318 GCA_050050135.1 Phycisphaerae bacterium
ATGGAGCTTCCGGTACGAGGAGCCGAAGTCCCCGGTCATCCCGCGAAACAACCCCAAGGATTCACTCGAAGGCTGTCAGGCCCTGCATCGCATGTTCAAGCAGTTCAGAACCGCGAGCAAACAGAGCCCCACCCCGGAGGCCGTCGAGTTCGCGAGGATCCGCGGGACCGTCAAGAGAATCATCGACACGCCGGGAAAGAAAAAAGAACGCGTTCGGAACTGGCGAGCCGCTGCACGAAGCGGAGAATTGGGCACCAGACGCTTTCAGATCCCGACTTACGATCCGAAGGTATGGCTCCAGAAAGCTGCGAAGGTGAACAACAATCCGAACTCGAGGGTCGGACTGGACTGCGACCTCTACCGCTTCTATCAAGCCTCCTCCATGCACAGGCAGTATGTCCTGCGAGAGCTGCTCCCCAGTGAGCAGCTCGTCGTAGCTTGAGACGAACCGCGTCACGTGCCTAGAAACGCCACCCCTCCGCACCGGCGACGTCGGGGAGGGGTGGCTACGCACAACTCCGCCGGGAACATCCCCCAAAGCGCAGACGCGAGTTCCAGCGCGATTCCGCTCGTGGAAGGCGCCCGTGGGACTGCCCACACAGCACACTCGTCACAAACGGGTCTCGCCTCCAACCGAGACAGGGGTCACCTATCCTTCGTCAGGCTCCCCGGAACCATCCGCCCAACAAACGTGCTCCTGTACCTCGCCCCAGCAGACTCGGTCCGTCTCCTCATGCTTCTCTGTCGTTCGGGGGGGTGTCCCCAGACAAGATCGATCGAACACACACCCCAATGCGTCCCAGCAGATTTCGTCCACCCAGACGCAGTCTTCGTTGGGAAGCATGCACAGCGATTGCCACCCGGAGCAGTAACACGCCGACCCGCAGGTGCATCCGATCCAGCAGGCGTTGGACTCACAAACTCCGCTTTCGTAGCAGCACGCGAGGATACACTCCTCGTCAGCCGCAACCGGCGCAGTCGTCAGGAAGCAGGCGGCGACCGCGCACGACGCCAGGCACAGCATTCGTACTTTCATGGCCACTCTCCTTTCGTAAAGCATCCACGCTTGTCACTGCCACGCGGTGGGCATCGACGTGTTCCCCCCCTACGCCCGAACGTGCCGCGCAGCAACTTAAACCAGACTCTGTAATACTGAGACAGCCATCGCGTGTGTTGCCTCGCGCAACGTGGCGATTATTCGTCCAGCTCCTCCACGTACTCGTCAGCCCGGCAAACGTACTCATCCTCGTGCGCCCAACAGACATCCTCCGAACCCGCCGTTTCCGGCGTTGGCTGAGTCGGCTCTGCGCAGGTCTCACAGTTCAGGGCATTCCAGCACGCGTCGTTCACGGTGATGCACGGGTCCTGGCCGTAGTTCGGCATGCACTGTGCCGTCAGGTACGAGCAGATTTCCGTAGGAACGCATAGGTTGGGGTAAGTGCAATCCTGACAATCCGAGTACGCGCAGTCGCCGTCCGGCTCGCAGCATGCCGGCGGCGGGGCCAAAACCTGGGCGGTCGCCAATCCGACGACCGACCCACCAAGTAACAGGCAGAATCGATGACTCCGTAAGTTCATGCTCTTCTTATCAGTTTGGCGCATGAAGCGCCATCCCCGGCCCGAAGAGCACGGCACACCACACCATGCCCTTCAAGACCGCGGGCGCCGGTCGATGGATGCTCCACCAACCGATGCCCGCAATGACAACGGTGCGGCTCGCTTGTCCGATTCGAGCGGCACGCCTCGTTGGATTTGGCAGACCATCGCGCGGTCAGCCCTCGAGCGCCTCGTCAACGTCGTCAGCCCAACACACGTTCTCCTCCTCATCCGCCCAACAGACCTCCTCCGAGACCGCCGGTTCCGGCGTCGGTTGGGTGGGTTCCCCGCAGCTCGTGCAGTTCAGCGCGTGCCAGCACGCGTCGTTGACGGTCGTGCAGGGGCCTTGCCCGTTGATCTTGCACTGCGCGGTCAAGTAGGAACACGTGGTCGAAGGGTTGCATATGTTGGGGGTATTGCAATCAACACAGTAGTCCTGGAAGCAACTTCCGTCCGGTTCACAGCATGCCGGCGGAACCGCCGACACTTGGGCGGCCACCAACCCTACCACGACACCACAACACAACAGACACACAAGGCGATTCGAAAAACTCATGTTTGCCTCCTAAAGTCGTTCACGAATTACCGCCCCGCTCCGGACCCCGCGTGGAACGCACCACACGTCCTCGAACCCAAAGCCGACGGACGGCACGCTTGGCAAATCACAAACCGGCGCCAAGCCCCGCTATCCCGCAATTGTCTTGGAAGGTTCCTCGGCCCGGCACGCAAACGGAGCCCACCACACCCTCGAACAAACGGTGGAACGCCCCTGATCAACCGCTCGTCCTTGAGCCGTCACGTTGCCCATGCTTCGCCGGGTGCGACGTGCGCGCTCCCTCGCAGGAGCGGCAACATGCTCGGCTCGTGAGAACCCGATCGCAGAGTCAAGCCGACATGCGCCACGAACAGGGCGACCGCCGGCGCCGCGCCAGACAACTCCAACGCGCGCCTCTGCCCGAACTGACGCCTTCCAATCCGTTGATGCACCGAAAGCGCCGCGCGTTGACGTGACCGACCATTCTTTCTGAACATTACGTGGCGTCGCGAGCAGAGTGTGTGCTCGCCGAAGTTGACTTCGGGCGTGCTCTTCAAGTGCCTGCCGCTCGCGCTCTCCGCTTCACAAACGGTCGCGGCTCACCGCCTGTGCGCGATCATACATAGGAATGTCCAACACCGGTTCCGTTCTTTTCCATTCAGAGTTCCACGGTCACCCGCGCTGCGACGCCCTCGTTTCGACGTATTGGTTTTGCCAACCATCGGACGCCGATGCCCCGGCGTTCGCCGACCTGGATTGGCGCGCAGACCTCGGCAATCTGGAATCCTCGGATCGGTGCTCGCGGGGCAGACCGATGACGATGTGCGTCATGCCTGACGTGCGCAGCAAAAAGGCCGGCGTCTACGACTACCGGCCTCGATCCTCGCCCAGCTCGCCCGGCGCTAAACCGGACGCTTCCACTCGCTGCGGCTAGGTTTCCATCGTCTTGATGTCTTCCGGTGTGATCTTGCTCGCCTTCTTGCCCAGCTCTCGACTGAGCCAACTCATCACGTCCGGGGCATACGGCGGATCACCCGCGCTGACCTTCTCCAGCATGCGTGCGCGTCGTCGCACGCGTGCCTTTGCTTTGACAGGTGCGTTACGTTCCTTGGTTGCGGCCGCGTCCGACCGACGCCGGCGTCTGAGTGCACTTCTATGCATCCCCATATTGAGTCCTCCGGTGCAAAATGCGTGAAAGCCCGGCATTTTGAAGAGCCGAAGCGCCCGCGTCAACCCCCAAAACCCATTCTGCACCTGCTACCGGCAACAAGCATGCCGCAATGGGCGCCGTCACTGCCGGAATTCTAACCTATTGAATACATTAACCTTACGGAGTCGAAGAGGCATGAGTGGCGAGATATCGCTCGGCTTCGGTCATGGCAGCAACCAGCTCCCCCCCGCGGACGGGCTCTGATGCGACCCCATACGGCAAGATTCCTGAGTCCACGCAGGTTCTCAGCGCCGCCCTGCGGTCACCCCATCCGGTCAACGATGCCAACGTATCGCCGAGCCCCGAAGGCAGCCCACAGACATGCTTCAACATGTGCGCGAGCGTGCCCTTGTCGACCACGTCGCCGGCGGACAAGCCCCACGATCGCTTCACCGCCCCGCGCTCGCGCAACGCTTCGAATCGCTCCGTGAACGTCCCGGACGATCGCTCGTCGCCGGCGAGGACGAGTATGGCCCGCGATGCCTCGTCGAAGGTAGCCACCGGCACCGTCGCGAGGTAGTGCAAGAACGCTACGTTCGATAGCCCGGCCGGGTCGCGAGCCGGCGTAAACGAGCGCTGCTGTCCACCCGATGATCCACGCAATCCGTGACACCCGCACGGCAGTACGATAAGGCAAACCGCGCCGACCACCGCCACCGCAGCGCTCGCCGCACGGTTGTGCCGGAACAACCTCGCTCTTCTCGTACTTCCGGTGTGCGCCGTCTCACACATCGTCAAAAGCTCCAGGTCAATCCCACCAGAAGGAACATGCGCGAACTGCGATCGTCAAACGCCGTTCCCGGAAAGAACATCCCCCAACGCGCGGTCCAGGCGACGTCCGACGCCACCTGCCAGTTCACGAAGTAGTCCATCTCCCAGCCCAGGTAACCCGATCCGCGCGTAGCCGTCGGGTCGGAGACCGCCCCTCCGCGGTGGTGCTTGTGGAACAAATACCAGTTGGTGCCGATCTCGAACCGCCGCAACCGCTCGTGCTCAGGCCAGGGGTGCAACGATCCGCCGGTCCGCCACATATGCAAGTTGCTGTACCGCGGTGCGAATGAGAGACCGGTGTCATGATAGCCGAGCGCCACGAAGCTCGTGTCCACGAAATCGCCGACGGTTCCCGGCACCGTGCTGGTCGGGCTCGCAAAACGATCGGAATCACCGCTTCCGAACAGGTACTCGACCGACGCCCGGGCCTTCGCGGCACCCGGAAACAAATACTCGAGCTCGAGCAGAGCGGCCCACGCACGGATCTCGCTGCCCCGCTTGAACAACCGCTCACTGAAGCTCCGCCCCCCCTCGTGGACAACCTCGGCGGTGTAGCGCAGCCCTTTTCCGAGCTCCCCGGACGAGCCCAGCCCGACGTAGAACGAGTCATAGTCGAACTTGCGGAAGAACGCCCGAGCAGCCTCCACGTTCCGGTCACGCTGCCACATCGCATAGGCGAAGGGCTCATGGCGCTCCGGCGCGACGTAGGTAAGCTGCAACCCCGCAAGGTCCCGACGCGTCCGTTTCGCCGTCCGGAAGAAATCGAAGTCCTGGGTGCTCCCGACGGTCGTCCCGACAAGACCCCGCAACTCGAACCCGCGATATCGCGCTTTTGCGGACACGTGATCGAGCGGCGTCGCCAGGGTGATGCCCGAACCGAAGTGCACCAGGTCCCGACCGGCTAAAAGTGACGCGTCTATGGCAGAGCGGGTCCCCCGGTAGACTCGCAGCGCCTTCGTCAGATCGAACCGGTAATACCCGCGCTCGAGGTTGGGCCCCTCGACGTCGTCGTCGTTCCGATCGTAGGAATCTCCGCTGTTGAAATCGAGCAGACTCGTTCGGGCACGGGCATACACCTCGTGCGTGCCGTCGTCGATCACCGCCCGACCCCAAAGACGAAGGTCGTGCCGGCGAAGCGTCCGCGTCGGATCGACGCCGTCGTTGAAGACGAACACGTAGTGGCTGTACCATCCCCCCCAATCGAACAGCGCACGCTGAGACGCACCGACTTCTTCGTCAAACGCCGCCCGAACACGCTCCTCGACCGCCCGCTGCTGGTTGACGAACGACTCGGGATCGCGCCCCGCGTCAGGCGCCTGCCCCGCCGCCGGCACGCCATACAGACACATAAGCAGCGCGTGCACGAGTAGACTGAACGAGACTTTCCGTTGTCTGCGCCATCGGACCACGCCATACCCCCAATGTCACATCATCGTGACAGCGCTGCAGAGAAAGATCAACAAGCCGGCGCGCGACGTCATCTGTCAGGCCGCCGAGGGCGAAATGCCGGGCGCGAAGCCGGTTGTTCGTTGCTACGGCTTCAATATGAGCGGAATAGGCCGGGAACTCGGCGAATACGCGCTCGCCGACTACACCGAGGTCAACTCCGTGGTGACCGCCATCGGGTAGTAAGCAGGACCGCCCCGGCCACCGCCGTTCCGGACGCCGAACGCCGACCGAGAATCTCCGTGGTGGGAGATTCGCAATTGGCGATCGCGCCCCCACCAGGACGCCCAGCACGCCAGTCCGCCATCTCAAATCCCAAATCCGCAATCCCCAATCTCCAATCCCAAATCCCCAATTTCCCTCCCCCCGCCACTAACGCCTGCCCCCGGTCCGTGTCGATCCATAGGGGGCGAGCAGAACGTATGTACCATTGAGGGAGGAAAACCCATGACGACCCGCAGACTCTGGATCATACCCGTCGCATTCGCTTTGTTGATGGCGTGCACGAGCTGCCGCGTCCGGTCGATCTCGTTCTCCGTCGACGATCACGACCACGCCCACGTGAAACGCGTCTACGTCCCCTCGCACCACGTCTGTGGCCGACATTGCCACGACCATTATTGGGACGGCGGCGGGGTTGTCGTTCTCCGAGGCCACCGTCACGGCCCCGGCTGCGGGCACTACTGGGACGGCTCGCATTGGAGCATCCGCCGCGGCAGGGTCGAGCGGGTCCACCCGCGCCACCGCCACGGAAGAGGCG
>JASFUW010000311.1:0-6283 GCA_050050135.1 Phycisphaerae bacterium
CACTGACCGACAAGACCGTCATCGAGCTCTTCCCCACCCATCGCGCGTTCGCCGTTCGCATTACCGGCAAGCCCTGGATCTACACCATCGGGGCGTGCACCGGCCGCGTCATCGCTCTGGCGTCGCCACGCGACGAGACGTCCGGCATGGGGCCGTACGACATCACACGCGTACTCACCCACGAATTCACCCACACCGTCACCCTCGCCGCCACGCACAACCGCATACCGCATTGGTTTACCGAGGGGCTCGCTGTCTTCCAGGAAAACGCTCCGCGCCCCTTCACGTGGGTCACCCTGCTGGCAGAGTCCGTCCGCGCCGACCGGCTCTTCACCCTCGAATCCATCGACTGGGGGTTTATGCGACCCCGCCGCCCGGACGATCGGCAACTCGCCTACGCACAGAGCGAGTGGATGTGCGAATACATCGTCGAACGCTTCGGCTATGACGCGCTCAACGACATGATCGTGCGCTTCCGCGAGGGCGAGGTTCAGCGCGACGTCTTCGTCGACCGGTTGAAGATCGATCCGACCGGCTTTGATCGAGCCTTCAAGGACTGGGCAAGGTCCCGGGTGAAGCAATGGGGCTTCGATCTTGCGCCGCCGGAGGACCCCGTCGAGCTTCGAAAACAGGTCGAGGAGCACCCCGACGATGCAGCCCTGTTAAGCCGCCTCGCCCGCGCCGAGTTCGACCGGGGAAACTACGACCAGGCTCGTAAGGACGCACGCCGTGCGATCGACCTCGACAAAGACGAGCCCGACGCGCTCGAAGTCCTGGGCACCGTCCTCGTCATGCTTGCTCGGGAGGAGAAGAACGAGCCCGATCGGCGGACCTTCGAAGATGAAGCTGAATTCGCCTTGCGCCGCCTCCTCGATCTGGACCCCGACGGCTGGACCGCCCCGCGCTTGCTCGGCGAGATCGCCCTCCGGAGAGACAACCACGAAGACGCCGCGAGCTTCCTCGAACGGTTGCAGCGCCATTGCCCCATGGACCCCACGAGCTGGCGCGGACTGGCCGGCATCCACCTCGAACGAGGTGACTACGATGAGGCACTCCCCCAACTGACCGAGCTTGCCCGCATCGACGGCGGCGACCCCCAGGTCCCTGTCGAGATCGCCCGGATCCACAAACGACGCGGACGACTCCCCGAGGCGCAGTACTGGTACCGACGGGCCCTGAGCCTGGACCCCTTCAGCGTCGAAACCCACAAAGACCTGGGCGACACCTGCATGAAAGCCGGAGACACCCGTCTCGCGTTGACCCAGTATCGAATCCTCACAGAGCTCGAGCCGGAGCGCGCCCGTCATTTCGAATCCGCCGCCTACGCCGCCAACAAGCTCGGCGACACCGATCAAGCGCGATCACTCGCCGAAAGGGCGATCCAGCTTGACCCTTCGTCCGACGCACGCTCCCTCCTGCCCTGACCCGCAAGCCATACCGAATCCCCGACCGGCGGTGGGGGCCTCGTTTCTGTCCCGCCGCGGCTCGAATGAGCTCGCCGAAGTCGCCGGGATCGCCACGCTGCACTCGCCATTCACACGCAAGCCGACTATCGGGCTTGGTTTGTTTGCCCAAGGTTGCTACGCTGTTGCCGGATGCCGATAGCTAACTGGTTATCCCGACTCGTCGGGGTGTCCTGAGAACGGGCAGTCGGGCGACCGCGGCTCGCCTCTGGTCGGGGGCAGGTCTAGCGTCAAGAGACCGGAAACCGGAACCTGCAAACGAGATCGGACGACCCTCTGGTTTCTGGAAACGGGTTTCCGAAGTTGCCCCCTCCCGAGTCTCGGCGGCGCGTGCGAATCCCGGTGATCCGGGCTCCAGATGAGAGGTCCCGAAGAGTCGGTCCCGGCGCGCCGGGAAGGGTTTTGCGTTGAACACCGAGATTGTCGGCTACCGGCCTACCTTACAGGTCGGAGTCGGTGCAGGTTCCAAGATCTATCGTGCGGTGGAGTTGGCCACGGGTAAGACCGTCGCCATCAAGCACGTCGTGCGCGAGACCGCAGAAGACGAACGATTCTTGATCCAGGCCGAGAATGAATACAACATCTGCAGCGCGCTGGACGACCCCAACCTCCGCCGCTGTTACGCCATTTACAAGGTCCGCAAGCTCCTTCAGGTGCGCGAACTCCTCGTGGTCATGGAGTGGGTCGACGGCTTGAACCTCGAAAAAGCACGCCCCAACCGCCTCAACACCTTCATTGCCCTGTTCCAGAAAGTCGCCATGGGCCTCGATGCCCTCCACCGCGCCGGCTACGTACACACCGACATCAAGCCGACCAACATCATGCTCTCCCAGGGCGGCGTCGTGAAGATCATCGACTTCGGACAGTCCTGCCCCCTCCACCACCGTAAAGAACGCATTCAGGGAACGCCCGACTACATCGCGCCCGAACAGGTCAGGAGAATGACACTCGATCAGCGCACCGACGTCTTCAATCTCGGGGCGACCATGTACTGGGTGCTGACCTCCGAAAAATACCCCACCGCCATACGCGGAACCGACTCGCGCGGCGGTATCAGCCTGATCAGTGCCGACAAACCGCCGGCACCCATCGACTTGAACGATAAGATACCCCTCTCCTTGTCCAAGCTGGTCATGGAGTGCTGTCGCGACAACCCCGCGGAGCGCCCCGGCGACATGAAACAGGTGATCGCCAGGCTCGCTGTGGTGAAGAAACTATGGAGGCGCCACCGAGAGACGATCCGCACCCAACGAGGCCTTACGGATGCCTCCGCAAGCGGCGATCCCGGCAGCGCCGGGGCAACCGGCGCCGAGGACGACATATGAATGATGCGACACGAGCGGCGGAGACCTACCTCGAAGCGGCCCGTCTCAACAAAGACGACCCGCTCCTCGAAGGCTCCATGCTCGTCTTCCCCGACTACGGACAGCTCGTGATGACCGGTGACCTCCACGGCCACCGCCGTAACTTCGACAAGCTCAAGCGATACTGCGACTTGGAACGCTTTGCACCACGCCACGTCGTCCTCCACGAGATCATCCACGAGGAGATCGAATCGCTCAACGCCCACGACATGTCGCACCTCGTGCTCCTTGAAACCGCCGCGTGGAAATGCGACTTCCCCGACCAGGTTCACTTCCTCCAGAGCAACCACGAACTCGCACAGATCAACCGGCACGAGATCACCAAGAACGGCCGCGTGGTCACCATGGACTTCGAGGACGGCGTGCTCGAGACCTATGGGCCCGCGGGAAACGCCGTCCTCGACGCCCTTGGCGAATTCATTCGCTCATTCCCGTTGGCAGGGCGGACGCATAACCGCGTGTTCGTCTCACATTCGGTCCCGAGTCCGCGAGACCTGCCCAGCTTCGATGCTTCCGTCTTCTCGCGCGTTCCCACGCCCGAGGACCTCGGTGAGCGCGGTTCTGCACATGCACTCGTCTGGGGGCGTTATCAAACGCAACCCGCCCTCCAGACGCTGGCCGAGCTACTCGACGTGGACATCTTCATTTGCGGCCACCAGCCGCAGGAAATGGGCTACGACGTCCTCCACGACCGCATGTTGATCCTCGCCAGCGATCACAACCACGGGGTGTTCCTCCCCTTCGACCTCAAGAAACCCATCACCATCGACCGCCTCGTCGACAGCATCCGCCCGCTTGCCGAGATCGCGTGACGGCAGGAGTGATCGCCCTCGACCGCTGCGTGCGCGTCCGAAAACCGCTCATCTGCACACGCCGCGACACCATCGCGACCCACATCCGCTCGGAATTCACCGTGTCCGTACCTGGATGGCTCGATCCGCCGCCCGATGCCCTCTTTTCGCGTTGCCTTTCTCGGACGACATTGATATGGTGAAGACTCAGAACCCTCAGCCATGGGAGGGGTGAGGTAGAGGCCGCAGCTACGCGGCCCGACTCCTCGCTTACCGGCCGACCGCCGCCCGTGCCGTAAGGTCGTGAGGGGGACTTAGGTAAGAAGGCGTCTCGGTCTCATTCGGGTCGTCCAGCGCGAAATCGAACGCCGCCAGCAGATCGGAGGACGTCATGACCGCGAGGCCCACAAGCGTAGTCTTTGTCGCCGCGACCGTTCCGACCGCAGTCGGGATTGCGGCCTGGGTGCTGTTCAACGTCGGCGTCCCGCAAAAGAGCCTCGTCGCTGACGAAGACCCCGCCGCCGCCGTCAGCCAGGGCAGCTTGTCGGTCGAGTTCTACCCGTCCGCGCTTCGGCGGTTGGGTTGGGAGTTCACCGCCCGCGGCTCCAAGGAGGGTGAGATCGCCGGAGACCGCCTCTCGTTTCCCGTCCTCTCCTCGTCGACGCTGCGCGCTGAACCCACGAAGGACGGCACGGATCGCACGGTCGTGGGCAGCTTTCGTACACACGGCGCATTACTCCTCACCGGTGTCGGTGACCGCGTCGTCATCGGCAACTTCATGATCAACGCCGACGTCGATGGCTCGTGGACCGTGCTGAACACCTTGAACGACTTTGACGAGCCGCGCGAAGTGTTCCGACTCACCGACGTCAACGCAGACCCGGTGACCCCCGACGGCCGATTCCGTATGGCCGGCAACCTGTCACCGGTCAAGACCTTCGCCGACGCCCTGGGCTTCCCCGAAACCGAGGACCTCATCATCGGCGTCGTCTCGATCGACGTCGAGCTTGGTGCCTTAGGTATGTCACTCCACGCCGACGCTACCGACCATGACCTCGTCGACGAAGAATCACAAGGGGATCACCAGCTCCGGATCGGCCCCGATGTCGTGGTCGGCGACCTGTTCGAGGTGTTGCGCTTCGGCCGCATCGGCGACATCACCGCCTACGCCGTCGGTACCAACTCCTGCAACTACGGCGACGAAAACGCGACATGGGTCTCATTCACCAACCAGCACCCCGTGATCAGTCAGAGTATGTTCCGACTCAAGGAAGGTCGCTTCGAGCAGATCGGGCTGAGCTGGGTGAAACACGGCTTTTATGCCGTGTCCAACGACTTCTGCAACCTGGGATGTCCCGAGCCCACCGACGGCAGCGAACTCGGCGTCGGCTGCTCCGACCCATACTCCGCCTAT
Source organism: Phycisphaerae bacterium (assembly GCA_050050135.1). Taxonomy (GTDB): domain Bacteria; phylum Planctomycetota; class Phycisphaerae; order UBA1845; family UBA1845. The sequence continues at coordinate 5,033 of JASFUW010000311.1, forward strand.
CTCAACGGAGTCCGGGGGAACATGAGCTTGCGCTCCGACGTAAACGCCCACACCGGTTATTTTCCCTATCCCTGGACCGCACCCGACCCGCAAACCCTCATCGACAAGCGCCTGCAGGTTCACGATGCAGACCTGGACCCCGACCTCAACGAAGGCGCCGTCTATTTCGTGCAAGGACACTACGTGACCCCCGACGATGCAGCCTGGGGCAACAGCGACAACAACGCCTCCTACCGACGCGTCAACGTCATCGAGGCGCAGCCCGGCTCCAACTTCTTCACCGTCGCCATCACCTCCACCACCCAACGCGGTGAATCCGCCATCCGCGCGTGGCAGGACAGCGACGGCGATGTGCACGAGATGGACATCCCCGTACCCGACGAGGGACTGTTCATTCTGTCCGCCAAAGTGACCGAGCTGGGTGCCGGTGTCTGGCACTACGAGTTTGCACTGCAAAACCTCAACTCGGATCAATCCGCCCGATCCTTCACCTACGAGCTTCCCGACGGCGCCGTTCTCGCAAACGTCGGCTTCCACGACGTCGATTATCACAGCGGCGAAATCTACGACCTGACCGACTGGGACTACACCATCGATGCCGACTCCATCACCTGGTCGACCGACACCTACGACGTCAACCCCAACGCAAACGCCCTGCGGTTCGGCACCATCTATAACTTCCGCTTTGACGCCAACTTCGACCCGCGCGGCTCGGACGTGACCGTCGGTCTGTTCAAACCCGGTGATACCACCGAGGTCACCGCCCACCTCGTCATCGGCTGCGCCCCCGCCCCGCCCGTGGGGCATACCCTCACGCCCGACCTCGGTTCCGGAACCAAGAATCGGTACCTCTCATTCGGTCTCGTGCCGCACGCTTCCGAAACATTGCATGCCGTTCAGGTGACATTCGCGTCCTTGCCCGGCTACGAGTACGCCGAGGGCCGAACGATGTGGGTCCAGCAACCCACCGAAGTCACCGAATCCTCCGGAACCGCCGATCCCGGTCCGCCGCCCACGCTGTGGACCGCCGGGCTCGGCTGCAACCCTTATTGGGGCGACTGGTCCCTCTACGACATGGTCCACGTATACGACGGCGCCATCATTCCCGGCGGAACGTACGAAGTACGAACCATCACGGAAGCGTGCGACCTCGCCGACCCCACCGACTATTCCGTCATGCTGCCCGTGCAACTGAGCGCCATCGGAGACATCGTCGGCGACTGCGGCGTCCAACCCTGCACCTCGCCGAAC
>JASFUW010000312.1:0-6261 GCA_050050135.1 Phycisphaerae bacterium
CTTTACCGTTGCCGGGCCGGGGAGAACGGGCTCTTACCCAACGAGGACCTCATGCGGCTGCATACGGGAAGTTGTGCCTTACTGCCGATCTGTGTCGTCGCCGTGACGGCACCCTCCGCCCTCGCCGACCATTGGCCTCAGTTCCGTGGTCCGAACCGCGACGCCATCTCGCAGGAAACGGGCCTGCTCCGCAGATGGCCCGAAGGGGGGCCGAAGGTCCTCTGGACCACCGAGATGTGCGAGGGCTATTCCGCACCCGCGATTTTCGACGGGCGTGTCTACTTCAACGACTACGACAGATCGGCAAAAGAGTGGCTGATCCGCTGCCTGACGCTCGACGAAGGCAAGGAGCTGTGGCGGTTCCATTACAAGCGTCGCATCAAGATCAATCACGGCATCACCCGGACCGTCCCCGCCGTCGACGGCAAGTACGTGTTCTCAATAGACCCGAAGTGCGTCCTTCATTGTCTGGACGCCGAAACCGGGACCGAGCTGTGGCATAAGAACTTCGTGAGGGAATACGGCACGACCATCCCCGCGTGGTACACGGGGCAGTGCCCCCTGATCGAGCCGGACCGCATCATCGTCGCCCCGGGCGGCAGTGCCTTAATCATGGCACTAGAAAAGGCCACCGGGAACGTGATCTGGGAAACGCCGAACCCCGACCAGCTTCCCATGTCGCACGTCTCCGTCATGGCCGCCGAGCTTGGCGGCGTGAAGCAGTATTTGTATACCACGCTGAAAGGGGCACTCGGCGTCTCGGCCGCGACCGGCCAGCAGCTCTGGTTCTTTCCCTGGAAATTCAACATTGCCGTTCCCGTCTCGCCGGTCCCGATCGGCGACGGACGCATCTTCCTGACAAGTTGCTACGAGGCCGAGACCGTGATGATCCGCGTCAAACACGAGGCGGACGCGTTTAGGGCGGAGAAGGTCTTCAGCCTCGAGTCCAACGAGTGGAATTCCGAGACGCACACGCCGATTCTGAACAATGGTCACCTGTATGCCGTGGGAAAGAAGCGTCGAGGGTTGTTCACCTGTCTCGACCTCGACGGCAAGCGGGTCTGGGACAGCAAGGGACACGCGTCGTTCGGGCTCGGGAGCTACCTCCTGGCTGACGGAATGTTCTTCATACTCGAGGGCAAGACGGGCACGCTGCGACTGCTTGACGCCAACGCCTCCGAATACACCGAGTTGGCCAGCGCGAAGGTGCTGAACGGTCCCGACGTGTGGGCGCCGATGGCGCTGTCCGATGGAAAGCTCGTCATCCGCGATATGCTGAAAATGGTGTGCCTGGACGTGGCGAAACCGTCCGGCTGACGGAATCAACGCATGAAGTACCGTCAGATTCGTGTCATCAGCGGCAAGGGGCCCGGCCCCGACCGGTTCGCCGAGGCCCTGCGCGGTATCTGGATCGACAGCTCGGGATCGCTCTACGCGGCAGGCGACAGCGAAGTCAAGGTGCTCAGCACCGAAGGCGAGCTGAAGCGAAGATGGTCAACGAGTAAGCCCGGTTACAGCGTGGCGGTCACGGATGACGGTGCGGTATACGTCGGCGAGGTGGGGCGGCTCGAGCGGTTCGACGCCTCCGGTCAGCTTGTCGACACCTGGACCGACGACGAGCGACTGGGTGTTGTCACCGCGATCGATTTCCACGGTGACTACGTCATTATCGCAGACGCGTTGGATCGTTGTCTCCGCCGCTTCGACAAGACCGGCAAGTGGATCAACAACATCGGCAAGGACAACCGGACCAAGGGCTTTCTCATCCCCAACCGACACCTGGACTTTCGTATCGACGCCGAAGGGATCATCCACGCCTGCAACCCGGCCAAGTTCCGCGTCGAGCGGTATACGCTGGAAGGGGAGCTGCTCGGGCACTTCGGGCACTTCGGCACCAAGCGACCCGAGAACTTCCCCGGCTGCTGCAACCCGACCAACATGACGCTCGACGGAAAGGGCCATGTTTTTGTCACTGAAAAAGCAGGCCCGCGCATGAAGGTCTACGATCAGTCGGGCGAGCTGTTGACATGGGTCGGCAACGAGCCGTTCGACCCCAACTGCAAGAACATGGACATCGCCGTCGATGCGAACGGACTTGTCTACGTGGTTGACACGGTGCGGCTGCGCATTTGCGTGTTCGCGCCGCAAGAAGCAGGGGAGTAGCGCTGAGCCCGGAGAGTTATTTCAAAATCCGGGTGGCATGGTCCGGCACAGCCAGGACGTGATGGTGCCCGAGTTGGAGCCTCCGATATGAGCGACCAACCAACCAGACGCGACGTACTGGGGCACGCCGCCCGCGGAGCGGGGCTCGTGGTCCTGGGTGGCGGTGTGATCTACCTGACCAAGAAGGCGGGCGCGGAGGGCGTCTGGATCATCGACCCGGAAAAGTGCATCAACATCCGGCTGGGTGCCGTCGGGATCGACGCGTGCAAGACCTGTTCGACCGATTGCGTGTTGCCGCTGTCCGCGGTGCGGGCGGTCAACGAATACGCCAGGTGCGGGCGATGCTGCATCTGTCCGGCGTATTTCGACGTGACTTCCGAGACCGGCCGCGATGGTCTGCCCACCCGGAAACTCTGCCCACGCGACGCCATCGAGCGGAAGGTCATCGGCGAGTTCGATCCCGACGACCCGCTGAATAACTTCTACGAGTACATCATCGACGAAAAGAAGTGCGACGGGTGTGGCATCTGCGTGCTCGCCTGCAAGGAACCGGCGGGTCTGGGCTCGATCCGCCTCGAAATACGCCACGACCTGTGCACCGACTGCAACCGATGCTCGATCGCCCAGGCGTGTCCCGAAGACGCCCTTTTGCGCGCTGCTCAGGGCGATGCGTAAGAAAAGCGTCGAAGTCCCGGCGCACCGGAATCGAAACGTCGAGACGCGGGCGGGCTGTTGCTGACAATAGTGTAGTGAAACGATCCTTGGCTGCGACCGTGTTTGTGGGGCTCTTGATGCTCGCTGCATCGCCGGACACGGTCTTGGCACAGTACGAGCGCCCGGTCGACACCGCCCCGACGGAGGAGGACATCGGCGACGGCTACCAGACGCCGGACGTGCAGCGACCCGCACCCCGGGCGATCTGGTGGAATGCGGTCGACACGGGGCTTTTGGTCGTCGCGCTCGGTCTTTCGGCGTTTCTCGTTCTCAGCGCTCGCAGCCGCGGGGCGTCTCTGCTGCTGGCGATCGCCTGCCTGCTGTATTTCGGGTTCTTTCGGGAGGGCTGCGTCTGTCCGATCGGAGCGATCCAGAACGTGACCGTCGCACTGACCGACGCGACCTACGCGATCCCCGTCGTCGTCATCGTGTTCTTCTTCCTCCCGCTGTTGCTGGCGTTCGTGTTCGGCCGGGTCTTCTGCGGGGGGGTATGCCCGCTGGGCGCAATTCAGGAAGTCGTGCTGCTGAAACCGATCCAACTGCCGCGCCGACTGGACAAGGCGCTGGGTACTTTGAAGTACATCTATCTGCTGGTGGCGATCTGGTTCGCAGCCGGTGCGGCCCTGCCACTGCTGCCCGCGGTGGAAAGAGATTTCATCATCTGCCGGTTCGATCCGTTCGTGGGGTTTTTTCGGCTGACGGGTTCGGGGGGTGTGTTGATCTTCGGCGGTGCGCTGCTCGTGTTGGGCCTGTTCGTCGGACGGCCATACTGTCGGTTCTTATGTCCATACGGTGCACTATTGGCCATCGCGTCCCGGTTCGCATGGCGCGGGGTAACGATCACGCCGGATGCGGAACTCGATTGCGGGCTCTGCGCCGAGTCGTGCCCCTACGGGGCGATCGAGAAGATGCGGGCGGTACGTTCTTCGTGTCTGTTCTGTGCGCGATGCTACGCCGCCTGTCCGCGAGAGCCGGAGAACCAGCCCCGACCGGCGGTCGCGGATGACGGGGCGGCGGCATGAAGCGCAAGTTGGCCAGGGCGTTGGCGCTTCTTTCGTCGATCGCGACAGCCGTCGTCGTCGCCGGTTGTATCCTGCTTCTGGTGGGCATCTACATAAGCGCGCTCCGGGCGGCACCAGTGGAGAAGGCCGCGGCTGATCGGTTGATCGCCCTGGCCAACGACGACCCCAACCACATCCCGGCGATGACCGCAGAACTCGAACGACAGACGGATGCGTCACTCGCCCGAGAAAGGCGGCGGGCCGAGCTGACGTCCACGCTCATCATCGCAGCCGTCATTTTCCTGCTGTCCGCGAAGTGGCTGGTCCGCCTGAGCGGCCGTCGAGCACCGCAGCTCGAGATCGTCCTCGCGCAACGGGCCGCGGCGTCGGGCCGTACGTCGGGCAGCGGCAGCCGCCGATCAGCGCCCGCCGAGCACCCGGCCACAGAATGTCACGTCCATGACGCTGAGGACGAGAAGCTCGACTATGTGGATGAAATGATCGACCGGCTCGGTCGCGGTCGGGAGTCGGTCATCCCGATTCTCCAGGAAATACAGAATCAGCGGCGCTATCTTCCCGAGCCGGCGCTGACGCGTGTGTGCGAACTCACCGACATCACGCCCGCCCAGATCGTCGGCGTCTCCTCGTTTTACAGCCACTTCCGGCGGACGCCGGTGGGCAAGCATCTGATACGGCTCTGTCACGGAACAGCCTGCCACGTGGCGGGTGCCCAACGCGTAACGGACGAGATACGCAGGTACCTGGGAATCGGCCCCGACGCGGACACCGATCCGGGCAGGTTGTTCACCGTCGAGCCGGTCGCTTGTCTGGGGTGCTGCACGCTCGCCCCGGTTATGCAGATCGACGAGGTGACGTACGGACACCTCACACCCGACATGATCCCCGGCGTACTTGACACCCACCTTGCCTCCGCCGCCGAGCGCAACGGTCGGCCGGTCACACCGGTTTCCTCGGTGAGTGCCAAAAACCCGGCACCGATCGGGGAGATTCGTGTCGGGCTGGGGTCCTGCTGCGTGGCCGGTGGAAGTGGGGGGGTCTATCAGGCGCTTCAGGAAGCCGTCGCCTCGACCGGCGCACGCGCCACGATCAAACGGGTCGGCTGCGTGGGCATGTGCCACCAGACGCCGCTAGTCGAGGCGGTTCTGCCGGACGATCGGTCTGTTTTGTACGCCGGGGTGGGACCGGAGGATGCCAAGTCGATTGTCAGGCGGCACTTCCCGCCGACCGGGGTGGGAAAGAGGATCACCACCGCGGCGTCGGCGGTTCTGGAAAACCTGAAATCCGACGGTCGGCGCGAACCGGTCGTCAGGCGGTCCATCGAAGTGCGTGACCCGCCGGTCGCGGCGTTCCTCGGCCCGCAGAAACACATGGCCACCGAGCACTGTGGCCACGTCGATCCGACCGACCTGGACGAGTATTTGCGCCATGACGGCTTTGCGGCACTGAAGCGGTGCGTCGGTCGGCTCGAGCCCGCGGACGTGATCGAGGAGGTCAAAGCCAGCGGCTTGCGCGGGCGAGGCGGAGCCGGGTTCCCGACCGGGATCAAGTGGTCTCGCGTCCGCGACGCGGAGGGCGAGTCCAAGTACATCATCTGCAACGGCGACGAAGGCGACCCCGGGGCGTTCATGGACCGGATGCTGATGGAGTCCTTCCCGTTCCGCATCATCGAGGGGATGGCCATCGCCGCCTGCGCCGTCGGAGCGAACGAAGGCTATCTCTACATCCGGAGCGAGTACCCGCTCGCGGTCCGGCGGATTCGTGAAGCGCTCGAGGTATGCGAGGCACGTGGGTTTCTCGGCGACGACATCCTCGGCACCGGCGTGTCACTGCGCCTCCGCATCATGGAAGGCGCGGGTGCCTTTGTCTGTGGCGAAGAGACCGCGCTGCTCGCGTCCATCGAGGGGCATCGCGGCTCACCGCGACTTCGACCTCCATATCCCGCCGACGCCGGACTTTGGGGCAAGCCCACCCTGGTCGGCAACGTCGAAACCTACGCCACCGTTCCCTGGATCATCCGACACGGGGCAAGCGAGTTTGCACAACTGGGCACGTCGAACAGCGCGGGCACGAAGGTCTTCGCGTTGGCCGGTAAGATCAAGCGCGGCGGGCTGATCGAGGTTCCCATGGGCATCACCGTCCGCCGGATCGTCACCGAGATCGGCGGAGGCATCAAGGAGGATCGAGCGTTCAAGGCCGTCCAGATCGGCGGACCGTCCGGCGGGTGCCTCCCGGCGGCACTGGCCGACACACCGATCGACTATGAAGCGTTGCAGGACGCCGGTGCGATCATGGGTTCGGGCGGTCTGGTGGTCATGGACGATTCGGACTGCATGGTCGACATCGCCCGGTATTTCCTGTCGTT
>JASFUW010000313.1:0-6260 GCA_050050135.1 Phycisphaerae bacterium
GCGGAAAGCCAGGTGTGCGACGAGGGCGAGGATGCTTGCGTTGATCCATGTACGGTCGACGCCGATTGCGACGACGGTCTCGAGTGCACGGATGATGAGTGCGACACGGAGACGGGCGTCTGCAGTCACACACCGAACTGTGGTCCGAATTCGACGTGTCTGGAGCCGTTCGAGGGCGACCCCAAGACGTGCATTCCGGGTCGTTGCTGCGCCGCGGAAGAGGCGTGCACGCGGGAAGAGTACGCGGACTGCCTGGCGGTTCCGGGTCAGTGGCTGGCGGTGGGAGGCACCACAACGACCTGCGCCGACCTGGAATCCCGCTGTCCGAACTACGGCGGCGGTATCTTCGCGGACACCACGCTCTCGGCTGTTGTCGGTCCGTTCTCGAACCTGACCTGCGACAGCCTGATCCGCGTGGGTGACGACTACCAGAGTTCACTACACGGCACGGGTCCGGACGCACCGAACGACAACTACATGCAGTTGGAGCTGATGCGCTGGGTCGGCGGTGTGTTCCCGGGTCTGAACGCCCGTTGGTCGGTCGAGCTCCGCGATGAGAACGGAATTCTGATCGAGAACGTGTTCTATCCTGACGGGGTGAACGACGGCGGTGACCTGGGGATTCGGACGGTCAACTTCGATCCGGCGATCGTGGTCCCGACGAAGGGTATCGTCAGCTTCAGCGTTCAGGGCAACTTCGGTCTGGACGGGCGGCTCTATGTCGGGATGACGGATGCGACGGACGTCGGGACCAACAACGGCGCCAGTATGTACTTCGAGACTCCGGCGCGTACAGCGCAGATCGGGAACTATCTCGGTCGGTGCACTGGGCCGACGAGCGAGGGGCAGTACTGCGACCCCGGCCAGGGCAACGACGATTGCGCCGGAGGTGCCGAGACTTGCGTCGACGTCCCGGACATCATGTCGTTCGAACTGGTAGGTACACGGACGACGGCTCCGTCCGGTGCGTGCTGCGACGCCGAAACAGGAGACTGCACCCAGGAGCTTCCGTGGGTTTGCGAGGCGAACGGAGGTTCCTTCCAAGGTGAGGGCACGCTGTGCGGAATTTGCGAGGACGGGATTACACCCTGTGATCAGATTCCCGACGATCCGGATTGTGCCGTTGAGTGCTTCCCGATCCCGGCGTGCGCCACACAGGGTTGCTGTGCCGACAATGGTGATTGTGTTGCGACGACCGCGCCCACGTGCACGGGAACGGTATGCGACAACGAGCCGACTATCATTGGCTGCACGTTGGATGCTGAGTGCCCAGAGGGTGGTACGTGCGTCACGGTCACGGGAACCAGCCAGGGCTTCGGTACCGATTGCGACCCGAACTGCTGCGAGCAGCCGGCGACGTCGTACAAGGGCGTCGACAACTGTGGATTGGGAACGCCGCAGATCATCAACGTACCTGCGCTCGGCGATCCTTCGGCGCCGTGGCAGTATACGTTCACCGGGAACAACTCGGCTGCGACGTACGACGACTTCGACTTCGTGTGCATCGGTGGTCCGTTCGACGGCAACGCGTGCGAGGGCGACCTGGATTGCGGCGATTGCACGGCCGGTCAGTCGCCGGGTACCCCGTGTGCGGTGGATTCCGACTGCGATACGTCACCGGGTGCGGGCGACGGCACCTGTGACGCGGGTGACTGCGATCAGTGGTGCGATAGCACGATCTTCGATCCGGATGATTCGACGAAGGACCCCGGCTGGTGGCAGGTATTCTCGCTGACCGCCTGTGCCGAGGTTCGGTTTGATCTGTGCTGCACCGACGCGAATGGTGACGCGCTGCGTCCGCAGTGGTCGAACGTGTACAGCGAGTGCCCGTGCGACGAGATCATCGCTCAGACGGGTGTGGACCCGCCGATCGGCATCGGTCGCGGGACGGATGGGTTCGCGCGAGGCGGACCGTTCTGCGACGATGACAACCTGTGGGAGACGTTCCGGCTGAGACCGGGCATCTACTACAAGCCGATCTACTCGGCGCCGGGCGGCACGGCGGCCGTTCCGCCGGGAACCGACTACCAAGTCCACATTACGGTCGCGGCCTGTCCAGTGGCAGCGTGCTGCGTCGGTAGTGATTGGAGCATCACGGACGAACTCGAATGTGAGGATCTGGGTGGTTACTGGTTGAATGGGAACGTCGACGTACCCACTCAGCCGGACTGCAGTCAGGGCGGCGCTGACAGTCCGTGCTGTACGGGTTCGTGCTGTCTGGGGCCGGGGCAGTGTGAGGACGACGTCGAGGGTGCACCCCTTGAGCCGGCGGACTGCGTGCTGCTCGACGGTGAGTTCGTCGGTGGTGCGACCTGTGCGGGTGACCCCGGCAACTTCCTGCCGGAACCGTGCCCGACGTGCCCGATCGGGGACGAAGGGAACTGCCTGGACAACGACGGCGACTACATCTACCCGTCGGATGCGGAGCAAGGCGTCCGTCGCGCGGAGGACTTTGTTGCCCAGTCCGGGACGATTTCGGAGGTTTGCGTCTCCGGTGCGTACACTGACGCTCTCGAAAACTGCAACCCGCCGACCGGTACCAACTGGTGCGACTGTTCCTGCCAGGGGATTACGACCCCCGAGGAACTGGACGAGAATGCTGACGACTGCAACCCGGTTGTCGTCGATGACTTCGAGGTCTGCGTCTACGCGGACGCGGGGGCTTCGCCGAATCCGGGCGAGTCCAGCTACCCGGGTGCGCTTGTGGCGTGCAGCGACACGACGAGCGTCCGGTCGGTGGACGTGATCTTCGGCAACTTCGCGGAATGGGAGACCTCCCTGGTGCTCACTAATCCGATCATGGGATTGTCTCAGGGATCGGTCTACTGGATCTCGGTGGTGAACGATACGTCCGCCCCGGCCGGCAACACCTGCGAATGGAGCTGGACGGAGAGCGCCGCGGGCAACGACTGGTCGGTGTTCGACTTCGACGAGAACTGGACGATCGCGGATGGGCGAACGACGGATCACGCGATCTGCATCGATCAGGGCATGGAGCAGCCACAGCCCGCGACGGGCGCGTGTTGCGTCTGCGAGCCGCTGGGCGACTGCGTGAACGGTCGGACCAGGGGTGAATGCATCGAACTGCTCGGCGCGTGGAAGCAGGGTGAAGTCTGTGGTCCGGGCATCTGCCCGCAGTCCAGACCGCTTGGTGACGACTGTGACCCGGATGCCCAGGTGATCTCGGACGGGTTCGTGGCGTTCACCAACGAGTGCAGCATCACGGACGGACCTGACACCGTGACGAACTGCCAGGTGAGCAGCCCGAGCGACATCGATGAGAGCGAGTTCGGCGGCGACGTGTGGTACTTCTACACGGCGACCTGCACGGGTCGCCTGACGGTGAGCATGTGCGAGGACGCGGACTATGACGCGATCCTGGCGATCTACACGGATGGCAGCGACACGTGCAGTTGCCCGACGGGCACGGAGCAGCCGCCGGACCCGACGTTCTGCGCGGATGACACGTGCGGCGCCACGGGCGGTCCGCCGGTCATCGAGGCAATCGTGTCAAACGGCACCTGCTACACGATTCGTGTGGCGGGCTGGTCCGGTAGCCAGGGCAGCGGTTCGTTCACGGTCGAGTGCGAGGCGGTTTCCTGCACGCTGTCGGCTGCGCCGAGCGGTGACTTCTCGCCTGTGCCGGCCGATGCCGGACTGGGTGCGAAAAACCGCTACATCACGTTCACCGGTGGCACACCGGGACGGTCCGAGGCTGTCCGGGTGATCTTCGACAGCGTGCCCGGTTATGAGTACGCGGAGAACCGGGAGATGTGGGTGCAAGAGCCCGTTGAAACGACTGAGGCGTCAGGTTCTGACGGTCCTCCCGGCGTGGGCGAGGGGAGCATGTGGGCGGCGACGCTCGGGTGCAACCCGTTCTACACGGATTGGTCGGTGTATGACCGCGTCGACGTCTACAACGCTGCGGTCGTTCCTGGAGCGTCGTACATCCTGCAGATGATCGACGACACCTGCCCGACGGGCAACGAGTTGAACTACTCCGACGCGATCGCGGTCAACATGAGCGCTGCGGGTGACGCGGTCGGCTCGAGCTGTGCGCCGCCGCCGTGTAACGCGCCGCAGGGCGTGATCGACTTCACCGACATCGGACAGGTCGTGGACAAGTTCAAGAACGAGCCCGCGGCGCCGAGGAAGGCGCGTGCGGACCTGGTGAACTCGAACATCTTGTTCGCTCCGCCGGACCGGAAGATCGACTTCGTGGACATCAGCTACGATGTCGACTGCTTCCGTGGGAGCTGTCCGGCGCTGCCTGGTCCGCCGGTGGACGATCCGTGTGCACCGTAGTTTGATGTGTTCCCGCGGTCGGGTGGGGGTTTTGCCCCCACTCGACCGCTGATTTTCAATCGTGTTGCAAGCCTCTCTCGTCCCGGCAAACTGACGAGAGATGCCCGACGAAGGGGCGGGTTTCGGCAATCCGCCCCTCATTTATGCGCTGCGCAAGGTATTTTGCCCCGGGCGGGGGCGTTTGCTGCGCCGGATCAGGCGGAGGCTGCGCTGGAAGCGTTCCCTGCTGTGTTCTCAGCCCGAGTCGAGCCGACGAGACGGTCGGCAAGGATCGAGGGCAGACTTACAGCGGCCAGGGCCTTGAGGATGGCTGATGAGCCGATGGCGCGGGTCACGAAGCCGTCGTGCCAATCGAACGACAGGTCCTCGGCCGTCTGCAACTCCTCCAGTAAGCCGCTCGACACGGTGACGTGGAAAAGGCGCTCGATCTGTTTGTCGTTGAGGTGTTCGTAGACCTTGCGGGCCCAGGACCCGGTTCTGAGCTCGGACCCGATCCGCCGTTTCCATTCGCGTTCGTACGCGGATAGCGTTCGTTGGGAGAGGTCATCCGCATCCAGGGCTTGTTGCAGGTGCTCGGCGGCGATGTCGGCACAGAGCAAGCCGTAGTAAACACCACCGCCGGTAATCGGTTTGACCTGTCCGGCTGCGCTGCCGACGACGAGCAGGCGCTCACCATACGTTCGTGGGAGCGGGCTTAAGGGGATGGCGCGATAGCTCGGCTCGCCGCATACCCTCTGGACTTTTCCGTTGGTGATCAGGAATGACAGGAACCTGTCCATGCAGGCGTCGGGGGTTCGGCGGGTCATCAGGCCGACGAGCGCTCTTCCGGGTGTGGAGGGTGCGAGCCATGCGAACGAACCTGGTGCGAACCGTCGACCGGTGTAGACCTCCACCTCGTCGACGTCGGGTGCGATGACCTCGGCGTGAGCACCGAGCGTGGCGTCGGCGACTCTTCCCAAACGGAGCGCGTCGAGGCGAGCGGGCACGAACCCTGTGGCCAGGACGATGGCCCGCGCTCGAAAGCTCGACGTGGCTTGATGGTTCTCCACGTCAATCGTGACGCCGTTTTGGTGGACGCGCACGCCGAGCAGCTCGGTGTTCAGGGCGTACTCGGCGCCGTGGTGCTCGGCGCGCATGGCGAGCGATTCGTTAAGCCGTGCGCGGTCGACCATGGCGGCCTGTGGTTCCGGTCTGGCGATCGGGACCATCCGACCGTTGGGCGAGAACAACTTGGCGCTGCTCGCCCACCGGTAAACGAGCTCATCTTCGATGGAATAGGAGGTGACACAGTCCGTGCCGATGATTCCGGTGCAGCAAACGGGGTCGCCGATGGCGTCGTTCTGGTCGATGACGAGAACTTCGTGTCTTGCGGCCGAGAGCGTTGCGGCGAGATGACTTCCGGCGGGTCCGGCTCCGATAATGGCCACATCGTACAAGCGTCGACTCCGGGAAAGCGAGAGATCCGGTCGACCGGACACAGGAGGACCACGCCACGTTGTCCTGCGCATGGAGCGCGCGGTCGAGAGGACTCGTGGGTTTTCTAGCCGAGGCAGAGGGCACAGTCAACCCGTGGGTCATTCGGGCAGTTCGATGGCGACGGGTGTGCAGACCTGTGGCGGCAGGTCGGTGAGTGTGCCGGTCGAGAGCTGTCCGATGGCGTTGGAGCCGAAACCCCAGAGGGTTCCGTCTTCCTGTAAGGCGAGGCTGTGGGTGTATCCGCCGGCTACCGCGGTGACGCTTCCCAGCCCGACCTCGACGGGCACGGTCAGCAAGTTGCCGAACAGGGGTGTGTCGGGTGAGACCTCCTCCTCCAAGCCGAGCTGGCAATAGCGGTTCCAGCCGGTAGCCCAGAGAGTGCCATCATCTGTCACGAACAAGCTGTGAGCTTCACCTGCGGTTATGTGGACGACACTTGTGAGGCCCTGAACCTGGACGACGTTGTTGAAGTCGGAGAA